>NZ_JBIWIO010000001.1:0-24624 GCF_044764665.1 Streptomyces sp. NPDC093795
TGTTGTGGTGGGGGGGGGGGGGGGGGGGGCCCCGGGGGGGGGGGGGGGGGGGGGGGGGGGGCGGGCCGGCCCCCCCCCCCCCGCCCCGCGGGGGGGGGGGGGGGGGGGGGGCCCCCCCCCCCCCCCACCACCGGGCTACGGATTACTGCTGGTTGATGCGCTCGTTGATGACCTTGTCGGCCGCTTCACCGGCGGACTTGGCGTCCGCGCCCTTCAGGACCTTGGTCATGTAGTCCTTGATGGGGTTCGGGGCGGTCTCGACGTTCGCCCAGCCCGGGGTCACCGGGGTGACCTTGCCGGAGGCGGACGAGAGGGCCATGGCCTCGGCGAAGGAACCCGCGGCCGGCTTGAACTGCGCGGAGTCGGTGTTCGGAAGCAGCGCGCCCTCGGTGGCGGCGGCGTACTTCGTCATGAACTCCTTGCCGGCGGCGAGGGCCAGCCACTCCTTCGCGAGGTCCTTGTTCTTGGAGCGCTCGGCGATGGCGAGGTTGGAGCCGCCGAGGAAGACGGAGCCCGGCTTGTCGGCCGTCTTGCCCGGGATCGGGAAGTAGCCGAAGTCGGCGGTCTTGCCGGCCTTCTTCATGGCGTCGATCGCGCCGCCGGCCTCCCAGCCGAGACCGATCCAGGACGCGACGCCACCCTTGGGGATGATGTCGGTGGACTGCTGCGGGGTCGCCTCGTCCTTGTCCTTCGGAGCGGTGGAGTAGGACGCCAGCTCCTTGTAGAAGTTCATGGCGTTGGCGGCCTCGGGGGAGGACAGGTTGCCCTTCCACTTCTCGCCGTCCTTGACGGCGAGGTCGCTGCCCTCGTCCCAGATGAGGCCGGCGAGGACGTACCAGGACTGGCCCGGCAGGTAGATCGCCTGCGACTTGGGGTCGGAGGCCTTGAGCTTCTTCAGGCCGTCGATCCACTCGGCGCGGGTCTTCGGCGGGGTGACACCGGCCTTCTTGAAGGCGGCCTTGTCGTAGACGACGACGCGGTTGGCGGCGTACCAGGGGGCGGAGTACAGCTTGCCGTCCAGCTCGCTGGAGGCGACCATGCCCTTGTTCCAGGCGTCGTAGCCGAGCGTGGCCTTGTCACCCGAGAGGTCGGCGAGACCGCCGGTGACCGCGTAGCCCGCGGTCTGGGTGTTGCCGAGTTCCAGGACGTCCGGCGGGGTGTCCTCGGAGAGGGCGGTGGTGACCTTCTCCTGGATGCCGTTCCAGATCTGCTTCTCGACCTTGACCTTGACGCCCGGGTGCTTGGCCTCGAACGCCTTGTTCACCTCGGCCATCCACGGGTCCGGAGCGGATCCGTCCATGACCCAGACCGTCAGCGTCTTGTCGCCCCCGGCCGACGCCTTGGCGCCGTCCTTACCCTTGTCGCTGTCGGAACCACACGCCGCGATAGAGACCATCATGCCCGCGACGCCGATCGCCGCGATGAGCTTGCGCTTCACGCCACCCTCCTCAGGGATGCTGCAACCCCTGCCCACCGCGCGAAGACATACGTCGGGTAGTGCTCGTGGGGCTGGGACCTGGTCTTTAATGGTTTAGACCAGTACCCGGAGCTTGGCCTAGACCTTTAGGGGTGTCAAGGGTGTATAAGAAGGGCAGTCGCGTCCGTTATCGGACCGACACCTGAGGGAGGGCGACGACCCGTGACCGGTCCGTGCCACCATGTGAGCCGCTACAGACGGAGGAGCCGGTGACGGCAGCAGCACAGGAGTCGGGAAGGCAGGCCATGGCCACGGACGCGGGCAGCACGGAGACGGAGGGTGGGGCCCCCACCCGCACGGCGCGCGTGCCCAAGTACTACCGACTCAAGCGGCATTTGCTCGACATGACGGAGACCCTGCCGCCCGGCACACCGGTCCCGCCCGAGCGCACACTGGCCGCCGAGTTCGACACCTCGCGGACCACCGTCCGCCAGGCCCTCCAGGAGCTGGTCGTCGAGGGCCGCCTGGAGCGCATCCAGGGCAAGGGCACGTTCGTGGCCAAGCCCAAGGTCTCGCAGGCCCTGCAGCTCACCTCCTACACGGAGGACATGCGCGCCCAGGGCCTCGAACCCACCTCGCAGCTCCTCGACATCGGTTACGTCACCGCCGACGACACCCTCGCCGGGCTGCTCGACATCTCGGCCGGCGGCCGGGTGCTCCGCATCGAGCGTCTGCGGCTCGCGAGCGGCGAGCCGATGGCGATCGAGACCACCCACCTGTCGGCGAAGCGCTTCCCCGCCCTGCGCCGCTCCCTCGTGAAGTACACCTCGCTGTACACCGCGCTCGCCGAGGTCTACGACGTGCACCTCGCCGAGGCCGAGGAGACCATCGAGACCTCCCTCGCCACCCCGCGCGAGGCCGGGCTGCTCGGTACGGACGTGGGCCTGCCGATGCTGATGCTCTCCCGCCACTCGCTCGACGCCCAGGGCGAGCCGGTGGAGTGGGTACGGTCCGTCTACCGCGGCGACCGGTACAAGTTCGTGGCGCGCCTCAAGCGCCCCAACGGCTGAACGGACGGTCCGCGCGCCGGGCCGCAGTGGGACGAGGGGGGTCGCCGAGGGATCGGCGGCCCCCCTCGTTCCGTGTTTCCGGGTCCGCCGGTCCGTGTTCCGGTTCCGCGCGTCTCGGCACACCTCCGCGCGCCTCGGCACCTTGTGCACGGCAGGAACGTGACACCCCCCGCGAACCCGCTGGTGAGCCCGGCCCCCGGCGGCGGCCCCCCGGGTGGCGCCTTACGACCGGGCGGTTGCTGCCAGTGTCCGAGCGCTGACAGCACGCCCTCGTACGAGGATTCTTGAACGTGTCGAAAGGGCCCCGCCCAGGGGTGATCGACACCATCCCACCGAATCCCGAACTCGCCAGAGGTGTCTCCGTCATGCGCTCTTCCGCCCGCCGGCTCGTCCTCGCCGCCGCCCCGCTCGCCGTCCTCGGCGCGATCCTCGTCACCGCGGGACCGTCCGCCGGTACGACGCCGCCGGCCCGGGTCCTCGCCGCCGACGCGGTCACCGACGCGGTCACCGAGTCGAGCACCGAGCCGAGCACCGACACGACGGTGGCACCCACCCCGCCCGCCCCGCCCACCGCCTCCACCGCCTCCACCGACGGCTTCTCGTGGGGCTGAGCACCCCGCCCCCCGCCTCCACGAGACCGCCCCTTCTCCCGCAGGACCCGCCATCTTCCTCATCGGCATCTCGATGTCCGCGTCCGCCCCGACCGACACCGAGCACCCCACCCCCAGCGGCGTCCTCGCGGCGCTGTACCGGTCCGTCGAGCCGACGGACCCCGTCGAGACCGCTCGTGCGCTGGTCACGGACCGCTCCGTCCGGATCGCGTTGTGCCTCGACTGCCCCGACGAACTCGAGGCGGTCGGACGCGCGCTGGGCATCTGCCTGCGCATGCTGGGGCGCTCCCCCGTGCTCGACGGTTACGGCATCGCCGACTGCAGACTCCTGTGAACCCTCCCGAACGGGGAATTCAGCCGTGTTCGTCCATATCCTGGGCCCCCTCCGCGCCACCGTCGACGACCGTCCCGTGCCCCTCGGCGGCCGACGGACCCAGACCGTCCTGGCCGCCCTCGCGCTGGAGGTCGACTGGGCCGTCTCCGTCGAAGGCCTCGTCGAAACCGTCTGGGGCCCCCACCCCCCTGCCAGTGCTCGCACCCAGATCCGCATCTGCGTCTCCACACTGCGCCGCGCCTTCGCCGCCGCCGGCGCCCCCGAGCTCATCGAGACCCATTCGTACGGCTACCGGCTGCGCCTCGGCCCGCACGACCTGGACGCCGCGGTGTTCGAGACCCGCGTGGAGCGCGCCCGCGTGCTCGCCGGGGGCGGCCGCCGCGCCGAGGCCGTACTCGAACTGCGCAACGCCCTCGCCCTGTGGAACGGCCCCGTCCTCGCCGGACAGACGAGCCGGGCGCTGGACCCCGGCATCCGGCGCCTGGAGGAACTGCGGATCCGGGCCATCGAGGAGCGGCTCGCCCTCGAACTGGACCTCGGCCGCCACGAGGACGTCATCGGCGAGCTGCTGGCCCTGACGGCGACGTACCCCTTCCGGGAGCAGTTGCACGCCCAGCTGATGCTGGCCCTGCACCGCGCCGGGCGGACGGCCGAGGCGCTGGCCGCGTACCGGCGCGTGCGGCTGACCCTCGTCGAGGAGCTGGGGATCGAACCCGGCCCGAAGCTCGGCGCCCTGGAACGGTCGATCCTGCTCGGCGAGTGCCGCTCCGCCTGAAGGTCGCCTCTCCGCCCGGACGGTCGCCGCGCCGCCGCTCACACGGTGATCCGCAGCTCCTGGAGCCGGTGCTCGGACACCCCGTCGGTCGGCAGGAACTCGTAGCGGTGCACGCGGGTGACGCCCTTGGTGAAGGCCCAGTCCATCCGGAAGAACGGCAGGTCCTGGTTGAAGACGTTGTCCCCGAACTCCCCCAGGGCCGCGAACTTCCAGCTCAGCGGCAGGAAGTCCGGGTGGGCGGTGGTGGCGTCCTCGGCCACCCCGCGCACCCCGTCGAGGGAGCGCATGGAGTCGGTGGCGTTGAAGTCACCGGCGATCAGTACGGGATGGGGGTTGGCGGCCACGTCGCGCTCCAGGCCGCGGAACTCCTCCTGCCGCCAGGCGTGCTTGCGGCGCAGGTAAGGGTCGTGGTCGAAGTCCGAGAAGAGGTTCAGGTTGTCGAGCGCCAGCGGCACGGTGATGTGCACGTTGTACGCGCTCAGCACCCGGCCGCGCACCGCGAGGTCGGTGCGGAGCACCTTCTCCCGCGCGAACTCCTGCCCGAATTCGGGCTTCCTGCCGTACGTGAGCCGTGGTCCGGGGCCCACGGGCGTCTGGGACAGGATCGGGTAGCGGGAGATCGTGAGCAGCTCACTGCGGCGGGCGATGTGGTAGCCGGGGAACGCGCGGCGCAGCTCGGCGTCGTCGTCGAGCCTCCAGTAGCCGTCCTCACCGAGACCGGGGGTCCAGCCCACGTGCTCCTGGAGGAGGTAGACGTCGGCGTCGCGGGCGTGGAGCAGGGCGAACAGCCGGTCGGTACTGGTCGCCATGGCCCAGTACTGGGTGTTGAGCGAGACCACCCGCAGGGCGTCCGGCGGCACGGGGCCCGGATCGCGCCAGAGCGCGGGCCAGTTGAAGCCGGAGCCGGTGGTGAGGGCGAGCGCGAGGGCCAGTCCCGAGACGCCGGCGGCGAGCCGTCGGCGGCGTCCGCAGGCGGCGGCGCCTGCCACCAGGAGGGCGAGCGGGATGCCGGTGAGGAAGAGGGGCGGTGCGACGTCGAGGACGAGGGACCAGTGCCACCGGCCGCTCACCAGCCACCGGACGACGGCGAACAGCAGCCAGAGGACGGCGAGGCCGAGGACGGTCCGGCCGTACCAGAGGCGGAGCCGGCGGGCGGCGCGGCGACCGCGTCCGGGCGGCCCCGCACCGGCCGGGGACCGCGCGCCGCCGGCAGTGTCGGTGCCGCTCACGGTGTCGGTGCCACTCGCGGTCCCGGCCACGCTCGAAGCCCGCACGGTGGTCGAAGCCCGCTCGGCGTCCAGGGCTTCCGCGGTGTCCGGAGCCTCCGCGGTGGTCATGCGAGGCTCCCCCGCGGCTCGTACATCCGTCGGAAACGCGCGCTCGCCGCGTACTGCGCGAGCCCGGCCGCGAGGCCGGCCACGACGGCGGTGTTCACGAGCGCCTGGGCGCCGGTGAAGAAGGCCGTGAACAGCGGCCCCCGCTCCCGGAGCACGAAGCGGTACTGCCCCAGATCCGCGAGGACCGACCCGGCGAGCGCGGCCGACGAGACCGCGAACCCGGCCGGGTGCAGCAGCCCGAGCGGCAGGGCCGCGACGGCGAGGCCGCCGAGGGCGGAGGCGACGGCCCGGCCCCCGGTCTCCATCCCCTGCATGGCCCGGCCCCGGTCGAAGTAGAACGGCACTCGCAGGCGGCTGCGGACGAACGCCTTGCGCAGCAGGGGCCGCATCCGGTTCTCGTCGGAGAGCCGGCCCCTGATGCGGGACGTGAGCAGCATGGGCCACCGGGCGGCGAGCCGCTCCGCGTGGTCGATCTCCTCGGTCTGCCGCAGCGCCGTGTTGAACCAGCCGGCTTCCATGAAGGCGGACCTGCGGACCGCGCCCAGGGCGTAGAAGCCGCCGCTGACCAGGCCTTCGGCGCTCTTGCGCCAGTAGTGGTACTGGAGGATGCGGTACTGGCCGACGAGGGGCTCCTCGAGCAGCGGCTCCTTGTCGGGTATGCCGAACACCGCGCCGTACGTCGGGTTCTCGTCGAAGAGCGCGACGGCCTGGGCGACGGCCTCCGGGTGCATGGTCAGGTCGGCGTCGAGGAAGAAGACGATCTCGCCCTTGGAGCGGCGGACGCCCTCGTTGCGGGAGGAGCCGGGGCCGCCGTTCTCGGGGACGCGGACGAGCTGGACGGGGTGGGTGGCGGCGATCTCCGCGCAGCCGTCGGTGCTGGCGTCGTCGACGACGATCACCTCGATGTGCGGGTACGTCTGCTCGCGTACGGACCGCAGGCAGAGGTCGATGGTGGGCCGGTCGTCGTACATCGGGACGACGACCGACACGAGGGGTTCGGACATGGGATTCCTCGGTGGCGTTAAGGGGGGAGCGGTCAGGTGGCGAGGTGGGGGACGAGGAGCGCGCCCCAGACGGCGGAGTTGACGACCATCACCCGGTCGCGCAGCAGGGTCTTGACGGGCTCTCCCCCGCCGCCGTCGACGATCACGATCTGGAGGTAGCGGAAGAGGGCGAAGAGCGCGCAGACCACGGTGAGCAGGGCGTACTCCCCGAAGCCCGATTCGGTACGTAGATAGAGCAGGTATCCGAACAGGGTCAGGGCCGAGCAGAGCACCAGGACCAGGTCGAGGAAGTGGGCCGAGTACCCGACGAGCGCCGGCCGGTGCCCGGTGCCGGAGACGCTCAGCTCGTGACGCCGCTTGCCGAGGATCAGGACCAGGCAGGACGCGAGCACGGTGAGCACCAGCCACATCTCGACCGGGCGGTGGGCGGCCTCGTAACCGCCGAGGAGACGGAGTACGAAGCCGGTGGCGACGACGAAGACGTCGAGGAGCGGAAGGTGCTTGAGCTTCCAGCTGTACGCGCCGTTCACGGCCAGGTACAGCAGGACGACCAGGGTGGACCCGGCTCCCAGGGCGAACAGGGCGGGGACGAGCAGGGCGCCGAGCACGAGGGCCGTGGTCACGGCGGAGGCCATGCTCATGCGCCCGGAGGCGAGCGGCCGGTGGCGCTTGACGGGGTGCCGCTTGTCGCGCTCCACGTCGGCGATGTCGTTCAGGACGTAGACGAGCGACGAGGCGAGGATGAAGGCGCCCAGGGCGAGGGCGACGCGGAGCAGGGTCGTGGTGTCGACGCCGCCGCCGAGCAGCGCGAGGGGCACCACGAGCAGGTTCTTGGGCCACTGGCCGGGTCTGAGCAGGGCGATCGGCGCGGGCAGCCTGCCTGGCCGTACCGCCGCCGGGGCACGGGTGTGTCCGGTGAGCTGGGTCATGGCACGGCCTCTCAGAAGAAGATCTTCGCGGTGGACAGGAGGCCCTGGCTCCACGGGTCACGGCTCGTGCGGCCGGTGGCCCCCGCCTTCGGGGCGGTGTGTCGGGCGGTGCGCCACCATGCGTAGGTGCGCAGGACGGCTTCGGCGTTCGACAGGCGCGGGGTGAAGCCGAGTTGGGCCTTCGCCTTGTCGATGCTGACGTAGGAGTCGTCCATCAGTTTGTGCAGCAGGCGGCCGTAGACCGGCGAGAGCTTGGCCCGCTGGAGGACGTTGAGCAGGGCGAGGGCGGGGCGGGCGGGCAGTCCGATGACCCGCTTGCCGTGTCCCGCGGCGTCGAGGACCGCCTGGAAGTCCTCCCGGATGGTGCCGAACTCGGCCGCCGCGAGGTTGTAGGTGTCGTTGGCGACGTCGTCGGGCGCGGTGAGGACGGTGACGACGGCGTCGACGAGGTCGTCGACGGCGAACATCTGGATCTTGACGTTCCCCTTGCCGAGGACGGGGAAGTTGCGTCCTTCCTCGGCCCATTCGAACAGCATCGAGAACAGGCCCATGCGGCCGGGACCGACGAAGGTCTTGGGCCGGAGGATGGGGACGCACATGCCCTCGGCGCGGTACCGCTCGGCGATCTCCTCGGCCGACGCCTTGGCGCGGCTGTAGCAGTCGACCGGCTCGCGCGGGTACTCCTCGGGCGTGGGCACGATCGTGGGCAGACCGTAGACGGCGGTCGAGGAGATGTGCACGACGCGGGGGGTGCCGGCGGCCGCCGCGGCCGCGAAGACGTTCTCCGTACCGCCGATGATGATGGAACGGATCTGCTCGTCGGGGTAGCTGGGCAGGGCGGCCGCCGCGTGGACGAGGACGTCGGCGCCTTCGAGAGCCCGGTCCATCAGCTCGCGGTCGCGGATGTCGCCGGTCAGCAGGACGCCGGGGCCGGGCCTGAGGTCGACGCCGCGTACTTCGTGACCCTCGGAGAGGAGCCGTTCGGCCAGGCGGGAGCCGAGCATGCCGGCCGCGCCGGTGATCGTGATCACCACTGGGAGCTCACCTTCTGCTTGATGAAACGGGCCACGAGTCCGGTCAGCCCCCTGCCGAGGACGTCGTCGAGGGCGTCGATCACGCGCTCGGCCTCCTCGGGTTCGGTGACCAGGGAGGGGCCGATGATCAGGGGGTTGTCGCCGTTGAGCGTGTAGTACGTGAAGATGCCGTGGTCCTCGTAGAGCGCGTTGATCACGGCGCAGGTCACGAGCTTGGTCTTGAACCGGGGGTCGCGGGCCATGCCGCCGGGCGCGAGCTTCGCGATCAGGTCGAGGATGCGGGGGCCGCCCTCGATGAAGACGCCCCACAGGGCTCCGGCGCCCGCGACGCGGCCGATCTCGTCGGGGTACTGCTTGGCGAGCCGTTCGAGACCGGGTTCGAGTACGGCTCCGAGGGCGCGGGCCCGCGCCGGGTAGTCGTCCTCCATCGCGATGTTGACGGCTTCGAGGGCGGTGGCGCACTCCTCGCCGAAGCCGTAGTAGGTGGTGGAGGTGGAGTTCATCAGGGAGTCGCCGAGGTTGTCGTACGCCTTGCGGAAGACGGGCTCGCGGGCGACGAAGGCGGAGATGGACGACTTCCCGCCACCGAAGGACTTGGAGGTGGTGAGCACGTCGGGGATGAGGCCCGGGTAGCGCATGAAGTGGAAGAGGCTGCCGGTCTTGCCCCAGCCGGTGTAGATCTCGTCGAAGATCAGCACGATCTTCTCGCGGTCGCAGATCTCGCGCAGTCCGCGCAGGAACTCCTCCGAGCACCACTGGATCGTGGAGGCGCTGAACGGCTCGATGAGGAGGGCGTAGACGTCGCCCCGGTGGGCGGCGACGACCCTGCGGACGGAGTCGAGGTCCCCGTAACGGAAGGTGTCCACGCCGGGGATGGTGGGGAAGGCGAACTGGGCCTGGCCGGTCAGACCGCCCGAGCCGAGGAGCTTGCCGTGGAAGGCGCAGTCCGCGCGCAGCACGGTGTTCCGCTTGCCGTTGTGGAACTTGTACGCGAGCTTCACCGCGCCCTCGACCGCCTCGGCGCCCGAGTTCGGCAGGAACGCCATGTTCAGGTCGCCGGGGAGGACTTCGGCCAGGTTGTGGCCGAGGGCGGCGAGGTAGGGCGAGAAGTACGTCTTGTGCACCTCCATGCGCCGGTCGCGGGCGAAGCGCTCCCGGGCGGCGAGGATGCGGGGGTGGTTGTGGCCGTGGTTGAGGACGCCGACGCCTCCGGTCAGGTCGAGGATCCGCCTGCCGTCGTCGAGGGTGAGGTACGCGCCCTCGGCGCTGCGGACGAGCTCGCGGCCGAAGCCGAACGAGGTCATGAGGGAGACCTGGCTCTTGTTCACGTAACGGCGGTAGAGGTCGTGGACCTCGTCGACCTGCAACTTCTCGGCGTCGTCAAGGGTGTACACGGGCTTGGTCTCCCATCGGGGCGGTGGTGTGGGTGATCGGGGTGGGGCGGGCGGGGCGGGTGATCGGGGCGACGAGGAGGGCGGGGAAGGAGAGGGGGTCGGGGGCGGGGGCGGCGCGGCGGGGAGCGGGGGCTGTACTCGCTGCCACTGCCGCGGATGTACGCGCCTCCCGGGCCTTTCCGGCCTCACCGGCCGCCCTGGCCTCCCGGGCCTCCCGGGCCTCCCTGGCGGACCTGGTCCGCGACCAGGCCAGGACGACCGCCGAACTGGTGAGTTCCGCGACGACGCACACAAGCCGGCTGGCGATCGCGGCCGCGGCGGCCAGGCCGCCCGGCAGGACGGTGGAGAGGGCGGCGGTGAGGGTCAGCTCGCGCACGCCCCACCCGTCGGGGACGATCAGCGCGAGACTGCTGATCGCGGTGGCCAGGGCGAAGCCGCCGACCGCCGCGCCGAGCCCCGCCAAGGGCGGTGCTCCGACGGCCAGGAGCAGGAACCACAGGTGGAGCCCCGAGGCCGTCCAGGAGGCGAGGGCGAGCAGGACGGCCCTGCGGACCGCGCGGTCCGGCGGGGGGACGACCGGCCGCTTCACCAGCCGCGCGACGGCCGTGACGGGCCGGGTGATCAGCGCGGGCCGTACGACGCCGGCGAGGAAGAGGAGCGCGGGCGGGCAGAGCCACATCCAATGGCCGGGCAGCGCGGCGGGGGCCGCGACCAGGCCGACGGCGGCGCCGGTGAGCAGGGTCAGGGCGAGGCTCAGCACATAGGCGGAGGTCATCTGGGCACCGGGGACACCGGCCTCGCGCCCGTGCGCCACATGGGTGATGACCCCCCAGACCCGGCCGGGCACGTACTTGCTGAGCTGGCCGAGGAAGTAGATCTTCGCCGCGCGCAGGCCGCGGATGGGGTGGTCGCCGGGGATGAGCACCCGCCAGGCGTGCACGGCGAGGGTCAGGCCTGCGACGTTGGCGACGACCGAGGCGGCGATCAGGGGGACGGCGTCGGCATGGGCGAACGCCTCCACGACCTTGGGGCCTTCGCCCCGCAGGAGGAGGTAGACCCCGATCAGGGCGGCGGCCACGACCACCGGGGTGAGGAGCCTGCGCAGCCACACCGTCATCGCGCCACCGCCCGCTCGGTGGAGCGCCGGCCGTCGGTGCGAAGCCGCGCGGACGTGAGCGCGCGGAGTGCGCCCCGCGCGGCGCCGGCGAGGAGCGCGGCGTGGGCGGCGAGGTGGACTCCGGCGAAGAAGGGGACGAAGGAGACGCCCCTGCGGCGGCCCGCGAAGCCGAACAGACCGACGTTGGCCAGGCAGAAGGCGAGGAGCCCGGCCACCGGCAGGGTCGCGAGGAGTGGAACGGCCGGGGGCGGGGCGGACAGGAGGAGCGCGAGGAACGGCAGCGGTACGGAGCCGAGGCAGAGGGCCGCGGCGAGGACGGACGCGGGGCTGTTGGCCGTCAGGTTGCTCCGCCCGCCGGCGCGGGCGGAGAGCAGGGCGGGCACGAGCAGGAGAGCCCGGCGGTACGTCTCCGAGAGCAGCGGGACGAGCCGGTGTTCCTCGTCGTGGCGCGCCATCACCCGCTCCGTGAGGACGATCCGGTAGTGCGGGGCGAGGCGGTCGCTGAACTCCAGGTCCTCCGAGTCGCGCAGCCGCTCGTCGAAACCGCCGAGCCGTTCGAAGACCTCGCGCGGCACGGCCGCCTGGGCGAAGAACGCGGTCTCCACCACTCCTGCGCCCCGGGCGCGCCACCAGTACGCGTGCAGCGTCTTGTACCACTCGACGGGCCCGTCGTCGAAGAGCGGTTCGGGCGCGATGACACCGTGCACACAGCCGCAGGCGGGGTCCTCGCGCAGGATCTCCAGCGCGTTGGCCACCGAGTCCGGGGTGAGCGCCTCGTCGGAGTCGAGGAAGAAGAGGACGTCGCCGGTGGCGGCGGCGATTCCCGCGTTCCGGGCGGCGGAGACACCGCGGTTGCCGTCGCCGCCGATCAGGACGCACGGATGGGTCCGGGCGATCTCGGCGGTCCGGTCGGTGCTGCCGTCGTCGACGACGATGACCTCGTGGACGGGGTGGGTCTGGGCGAGGACGGATCTCAGACAGGCGTCGAGGGTGCGTGCGGAGTTGTAGGCCGGTATGACGACCGACACGGTTTGCGTCATGGGAAGAGCACACCGGGTCCGCGTATGGATCGGATATCGATCACGTATCGCGGCTTCTCGCAGTCCGAGACGGCCAACGACGCTGGGAGAAAAGGGAGTTGGACGCTGCTAGCGTCCCCGGTCGTGAACCTTCCCCTGAAGCCCGTACGCGCCCCGAACCGGCCATCACGCGAAAGGCCCCGCGCCACCCGGCTCGTGATCGGCGCGGCGGTCGCCTGGGCGCTTCTCGTCGCTCTCGGGCAGCTGCTGAGCGGGCGGTGGTGGCTGTGGCTGCTGCCGGATCTGATGCCGCCGCCGGCCTTCGTCGTGGTGCCCGTCGCGCTGTCCGCCCTGGCGTGCGCCGTGACTCGCGGGCGCACCCGGCGGTGGCTGCTCCCGGCCCTCGCGGTGCTCCTGGTGGCGGGGGCCGGGAGGGCGGGGCTCCACTGGGGCGCGCTGCTCCCCGGCGGCGGGCGCGGCCCGGCCCCCGCGCAGGCGCTCAAGGTCTTCTCGTGGAACACGCTCTACTGGGACACGACCGACGACCCGGACGCGTTCCACCGCTATCTGCGGTCCAAGGACGCCGATGTCTACCTGCTCCAGGAGCATCTGGCCTGGGAGGACGGGAAGCACAAGGAGATCGACCGGCTCGCCCGGCTGCGGGCGGAGTTCCCCGGCTACCACCTCGTGGCACGGGGGGAGCTGGTCACGCTCTCGCGCCATCCGGTGGTGGCCGCTCCCCCGGTCGGCCCCGGCCGGGCGCCGGAGGGCTCCGCGTCCTGGCGGGAACGGTTCGAGTGGAACAAGGTGCTGCGCACCGATGTGGACGTGGCCGGCACGGTGGTGTCGTTCTACAACGTGCACGTCCCGGTGCAGCTGGACATCGAGCGCAGTTGGCTGAGCCCCGGCTTCTACGGCGTGGTCCGTGACACCGATCCCGTACGCAAGGAGCACTACGCGGCGCTGCTGAGCGACGCCCGCGCGAACCCCCACCCGCTCCTGATCTCCGGGGACTTCAACACGACCCCGGCCATGGGCGACCTGAGGGGGCTGCGGGAGGCGTTCCGCGACACGCTGCCCGCCTCGTCGTCCTTCCTGCCGGGCACCTGGGGCATCGGCGGCCTCCCGCTGTGGCGGCTGGACTGGACGTTCACGGACGAGGACCTGCGCGTGCACCGCTACGCCCTGGTCTCCGCCGCGGGCCTCTCCGACCACAAGGGCCAGGAGCTGGTGGTGTCCCCGACGGGCTGAGGCGCGGGGCCGGTCCGGGGCCAGGAAAGACCGCCCCCGAACCGGCCCCGCACCGCCCCCGAACCGGCCCGCGAACCGCCCCCGACCCCCCGACCAGCCCCCGGCTCCGTCAGGCGCCCGCCTCGTCCAGCCGTCGCCGCTGGTCGGGGTCGAGGGTCAGGGCGAGCGCCCCCATGGCCTCCTCCACCTGCTCGACCCGGCTCGCCCCGACGACGGGCAGCACGGACGGTTCGCCGTCGAGGAGCCAGGCGAGTACCACCTGGTTGACGGTCGCGCCGAGTTCTCCGGCGACCTCGCGCAGCGCCGCGAGCCGCGGCGCGGTGCCGGGGTGGTCGTAGGCCTCGGGGAGCCCGACCTCGGGGCGGGTGTAGCCGCCGGAGAGCAGCGCGCTGTAGGCCCAGATCGTCAGATCGCCCTCGCTGCGCGTGTAGTCGAGGAGCTCCCGGGTGACGTGGACGTGCGCCGTGGAGGGGAGGGCCTTGTCGAAGCGGGGCTGGAGGTAGGAGTGGCGGTACTGGAGGTGGGTGTAGCGCGGGCGGTCGCCGGCGAGGGCGCGGGCGCGCTCGACCCGCCAGACGGCGTGGTTGCTGACGCCGAGTTCGCCCGCCTTGCCCTCGTCGACGAGGTCGGCGAGGGCCGTGACGGTCTCGGCGAGCGGCACCGCGCGGTCCTCCACGTGGGCCCAGAAGACGTCGATCCGGTCCACGCCGAGCCGGCGGAGGCTGTCGTCGAGGGCGCTCCTGATCGCCTTCTCGGAGAGCCCTTCGACCTCGGCGGACCCGGGGATGGCGGGCCGCGCGCCGCACTTGGTGGAGAGGACGAGGCCGTCGCGGTTGCCGCGTGCGGCGAGCCAGCGGCCGAGAGTCTCCTCGCTCTCGTCGCCGGTGCCGCCCTCGACCCAGTACGCGTAGTTGTTGGCGGTGTCGATCACGGTGCCGCCGAGTTCGGTGAAGCGGTCGAGCACGGCGAACGAGGTGGCCTCGTCGACCGACGTACCGAACGGCAGGGCGCCGAGGGCAAGGGTGCGCTGGGGGATCGCCATGGATACAGTCCTTCTCGAAGACGGTTGGACTAGACCATCTTGGATCAAGAACTTCCGCCGCGCAGGGGAACGACCGAACAAGAACCGGCCGAACTCCCGGTCTCTCCAAGGCCGTTCGATTGGTCTAGTCCTAGAGCCGACCGCGGCCCTACCATCGCAGAGGCCTCACGGTCAGGCACGCAAAGTGAACGGGCACGACGGGACCATTCGGGGGGAAGACGCCTTGCTTGAGGCGCTGGGGATAGAGCAGTCCGCGGAGACCGTGTACCGGCTCATGCTCGAACAGCCCGATTACGGCGTGGCGGACATGGCCCGCCGGCTCGACTGGCCGGAGCAACAGGTCCGCGAGGCACTGGGCAGGCTCACGGAGGCACGGCTCGTCTCCATGGACGACGGATCGGGGGAGGTCCTCCCGTTCGACCCCGAGGTCGGCTTCTCCTTCCTCCTCTCCCGGGCCGAGGCCGAGCTGAGCCGGCGGCGGCGCCAGGTCGAGCGCGCCGAGCGGGCCGTGGCCGACATCCTCGCCACGTACACCGACCGGGACGACGGAGCGGCCCGGCACGACGTGGTGCACCGGGTCGTGGGCCTCGACAACGTCCGCGAACGGCTTGAGGACCTGGCCGCGAACGTCCGCACCGAGTGCCTCTCGCTCCTCCCGGGCGGCGCCCAGCTCCCCGACACGATGGACGCGAGCCAGCCGCTCGACCAACTCGCCCTGGAACGCGGCGTGAAGATCCGGTCGATCTACCAGGAGAGCTTCCGCAACGACCCGCCGACCGTCGAGTACGTCCGCTGGTACTGCGATCTCGGCGGCGAGGCACGGACCGTGCCCGTCGTCCCGATGCTCATGGTGATCGTCGACCGTGAGGCCGCCCTCGTGCCGGTCGACCCGGAGGACGGGCGCGCGGGCGCACTCGAAGTCCGCAGCCCCGGCCTCGTCCACGCGCTCATGGTGCTCTTCGACCGCCTGTGGGACACGGGAACCCCGTTCGGCGAGGCCCCACGCCGTGACGAGCACGACCTCTCCCCTCAGGAACGGGAGTTGCTCATGCTGCTCGGCATCGGCTGCACGGACGACATCGCCGCCCGGCGACTCGGCGTCTCCCTGCGGACCGTGCGCCGGATGAGCTCGGAGCTGATGAACCGGCTCGGCGCCCGCAGCCGCTTCGAGGCGGGGGTACGGGCCACCAAGGAGGGCTGGCTCTGACCCCGTGCCCCAGGGGATACCGACGAATCACTTCCGTTATGCGGACAGGGGTTCCATGGAGCTGAGCAGTCGCCTAGATTTCCCCAGCATTACCCAGGTGATCAGCGAGGGGACGGCAACCGGCATGTCAGACGCGGCAGATACGGCACAAGGGAAACAACCCACCATCACACCCATGCGGGTGGTGATCGGACTCTGTCTGTTCGCCCCGTTCGTGGCGATGCTCTGGGTGAGTTCCTACGCGAGGACCGAACCGCTCTTCGCCGGCATCCCGTTCTTCTACTGGTACCAGATGCTCTGGGTGCTGATCTCCACCGTGCTCACCATGGTCGCCTACAAGCTGTGGCAGATCGACCAGCGTGCCCGCAAGGGAGGTGACGCGCGATGAAGGACGTCACCGGGGTGAACGGCGTCGCACTCGCCGTCTTCATCTTCTTCTTCCTGGCCGTCACGGTCATGGGCTTCCTCGCCTCGCGCTGGCGCAGGGCCGAGAACGAGAACAGCCTCGACGAGTGGGGCCTGGGCGGCCGCTCGTTCGGCACCTGGGTGACCTGGTTCCTGCTCGGCGGCGACCTCTACACCGCGTACACCTTCGTCGCCGTCCCGGCGCTCATCTACACGGCGGGCGCGGCCGGCTTCTTCGCCGTGCCGTACACGATCCTGGTCTACCCGCTGATCTTCACCTTCCTGCCGCGCCTCTGGTCGGTCTCGCACAAGCACGGCTACGTCACCACCTCGGACTTCGTGCGCGGCCGCTTCGGCTCCAAGGGCCTGTCCCTCGCGGTGGCGGTCACCGGCATCCTCGCCACCATGCCGTACATCGCGCTCCAGCTCGTCGGCATCCAGGCCGTCCTGGACGTGATGGGCGTCGGCGGCGGCGAGACCACCCACTGGTTCATCAAGGACCTGCCGCTGCTCATCGCCTTCGGCGTCCTCGCGGCGTACACGTACTCCTCGGGTCTGCGCGCCCCCGCGCTCATCGCCTTCGTCAAGGACACCCTGATCTACATCGTCATCGCGGTGGCGATCATCTACATCCCGATCAAGCTGGGCGGCTTCGACGAGATCTTCGCCAAGGCCGGCGAGGCGTACGCCCAGACCAACCCGGCGACCGACAAGCCGCGCGGCGCGCTCGTCCCCGGTGAGGCGGGCCAGTGGACGTACGCGACGCTCGCCCTCGGCTCGGCGCTCGCGCTGTTCATGTACCCACACTCCATCACGGCGACGCTGTCGTCCCGGAGCCGTGAGGTCATCCGCCGCAACACCACGATCCTGCCGCTGTACTCGCTGATGCTGGGCCTGCTCGCGCTGCTCGGCTTCATGGCGATCGCCGCCGGGATCCAGGTGAAGAACGGGCAGCTCGCCATCCCGCAGCTGTTCGAGACGATGTTCCCGGACTGGTTCGCGGGCGTCGCGTTCGCCGCGATCGGCATCGGCGCGCTCGTCCCCGCCGCGATCATGTCGATCGCCGCGGCCAACCTCTTCACCCGCAACATCTACAAGGACTTCATCAAGAAGGACGCGACCCCGGCGCAGGAGACCAAGGTCTCCAAGATCGTCTCGCTCCTGGTGAAGGTCGGCGCGCTCGCCTTCGTCCTCACCATGGACAAGACCGTCGCGATCAACTTCCAGCTGCTCGGCGGCATCTGGATCCTGCAGACCTTCCCCGCCCTCGTCGGCGGCCTGTTCACCCGCTGGTTCCACCGCTGGGCGCTGCTCGCCGGCTGGGCCGTCGGCATGCTCTACGGCACGGTCGCCGCGTACGGGGTCGCCAGCCCCACCCAGAAGCACTTCGGCGGCCCCTCCGCCGAGATCCCCGGCATCGGCGAGATCGGCTACATCGGCCTCACCGCCTTCGTCCTCAACCTCGTCGTCACGGTCGTCCTCACCTTCGTCCTCAAGGCCGTCAAGGCCCCGGAAGGCATCGACGAGACCTCCCCGTCCGACTACACGGCGGACGCCGGAGACGCCGGCGTGCAGACCGAGATGCCGAAGCTCGGCGCCGACACGCACTGACGCTCACGGCCGCGGCGCACTGACCGGCCGCACGGCCGCGACGCGCCGAACCGCCCCACAACCGCACCCGAAGGGCCCGGGATCTCCGCCGTGAGATCCCGGGCCCCTTCGCGTCCCCGTGGAGGCACACTTCCCTCATGGACTTCACGATCAGGGCGGTACGGCCCGAGGAGTACGAGGCGGTCGGAGAACTCACCGCGGGCACCTATCTGGACGACGGGCTGCTGAAGTACGGGGCGCAGGACTCCTATCTGGACGTGCTGCGGGACACAGCCCGGCGGGCGCGCGAGAGCGAGGTACTCGTCGCGGAGGACGCCGACGGGCGGCTCCTCGGCGGAGTGACCTTCGCCACCGGCGACACCCCCTGGGCGGACATCGCGGTCGCGGGCGAGGCCGAGTTCCGCATGCTCGCCGTCAGCCGGGAGGCCCGCGGCCGAGGCGTCGGAGAAGCCCTCGTACGGGCCTGTATCGAGCGCGCGAGGGCCCTTCCGGGGTGCGAGCGCCTCGTGCTCTCCACGGACGCGAAGATGGTCTCTGCACACCGGATCTACGACCGCCTGGGCTTCGTCCGCACCCCGCACCGGGACTGGGAACCGATCCCCGACCACTCGCTGCGCACCTACGCCCTGGAGTTCTGACACCGGGCGGCGACACAACATGTGGGGGGTGCCATGAGCGGCGCCCCCCACATGTATGCTCGTGCTCGCTGTCGACGCAGGGGAATCCGGCGCGAATCCGGAACTGTCCCGCAACGGTGTGCTTCCTACGGATACGACACATTCGTACGAGGTGAGTCCGAGGACCTGCCGACAGCGCGCCCGGTCCGTCCGTTCCGGGTGCCACTGACGTCCGGGCCTCGCGGAGTGGGCCGGTGGAAGCGTCGCGTCCGGCGTTACGGATGCCCGCATGCCCGCCTTCCCCCGCCGCGGCCCCGAGCCGAGCGAGGGAGAGCCCCCACGTGACCATCGCGCCCGCCGATCCGGCTTCCGCCGAGGCTTCCGCGGTCGAGAGCGACGGCCCCGGGACCGTGCTGCTGCGGACCCTGACCGACCTCACCGCCGATCTCGCCGACACCGACCCCGGCAAGGTCGCCGCCGCCGCGCTCCGCGGCCGCAGCGCCGCGTCGGACGAGGCGGAGCTGCGCGAGCTGGCCACCGAGGCGGCCGCGGGTCTGATCGCGGAGGACCCGGCGTACTCCCGGCTCGCCGCCCGGCTCCTGACGGTCACCATCGCCGACGAGGCGGCCGGCCAGGGCGCGTACTCCTTCTCCGCCTCCGTCGCCGTCGGTCACCGCGAGGGCCTGATCGCCGACCGCACCGCCGAGTTCGTCGCCCTGCACGCGGCCCGCCTCGACGCGGCGATCGACCGGGCCGGCGACGACCGCTTCGGCTACTTCGGCCTGCGCACCCTCTACTCGCGCTACCTGCTGCGCCACCCGATCACCCGCAAGGTCATCGAGACCCCGCAGCACTTCATGCTCCGCGTCGCCTGCGGTCTCGCCGAGGACGACAGCACGCGCGCCCTGGACGAGGTCACGGCGCTGTACGGCCTGATGAGCCGCCTGGACTACCTCCCGTCCTCCCCCACGCTCTTCAACTCCGGCACCCGCCACCCGCAGATGTCCTCCTGCTACCTCCTGGACTCCCCGCAGGACGAGCTGGACTCCATCTACGACCGCTACCACCAGGTGGCGCGCCTCTCGAAGCACGCGGGCGGCATCGGCCTCTCGTACTCCCGCATCCGGGCCCGCGGTTCGCTGATCCGCGGCACCAACGGGCACTCCAACGGCATCGTGCCGTTCCTGAAGACCCTCGACGCCTCCGTCGCCGCCGTGAACCAGGGCGGCCGCCGCAAGGGCGCCGCCGCCGTCTACCTGGAGACCTGGCACGCGGACATCGAGGAGTTCCTGGAGCTCCGCGACAACACGGGCGAGGACCAGCGCCGTACGCACAACCTGAACCTGGCGCACTGGATCCCGGACGAGTTCATGCGCCGGGTCAACGCCGACGCCGACTGGTCGCTGTTCTCCCCGGCGGACGTCCCCGAGCTGGTCGACCTGTGGGGCGAGGAGTTCGACGCCGCCTACCGCGCCGCCGAGGCGAAGGGCCTGGCCCGCAAGACGATGCCGGCCCGCGACCTGTACGGCCGGATGATGCGGACCCTGGCCCAGACCGGCAACGGCTGGATGACCTTCAAGGACGCCTCGAACCGTACGGCGAACCAGACCGCCGAGCCCGGCACGGTCGTCCACTCCTCCAACCTGTGCACCGAGATCATCGAGGTCACGAACGACGGCGAGACGGCCGTCTGCAACCTGGGCTCGGTCAACCTCGGCGCGTTCGTGGTGGGTTCGGACATCGACTGGGAGCGCCTCGACGCGACCGTCCGCACCGCCGTCACGTTCCTCGACCGGGTCGTCGACATCAACTTCTACCCGACCGAGCAGGCGGGCCGCTCCAACGCCCGCTGGCGGCCGGTGGGCCTGGGCGCGATGGGCCTCCAGGACGTCTTCTTCCAGCTGAAGCTGCCGTTCGACTCGGCGGAGGCCCGCGCCCTGTCGACGAAGATCGCCGAGCGCATCATGCTGGCGGCCTACGAAGCCTCGGCCGACCTCGCCGAGCGCAACGGCCCGCTGCCGGCCTGGGAGAAGACCCGTACGGCCCGGGGTGTCCTGCACCCCGACCACTACGACGTCGAGCTGAACTGGCCGGAGCGCTGGACGGCGCTGCGCGAGCGCATCGCGTCGACCGGCATGCGCAACTCGCTCCTCCTCGCCATCGCGCCGACGGCGACCATCGCCTCGATCGCCGGCGTCTACGAGTGCATCGAGCCGCAGGTCTCCAACCTCTTCAAGCGCGAGACGCTCTCCGGCGAGTTCCTCCAGGTCAACTCGTACCTGGTCGACGAGCTGAAGAGGCTCGGCGTGTGGGACGCGCAGACCCGCGAGGCCCTGCGCGAAGCCAACGGCTCCGTCGCCGGCTTCACCTGGGTCCCGGCCGAGGTCCGCGAGCTGTACCGCACGGCGTGGGAGATCCCGCAGCGCGGCCTGATCGACATGGCGGCCGCCCGTACGCCGTTCCTGGACCAGTCGCAGTCCCTGAACCTCTTCCTCGAAACCCCGACCATCGGCAAGCTGTCGTCGATGTACGCGTACGCCTGGAAGCAGGGCCTGAAGACGACGTACTACCTGCGCTCCCGCCCGGCGACCCGGATCGCCCGCGCGGCGCAGGCGTCGACCGTGGCCGCCACCATCCCCGTACAGCAGGCGACCCCCGACGCGGACGCCCTCGCCTGCTCCCTCGAAAACCCCGAGTCCTGCGAGGCCTGCCAGTAATGAGCACCACCGAGAACAAGAACCTCCTCGACCCGGGCTTCGAACTGACCCTCCGTCCGATGCGCTACCCGGACTTCTACGAGCGCTACCGCGACGCGATCAAGAACACCTGGACCGTGGAGGAGGTCGACCTCCACTCGGACGTCGCCGACCTCGCCAAGCTGACCCCGGGCGAGCAGCACATGATCGGCCGCCTGGTCGCTTTCTTCGCGACGGGCGACTCGATCGTCTCGAACAACCTGGTCCTCACGCTCTACAAGCACATCAACTCCCCCGAGGCGCGCCTGTACCTGTCGCGCCAGCTGTTCGAGGAGGCTGTGCACGTCCAGTTCTATCTGACGCTGCTCGACACCTACCTCCCCGACCCGGACGACCGCGCGGCCGCGTTCGACGCGGTCGAGGAGATCCCCTCGATCCGCGAGAAGGCGCAGTTCTGCTTCCGCTGGATGGACTCGGTCGAGAAGATCGACCGCCTGGAAACCCAGGCCGACCGCCGCCGCTTCCTCCTGAACCTGATCTGCTTCGCCGCGTGCATCGAGGGCCTGTTCTTCTACGGCGCCTTCGCGTACGTCTACTGGTTCCGCTCCCGCGGCCTCCTGCACGGCCTGGCGACCGGCACCAACTGGGTGTTCCGGGACGAAAGCTGCCACATGGACGCTGCCTTCGCGTTCGTCGACACCGTCAGGGAGGAAGAGCCGGAGCTCTTCGACGACGAACTCGGCCGACAGATCACCGACATGATCAAGGAAGCCGTCGAAGCGGAGCTGCAGTTCGGCCGCGACCTGTGCGGCGACGGCCTGCCCGGCATGAACACCGAGTCGATGCGCGAGTACCTCCAGTGCGTCGCCGACCAGCGCCTCGTACGTCTCGGCCTCTCACCCGTCTACGGCTCCGGCAACCCCTTCTCCTTCATGGAGCTCCAGGGCGTCCAGGAGCTGACGAACTTCTTCGAGCGCCGCCCGTCCGCCTACCAGGTGGCGGTCGAGGGCTCGGTGGACCTGGACGAGGACTTCTAGCACCGGCACGGATGAGGGCTGCCCCGCTCACACACCGCGGAGGCAGCCCTCATCCGTCAATGCTCCTTCAGCGTGACCTCGACAAGGGCCGGATCGAAGGGTGCGTTCCTGGTCCGGCCCTCAGGGACCGGCCGAATCACCACTGACTCGACCACCGCGGCAAGAGCCAATCGCTTCTGCCTGATGTCGTACGAGTTCCAGCGTTCCGGCGCGAATCGAGCCAGTAGATTCCTGTCAGCCTGCTGGGCGTAGAAGCTCCTCCGGTCCTCTTCGAGATCGCGTAACTGCATACGGGTCAGATCGGTGGGGTTCTCACATGCCCGCAGCCTGGCCACCTGATCCTCCGCCAGGAATGCAGACTCATCGGGGGCCGTGTCGCGGTATCTCTCCTCCAGCACGCGCAGCGCCACCGCCTCGACGTGCGCGTCCACGAGGTCGGTACGCCGCCCGACTTTCCGGCACTTCGCTGCTACGCACCTGTACGAAGGGTGCTTGTTCGTGCCACGCGGAGGTTGCCCTCCCATCTTGCAGCCGCAGATCGAATCGCCGTCGGCTGCGTAGCCGCAGCGCAGGAACCCGGAGAGCAGGTACTTGCGCCCACGGTCCGCCTGCTCCCTCCGTTCCTGCGCGCTCCGCGCCGTCCCCAGCTCCGCCAAGCGCGCTGCGTAAGCCTGCTTGTAGCCGGCCCGCGTGCGGTCCGGTGAATGCCAGCGGTCGCACCGCTCCACCAACCTCAGCCACTCCTCAGGCGTTGCCACCGTCTGCCATCCGCCGACAACCGGCCGCCCCGAGGTCCTGTCCCGGACGAGTTCCCCCGACACCATGCGGTACCCGCAGATCGCCGGATTCGTGACCATCGACTGCACGGTGTCCACGGCCCACCTGCTCCCCCGGACCGTTGGCACCGACTCCTCCGTGAGCCAGTCAATGATCGCCGTCCAGGATGTTCCGGCAAGTGCCATGTCGATCGCAGAGCGCAGATACCCCGACTCATCGGGGTCCAGAACCGTGTTTGTCGAGCGCCCTGTTGTCGCATCGGGCCCGTACCAACCGAACCGGCGTGACCCTCCCGATCCACGCCCCTCATGAGCGTGGTCCCGCACGGAGCGACGCCGACGACGGCTCGCGCGGTCCGACTCGACCTGTCGCGCCTGCCCTGGCTTCCTACCGCGAGGAGCCTCCATCTCGGCAGCCACGTCGACAAGTTGCTCCACGTCCACCAGGTACAGGCATCCGTCTTCATCCATGGTCAACGCCCGACACAGAAGCGCGTAGTCGTCCTGCAGGCGAGCGAGCCGCTCCTCCTCGACCGCGATGAGCCCGCAGACGGAGAATCCCTCGGCCGTCTGCCTCGCCCTCAAGGCACGGAGCAGGTGAAGGAATGCGGCCCGCTCGACGCAGGGGTCTGAGGCCGTGACGCCGTTGTCCGTGAAGCGGTAGACAACAGCCCAGCCCAGTCCGGCGGCCGCGTCGTCATTGTTCAGGTGCTGACGCCCGACGCCGCGTCCATCGCCTGCGGCATCACGACTCACGCGCGCGTAGGACGCGACGGGAATCCGCCCAGCCAGCCATTCGTCAAAGTCACGCCCAAGAGCCAGCGAATCGGCAAGACTTGGGTGGGGAGCCCAGTACGACGCCGGACTCATTCGCGCCCATGAGTCTGTACGCAGGCTGCTTTCCATTCTCTTCTCGCTCCTCATGTCCCTCTCCCGCTCCAGAGCCACTCAGCGCCCCAAGTTCGCCAACTCATCTCAACTTGCGCATGGTTGTCCGCGCTGACGATTGACGCTGAGTGCGATTCATCGCCTTCCGCCACTCTCTTCATCGAATACATGCGATCGAGGGACGTAGCACCTTGAGTGTGCGTATCGTGACGAGACCGCCGCAAGCTCTGAGCACGGCACGGCAGCAGATCGCATCGAGGAGGAGACGTGATGGTCCGGCCGGTGCCAGCCGTCCGGCAGCGGCGCTTGGGATCAGAACTGCGGAGACTCCGCAAGGGGGCAAAGATCTCGCAGCGCTACGACGGCGAGAACAGCGAGGGGCACATCTTCCCGTGAGCCATTCCCTGCCGCAGTTGCCCGAGCCTGAATACACCGTGATCCATATGGGTGCCGCTCCCGAAGTCCCTGCCCGGATCGCTGCGGATATCCAGGAGATCGGTGTCCCCGCAGGGTTGATCGGCTATGAGTACCGGGCGCTGAATGAAGCGGCCTTCATGGGTGGGATCGGTGAGGGCGGGCTGGTCCTCTTCGGAGCGAGTGGCTTCTTCGGAAGAATTGGTATCGACGTAGCCACCCGCCACGTGGTGCACACCCCTCACATCGCGTCAGCAAGCTTCAGCCATGTCAACAGAGACCTGGCTTCCTTCCATCGCTGTGTCACGGCTACGATCGCGCGCTTCCCTTTCTACGAGGCCGACGAAGAGGAGAGCTGCCAAGAGGTGGCGGACGAGCTTCGCGAGCTCATCTCAGTCCTCGACGGGTCTGCAGTTGTGCGGGCGGGGTTCTGGGAGACATTCTGCGACGACGTGGCGATGGGTGACTACGCAGGCGGGAACGTTTGAGTCAGGCTCGCCAACGCGAACGGCGCGGGGGGCGGGGGGGGGCCGGGGGCCCCCCCCCCCCCCCCCAAACCCCCCCCCACCCGGCGGGGGGCCCCACGACGATAGCCGGGGGGCCACCAAAATAAAGCGGGGGGCGGGGGATGGGGTGGGC
>NZ_JBIWIO010000001.1:24634-424559 GCF_044764665.1 Streptomyces sp. NPDC093795
TTCTTTTGTTTGTGGGGGGGTTGGGGGGTGGGGGGGGGGGCGCCCCCCCGCCCCCCCCCCCCCCCCCCCGCCCCCCGGCCCGCCCGCCCCCCCCCCCCCCCCCCCGCGCCGCATGTACGCGTAACAGCAGGTGATCAGGCGTTCGGCACCGTCTCGTAGCGCGGGGTGCCCTCTTCCATCTGGCGGAGGGCGTCCTTGCGGTCGCGCTTGGAGAGGCGGTCGATGTACAGGTAGCCGTACAGGTGGTCCGTCTCGTGCTGGAGGCAGCGGGCGAAGTAACCGGTGCCGCGGACCTTGATCGGGTTGCCCTGGGCGTCCTGGCCGTGGACCTCCGCGTAGTCGGGGCGGGCCAGCTCGGCGTAGGCGGTCGGCACGGACAGGCAGCCCTCGTTGGACTCGTCCAGGACGCGCTGATCGGCCGACAGCTCCGTCAGGACCGGGTTGACGACGACGCCCGTGTGGCGGACGCCCTCGTCGTCGGGGCAGTCGTAGACGAAGACCTTGAGGTCCACACCGATCTGGTTGGCGGCCAGGCCCACGCCCTCGGCGGCCTTCTGGCTGGCGAACATGTCGTCGATGAGCGCCGCGAGCTCGTCGTCGAACTCGGTGACGTCCTTGCACTCCTTGTGGAGGACCGGGTTGCCGACCACCGTGATCGGGCGGGCGGTGCCGCGCTCGCGGTGGGCGAGCTCGCGCGCCTCGCAGTCCTCCGTGTCCACGACGAAACCGTCGTTGGTCTGCGTCTGCTCGTCCGTCTCCTGCTGCGCCATGTCCGGCCGCGCCCTTCTGAAAACCCGATTCCGTCGGAGGACAGCCTACGGGCCCACGAGGGAAGACTCAGCAGACCTCTTCGAGATCCCGCCACTCGCGGCTGTCCGGGCTGTCCGCCACCCAGCCGTCCAGGAGCCCGCGCACCAGGCCCGCGGGCGCCGCGAGGCCGCACTCCCGCTCCGGGACCCACAGCTCGCCGGGCGAGCGGTGGCCGAGCGGCCCGGGATGCCCCGGCTCGCTGTGGTCGTGCGGGTCGGAGTGCTCGCCCTCGCCCTCGGCGCTCGGCATGGTCGACTCGGAGCAGGCACGGCAGAGCAGCCGCACGGAGGACGACCAGTCCTCGGCGGCGAATCCGGCCTCCGCGGCGAGCTGTTCCAGGGCGTCCCGGTCGGCCTCGGTGGCCGCCTCCAGGAGGACCACCCAGGTGGGGACGGGTGAGGGGGCCCACAGCTCGATCTCGTCGAAGACCGGGTAGGAGGGTCCGGCGGTGGTGGTCCGCTCGCCGTTCGGCACGCCGTCGTGGAGGACGACCTCGCCCCAGCGGCGGCCCGAGGACGGCAGCGGGATGGAGAGGACCTCGATCCGGGCCGGGTCGAGCCGGCGGCCCCAGACGACCTCGGCCTCGCCCTCGGGCGAGAGGCGGACGGCGGCGCTGCCCAGCTCCATCCCGGCGGGCTCGCCGGTGCCGGAGGCGGCGCCGGGGACCTTGAGGCCGTACGCCTGCCAGGCGCGGCGGGCCAGCGGCCAGTCCTGGAGCGCGGTGGCGGCGATCCCGACGTTCCACCAGTCGGGGGCGCCGCTCTCCTTGTCGAGCAGCGCGACCGCGCGGAGCCCGGCGGCCCGGGCCTGCTCCCAGTCGTGCCGGAACTTGTGCAGCAGTGCCAGGTTGAACCAGGACTCGGAGAGCCAGGGTTCCAGATCCGCCGCACGCGTCAGCAGCGCGCCCGCGTCCTCGTACCGTCCGTCGCCGATCAGCGTGAACGCGCGGTCGGTGGCCTGCCGCCACGAGGCGGAGGGCCGATGCCGTACCTTCCCGAAGATCTTCACGATTCCCGCCTGCCGGTCGCTTCACCCTCTTGTTCGCATCCAACCATGCCCGGTCGGACGCGCGCTCATTACCCATGGGTTACCCCGTGACGACGGAGGTCATCCCCGCGGCTCCGCCCCGTGCCAGGACCCTGGCCAGGCATTCGACGACATCCGGGTGATAGTCGCGGGCGGTGCCGAGCCGGAGCCGCTCCAGGGCGTCGAGGGCGGCGCCCGCGCTCTCGCCGCCCGCGAGGTCGTCGTAGGCGTTCACGGCGCGGACGATCCGGGCGGGCAGCGGCTGCTCGCGGTACGGATCGGCCTGCCGTTCCACGATCACGGCGACGGCCGCCGGGACGCCGGTCCTGCGGACGACCTCGCCGCCCAGGAGGGCGATCCGACGCTGCTCCTCGGCCGGGAGGAGTGCGGTGGCGCCGCCGTCGACGGGGTCGACGAGGGAGAGCTGCCCGATGTCGTGCATGAGCGCCGCCTGCTCCAGGACGGTCAGCTCGGCCCCGGAGAGGCCGAGCTCCCGGCCGACGGCCGTGCTGAGGGCGGCGACCCGGCGGGTGTGGCCGGGCGGGGTGAAGCCGGCGATCTCGGTGGCGCGGGCGAGGGAGGCGATGGTCTGCCGGTTGACGGTGCGGACGGCCGCGTACCGCCGGAAGGAGACCTGGGTGAGGAGCAGCGGCACGGCGAGCACGGGCAGTGCCCAGAGCCCGGCGGCGGCCACGCCGAGGGCCATGACGGCGCCGGTGGCGCAGACGGCGGAGCCGATGCCGAGGAGGGCGCGGAGTTCGTCGCGGAGGAGGGGGCCGTACGGGAATCCGGTGCGGGCGCGGAGCAGGAGCGCGGCGAGGACCGCGTCGCAGAGGGCGGTGAGGACGAGGAGGAGGAGCAGGAAGAGGGCGTACGGCGGGCCCTGGCCGAGGTGCTCGACGACGAGCCCGGAGTTGTAGAGGGGCTGGAAGCAGAGCGCGGCGAAGGCGACGGTGAGGACGCGGCGGGCATGGTGGTCGGGGCCTGGGCCCCGGCCCCGGGCGAGGTGGGGGACGATTCCGGCGAGTCCCGCGGCGACGACGACGGCGACGATCTGGAGGACGCCGTGGGTGGTGGCGGTGCCGGCGCTCGCCCCGAGGAGGGCGTAGGCGAGGGCTCCGGCGGCGGCGAGGGGCGCCGGTTCGCGTTCGCCGGGGGCGGCGCCCCAGCGGGTGAGCTCGCCGAGGACGACGAGGGTGCCGAAGGCGAGGGCGTTGCCGGGTTCGGCGACTCCGTACCAGAGGGTGGAGGCGAAGCCGGCGAGGCTCAGCAGCAGGGCGGCGCCGTGGACGGCGCCGGCGGTGACGGCTCCGGGCCTCACGCGCGCTCCTTCGACCAGGCGGGCCGTGTGGCGTCCGCCTCGCGGGGCGGCGGCAGCGGGTCGGGCCGTGGGGGTGTCTCGTCGGCGGTGGCGGCGGACTGCCAGCCGTGCCGGTCAAGGGCGCGGACGAGCGCGGCGACCATCCGGGGGTCGAAGTGGCGGCCCGCGCACCGCTGGAGTTCGGCGACGGCGGTGGGGACGGGGCGGGCCCGGCTGTAGGAGCGGGTGGAGGTCATGGCGTCGAAGGCGTCGGCGACGGCGACCACCCGGGCGAACTCGGGGATCTCCTCGCCGCGCAGCCCGTACGGGTAGCCGGTGCCGTCCATGCGTTCGTGGTGGTGGAGGATCGCGCCGCGCGCCTCGCCGAGGAAGCCGATGCCCCGGACCATCTCGTGCCCGTACTCCGGGTGCAGTTCGATGACCCGGCGCTCTTCGGGGGTGAGCGGGCCGTCCTTGCGGAGGACGCGGGTGGGGACGCCGAGTTTGCCGACGTCGTGGAGGATGCCGGCGAACCGTACGACGTCGAGCCGGTCCTCGGCCATGCCGAGCTCACGGGCGATCAGGACGGAGGCGTGGCCGACGCGTTCGCTGTGGCCGCGGGTGTAGCGGTCCTTGATGTCGACGGCCTGGACGAGGGCGCGGATGGTGGCCTGGTGGGCGGCCCGTTCGCGGTGGTACTGGGCGAAGACCCAGCAGGAGATGTACATGGGGAGGAGCACGAAGAGCGCCGAGACGGGCCCGTAGGTGCTGCGCCAGAGGACGGCCATCATCAGTCCGGCGAGGCCGTGCACGGCGTGCGGGGCGAGTGCCCGGCCGAGGAGGCCGCGCCAGGCGGCCCGCGGGGGCAGCCCGTCGGCGGTGGCGCGGATGCCGCCGTCGAGGGCGGTGAGGACGAGGCAGAAGGTGAGCGCGGCGGCGCCGGCGGGGAGCAGGGCGTACGGGAAGTCGGGGGTGTCGGGCCCGTGTCCGAGGGCGTCGGTGCCGCCGAGGGCTCCCGCGGTCCGCGCGGCGGCCCAGACGGCGAGGGCCGTGGCGGCTGCGCGCCAGGCGCGGCGGGGCGCGGCCGGGGGTTCGTCGACGCGCGTGAGGAGGCTTCCGGGCAGGGCGGCGAGTGCGGCGGCGGCGGGTGGCAGGAGCAGGGCGGCGGCGAGGAGGACGGGGAAGAAGGAGCCGGTGCCCATGGGGACGGAGCCGCCGAACGCGCGGCCGAGGAGCGGGCAGCGGGCGGGCAGCTCGCAGAGCGCGTACAGGGCGGCGAGGAGCGCGACCGTGCTCCAGGGGGTGGACGCGCCGGGGTGCAGCGCGGGCAGGGCGCAGGCCCCGGCGCCGAGCAGGGCGCAGCCGATGTACACGCGGGCCGCCCGTGGAATGACCTTCACGCCCATCACGCGGGTCACGCTAGCGAGCGGGGCGGCCGGGGGCGGCACTCCGGCGCTGATTCGCACCATCGGGTGATACAAGCTGACTTACGGCGAAGGCCGCCGCGTTCGTGCCGCGACGGCCTCCGTTCCCTCTGCCGGAGGGGTCCTACTCCTGCGGTGCCGGCGTCGTCGGGAGGACCGCCGTGATCTCCTGCTCGGGCACAGGGTGCCCGGAGCGGATGAGGTCGATCCGGCCCATGACCTTGGACCGCAGGTCGGTGGGGACGTCGTCACTGCCGCAGCAGCGCTTGACGAGCTTCTTCACCGCCTGTTCGAGGCCGTACTTCTCCAGGCACGGGGAGCACTCCTCGAAGTGCACCTCGAACTTGGTGCAGTCGCTGTCGGGCATCTCTTTGTCGAGAAACTCGTAGAGATGATCCAGGACCTCTGAGCAATCCGTCTCGTGCGGCTCTCCGCAGCTCATGAGCCCGAGCCTTTCAGATCGTTCGACGACTCTCCGGCGCCCGCGGGTACCAGCCCGCGGTCGCGGGCGTAGTCCTCGAGCATGCCGCGCAGCTGGCGGCGGCCCCGGTGCAGTCGGGACATCACCGTACCGATGGGTGTCCCCATGATGTCCGCGATCTCCTTGTACGCAAAGCCCTCGACATCCGCGAGATAGACGGCGATGCGGAACTCCTCGGGAATCGCCTGGAGCGCTTCCTTCACGTCGGAGTCCGGGAGGTGGTCGAGCGCCTGCGACTCGGCGGAGCGCAGCCCGGTCGACATGTGCGACTCGGCGCGGGCGAGCTGCCAGTCCTCGATCTCCTCGGCGGCGCTGCGCTGGGGCTCACGCTGCTTCTTGCGGTACGAGTTGATGAAGGTGTTCGTGAGGATGCGGTACAGCCACGCCTTGAGGTTCGTGCCCTCGCGGAACTGGTGGAAGGATCCGTACGCCTTGGCGTACGTCTCCTGCACGAGGTCCTCCGCGTCCGCGGGGTTGCGCGTCATGCGCAGCGCGGCCGAGTACATCTGGTCGAGGTAGCCGAGGGCGTCCCGCTCGAAGCGCGCGTTGCGCTCCTCGGTCGTCTCCTCGGGGCCGTCGTCGGTCCCTGTGTCGGTCCCAGTGACCGGACCCACCTCCTCCAGCGCGGCGGCGAGCCCGAGGGCGGACCCGCTCGTTTCGGAGGATAGACGAGGAACCGCTCCGCCCGCCGCCCGAATCTGGGCGCCCTTGGGGGCGGGCAGGACTGTCCAGTCGAGGTCAGCGGCCTGCGCACGCTCCGGGCAGATGGTCGAACCCATACGACGGACACCTCTTCCATTGCTCTCACACCGACGCTCTCGACAACAGCGGCCCCCCGTTCCACATTCCCGCTACGGGCGGGGTGTTCGGCGCAGGCCGGTGATCCACGCGGCGACCGCGTCCGCGAGCAGCTCCATGGCCTCGTCCTGGCCGAGGGGCGCGCGCTTGGGCAGGGCGAAGCCGTGGTCGCCGTACGGGACCTCGACGAGCTCGTACGGGCCTTCCGGGTACTCCTCCGGCCGTCCGAAGGGGTCGTTGCCGCCCTGGACGACGAGCGTCGGCAGGCCGGTGCCGAGGAGCTCGTCGGCGCGGGACTTCTCGGGCTTCCCCGGGGGGTGCAGCGGGAAGCTCAGCGCGAGGACGGCGAGCGCGCCGAGGTCCCGGCCGGTACGGCAGGCGACGCGGGCGCCGGCGCTGCGGCCGCCGGCGATCACCGGGAGGCCGGGCCGGGCGAGGGCGGGCCAGAGGCCGCGCCAGCCGGTGTCCAGGGTCTTGGGGGCGGGGGCGACCTTCTTGCCGGCGACCCGCCAGGGCTGCTCGACGAGGGCGACGGTCACGCCCTTCGCGGGGAGCGCGGCGGCCAGGGCCCGGAGGTCGCGGGCCTCGATGCCGCCGCCGGCGCCGTGGCCGAGGGCGAGGACGGCCCAGGGCTCCGTCCCCTCGTACCAGGTGACGCGGGCCTCACCGGCGTCGGTGGAAACGGTCTCGTTCTGTGTCACGTCGGTCACGGGATCATCTTGCCGCCCGGCCGTCCCCTTGGCCTGGTCGGACGGTCAGAACAGCGTGCCGACCTCCGGGCCCTCCAGCTCGGTGAGGAGTTCGGGTCCGTTGTTGCGGACGTTGCTGACGGCGGTGGCCACGGGGTAGGCCCGCATGAGTCCCCCGGGCGGCGGGGCGAGCAGGCCGCGCAGTTCCTCCGGGTCGGTGCGCGCCGGGTCGAGCCAGGCGTCCCAGCGGTCCTCGGTGAGCATCAGGGGCATCCGGGGGTGGATGTCGGCGAGCGAGTGCGGGCCATCGGCGGGGGCCACGCCCAGCGGTCCGGTCTCCGCCTCTGTGGTGATCACCGAGCAGGTCACCCACCACGCCGAGGGGTCGCCGTCGGGCAGGGTCCGGTCGCGCCAGAACTCGTAGAGCCCGGCCATGGCGAAGACCGAGCCGTCCGCCGGGGTCACGAAGTACGGCTGCTTCCGGGGCCGCTTCTTCTTCCCCTCGACCTCCAGGTCGCGCTCCCCCGCCGCGGTCACCCACTCGTAGTAGCCGTCGGCGGGCAGGATGCAGCGGCGGGCCGCGAAGGCCCGTTTGAAGGAGGGCTTCTCGTCCACGGTCTCCGCGCGCGCGTTGATCATCCGGGCGGCGCCCTCCGGCGACTTCGACCAGGACGGTACGAGTCCCCATTTCAATGCGCGGAGCTGGCGAACCGGACGCGGCGAATCCGCGTCTTTCACAGGACGCTCCAGAACGGCCCAGACCTCTTTGGTCGGGGCCACGTTCCAGTCGGGGGCCAGGGTCTCCTCCGGCTCCCACTTCTCAATACCGAAGGCGTCGACCAGGTCCTCGGGCCGCCGACTCGCCGCATACCGTCCGCACATACGTGCCAGACTGCCACGATCCCCGACCCCCCGAGGAGCGGCCCGAGACATGGACCTCTTCAGCCCGCAGGACGCGCCGGCCGAGTGGCTGGTGATAGCCACCGGCGTCGCCGCCCTCGCCGTCACCGTGCCCCGCCGCGTCTGGCTCCTGGCCCGCAACGCGATCACCATCGCCCACGAGGGCGGCCACGGCCTCCTCGCCCTCGCCACCGGCCGGCGTCTCGAAGCGATCCGGCTGCACTCGGACACCAGCGGACTGACGGTGAGCCGGGGCCGCCCGACCGGCGTCGGCGTGGTCCTCACCCTGGCCGCCGGCTACCCCGCGGCCCCGCTGCTCGGCCTCGGCGGCGCCGCCCTGCTCGGCACCCACCGGGTCACCCTGCTGCTGTGGGTCGCGACCGCGCTGCTCCTCGCGATGCTCGTGATGGTCCGCAACGCGTACGGGATCCTCACCGTCCTCCTGACGGGCGCCACCTTCCTCCTCGTCTCCTGGCTGACCGGCCCCGACGTCCAGTCGGCCTTCGCCTACGCGGTGGTCTGGTTCCTGCTCCTCGGCGGCGTACGCCCGGCCTTCGAGCTCCAGGCGAAACGGCGCCGGGGCGGCACCGGCGACTCGGACGCGGACCAGCTGGCGCGGCTCACCCATGTGCCCGCCGGGGTGTGGCTGTTCTTCTTCCACGCGGTCTCGATCTGCGCCCTGATCGGCGGCGGGCGCTGGCTCCTGCGCTACTGACTCCCCCGTACAGTGAGTTCCATGACCGCAGCTGCTTCCGCGCACACCGATCCGTCCACCGACCTCTGGCCCGCTCCGTACGCGCGCGGCGCCGTCGACGCGACCGTCACCGTGCCCGGCTCGAAGTCGGTCACCAACCGGGCCCTGGTCCTCGCCGCGCTCGCCTCCGAGCCCGGCTGGCTGCGGCGCCCGCTGCGCTCCCGGGACACCCTCCTGATGGCCGAGGCGCTCCGTACCCTCGGCGTGCGGATCGAGGAGACCGTGTCGTCCAGCTCCTCCGCCGCGGGCGACCCCGACGGCTCGGGCGAGGCCTGGCGGATCATCCCGGCGCAGCTGCACGGGCCCGCGACCGTCGACGTCGGCAACGCCGGTACGGTCATGCGCTTCCTGCCGCCGGTCGCGGCACTCGCCGAAGGCCCGGTGCGCTTCGACGGCGACCCCCGCTCCCACGAGCGCCCGCTGCACGGTGTGATCGACGCGCTGCGCGCGCTCGGGGCCCGTATCGACGACGACGGCCGGGGCGCGCTGCCCCTCACCGTGCACGGCGCCGGTGGCCTCGACGGCGGGACGGTCGAGATCGACGCCTCCTCGTCGTCCCAGTTCGTCAGCGCCCTGCTGCTGTCCGGAGCCCGTTTCAACCAGGGCGTCGAGGTACGGCACGTGGGCACGCGGCTTCCCTCGCTGCCGCACATCCGGATGACGGTCGACATGCTGCGCGCGGTCGGCGCCCAGGTCGACGAACCGGAGCACGGCGGCGCGCCCGACGTGTGGCGGGTGACCCCGTCCGCGCTGCGCGGCCGGGACCTGGTCGTCGAGCCGGACCTGTCGAACGCGCAGCCGTTCCTGGCGGCCGCGCTGGTGACCGGTGGCCGGGTGACGGTCCCGGACTGGCCCGCGCGGACCACCCAGCCCGGTGACGCGCTGCGGGAGATCTTCACCGAGATGGGTGGTTCCTGCGAGCTGACCGAGGCGGGTCTGACGTTCACCGGTACGGGCCGGATCCACGGCATCGACGTGGACCTCGGCGAGGTCGGCGAGCTGACGCCGGGCATCGCGGCGGTCGCGGCCCTCGCGGACTCCCCGTCGACCCTGCGCGGGGTCGCCCATCTGCGACTGCACGAGACGGACCGGCTCGCGGCGCTCACCAAGGAGATCAACGAGCTGGGCGGCGATGTGACCGAGACCGAGGACGGTCTGCACATCCGGCCGCGCCCGCTGCACGGCGGTGTCTTCCACACGTACCACGACCACCGCATGGCGACGGCGGGCGCGATCATCGGCCTCGCGGTCGAGGGCGTGGAGATCGAGGACGTGGCGACGACGGCGAAGACCTTGCCGGACTTCCCGAGGATGTGGACCGAAATGCTCGGGGCCTGAACCATGCGGCGCTACGGCAAGAACACCGACGAGGACGACATCCGCCAGCGGCCCAACCGCAAGGGCACCCGTCCCCGTACGACCATCCGCCCGAAGCACGAGGACGCCGTCGAGGGCATGGTCCTCACCGTCGACCGGGGCCGGCTGACCTGTCTGGTCGACGACCGGTTCGTGACGGCGATGAAGGCGCGCGAACTGGGCCGCAAGGCCGCCGTGGTCGGCGACCGGGTCCAGATCGTCGGCGACCTGTCGGGCGAGCGGGACACGCTGGCCCGGATCGTGCGGATCGGCGAGCGCACCTCGGTGCTGCGCCGAACGGCCGACGACGACGACCCGTACGAGCGGGTGGTCGTCGCCAACGCCGACCAGCTGGCGATCGTCACCGCGCTCGCCGACCCCGAGCCGCGCCCCCGGCTGATCGACCGCTGTCTGGTCGCCGCGTACGACGGCGGTCTCACCCCGCTGCTCGTCCTCACGAAGTCCGACCTGGCGTCGCCGGACACGCTCCTCGACATGTACGGGGCGCTGGGTGTGCCGTACGTGGTGACCACGCGCGACGAGTTCGTGGACGGCGTCGCGGCCGAGCGGGTCCACGAGCACCTCAAGGGGCGGACCACCGCGTTCGTGGGGCACTCCGGCGTCGGCAAGACGACCCTGGTCAACGCCCTGGTCCCGCCGGACAGGCGACGGACGACGGGCGTGGTCAACGCGGTCACCGGCCGTGGCCGGCACACCACGACCTCGGCGCTCGCGCTGCCGCTGGACGACAAGGAGGGCGGCTGGGTCATCGACACCCCGGGCGTGCGCTCCTTCGGCCTGCACCACGTCGATCCGTCCCGGGTGATCCTCGCCTTCCCCGAGCTCGTAGCGGGTACGGAGGGCTGCCCGCGCGCGTGCAGCCACGACGAGCCGGACTGCGCGCTCGACGCGTGGGTGGCGGACGGGCACGCCGATCCGGCGCGCCTGGTCTCACTGCGGCGGCTGCTCGCGACCCGGGAGCGCCGCGAGGGCGACTGAGCCGCCCGCGTTCACGGCCGACCACGGTGGGTATGTGCATAATCGCACCAAGTGCGACGAAGCAGTCACCGACGGCGTGGGAGGCACTTTCGATGGCGTGGCTGCTGGTGGTGGTCGCAGGCATCCTGGAGACCGGATTCGCGGTCTGTCTGAAGCTCTCGCACGGATTCACCCGGCTCTGGCCGACGATCGCCTTCGCGACCTTCGCCCTGGGCAGCTTCGGTCTCCTCACCCTCGCGCTGCGGAAGCTCGACGTGGGCCCCGCGTACGCCGTGTGGACCGGGATCGGCGCGGCCGGGACGGCGATCTACGGCATGGTCTTCCTCGGTGACCTGGTCTCCACGCTCAAGATCGTCTCGATCACGCTCGTGATCCTCGGGGTCATCGGACTCCAACTCTCCGGCTCCTCGCACTGACCGCCCCCGCCCTGCCCCGCCACGCGCGCGTAGGGGACGACGGGCGCCACGACATGGCTGAGGGCGAGCCGGACGGCGAGTTCGCAGCCCGCCGCCCACCGCTCGTCCGCGCAGGCCACGGTCGCCGCGACCAGCTCGCCCGGCGCGGGCGGCCCCTCGTCGGCGCGGCGCTGGGCGGGGACGGCCGCGGGGCGGGCGCCGGACCTGGCGGGCCTCGGCGCCGGCAGCCGCGCGTCCCAGGCGCCGGTGAGCAGGGCCCGGAGCACGGGGCGGGTGGCGGCCCTGGCCACGATCCACTCGGCGACGGCGGCCAGGTTCCGCTCGGGCGGGGCCGGGGCGGCGAGCAGCCGTCGTACACCGTGGAGATAGGCGTCGGCCTCCCGCCGCACCAGGGCGCGGGCGAGCCCCTCCTTGCTGCCGAACTCGTTGTAGAGGGTCTGCCGGGAGACCCGGGCGGCCGCGGCGAGGTCCGCCATGCGCACGGCGGACCAGGGCCGGTGCGCGAGCGCGGCGAGCGCGGCGTCGAGCAGGGCCTCGCGGGCGGTCGCCATCGGCACCTCCGGGAGGGAACGGTTCTCCGCCCAGCGTCGACAGCCGCTCACGCCCTGTCAAGGCCGCCCGTGGACGGTTCTCCGTTCGGTGATCGCGCGGAGATAGAGTGCCGACCATGGCCGACTACCACGATGATCTGCGTCTCGCCCATGTCCTCGCGGATGCCGCCGACGCCGCCACCATGGACCGTTTCCAGGCGCTCGACCTCAAGGTCGAGACGAAGCCGGACATGACTCCGGTGAGCGAGGCCGACAAGGCGGCCGAGGAGCTGATCCGGGGTCAGCTCCAGCGGGCCAGGCCGCGTGACGCGATCCTGGGCGAGGAGTACGGCGTGGAGGGCTCGGGCCCGCGCCGCTGGGTGATCGACCCGATCGACGGGACGAAGAACTACGTGCGCGGGGTGCCGGTCTGGGCGACCCTGATCGCGCTGATGGAGGCCGGGGAGACCGGGTTCCAGCCGGTGGTCGGCGTCGTGTCGGCCCCGGCGCTCGGCCGGCGCTGGTGGGCGGCGAAGGGCCTGGGCGCGTACACCGGGCGCAGTCTGGCCTCGGCGACCCGGATCGGGGTCTCGAAGGTCGCCACCCTGGAGGACGCCTCCTTCGCGTACTCCTCGCTGAGCGGCTGGGAGGAGCACGGCCGGCTCGACGGCTTCCTGGACCTCACGCGCGCGTGCTGGCGGACCCGGGCGTACGGCGACTTCTGGCCGTACATGATGGTCGCGGAGGGTTCCGTGGACATCTGCGCGGAGCCGGAGCTGTCGCTGTGGGACATGGCGGCGGTGGCTGTCGTGGTGCAGGAGGCGGGCGGTACGTACACGGGCCTCGACGGCCGGCACGGACCGCACAGCGGCAACGCCGCGGCGTCGAACGGTCTGCTCCACGGTGAGCTGCTGAGCTACCTCAACCAGGAGAACGCGGAGGGCTGAGCGCCGCCGACACCACCCGGGCGCGCCTCGCGCGCCCCCTTGTCAGACCTCCCGCTCGGTGCCACGCTCACAATCCCCCCACTTGTGAACTTGTGAACCGATTCCCATGGGGCGGTTCACCAAGGAGGTGGCTCCGTCCATGCTCGTTCGCGACGCCATGAGTTCGGTGGTCCTCACCATCGGCCCTGCCCACACCCTCCGCCAGGCGGCCCGGCTGATGTCGGCGCGCCGCGTCGGCGCGGCCGTCGTCCTCGACACCGACGCCGGCGGGCTCGGCATCCTCACCGAGCGCGACATCCTCAACTCCCTCGCCGTCGACCAGGATCCCGACGTGGAGACCGCGGGTTCCCACACCACCCGCGACGTCGTCTTCGCCGCCCCCACCTGGACTCTGTCGGAGGCGGCCGAGGCCATGACCCACGGCGGCTTCCGCCACCTCGTCGTCCTCGACGACCGGGGGCCCGTCGGCATCGTCTCCGTACGCGACATCATCCGCTGCTGGATCCCGGTGCACAGCGTCGCCGGCTGAACCACCCGCCCGGATACGCGAGAGCGGGGCCGGATCCCGTACGGAAATCCGGCCCCGCTCTCCCTACGACAAGAGCCCTCAGCCGCGCAGGGCCTGGACCGCGGCCTCCAGCCGCTTGCCGAAGTCACCGTCCGCCTGGCGGAAGTTGTTGATGGCCCGCTCGGCGATGTCGTCGCGCGAGACCTTGGCGATGAAGCCCGACAGGTTGTCGATCAGTCGGCTCTTCTCGTCCTCCGACATCAGGCGGTAGAGGTTGCCCGCCTGCACGAAGTCGTTGTCCTCGGAGTGGATCGGGGCCTCGTGGTCACCGGTCACACCCGTCACCGGGACCGACTGCCACAGCGGGCGGTCGATCTGGTGGGGGCCGCCGAAGCTGTTCGGCTCGTAGTTCTTCGCGCCCTTGTGGCGGCCGTCGTAGAGGAAGCCGTCACGGGAGTGGGTGCGCGCCTCGGTGGCGTGCGGGCGGTTCACCGGCAGGTGGTCGGCGTTGATGCCGACGCGGTAGCGGTGGGCGTCGCCGTAGGCGAAGAGACGGCCCTGGAGCATCTTGTCCGGGGACGGACCGATGCCGGGCACGAAGTGCGCCGGGCTGAAGATGGACTGCTCGACCTCGGCGAAGACGTTCTCCGGGTTGCGGTTGAGCTCCAGCTTGCCGATCTCGATCGGCGGGTAGTCCGCGTGCGGCCACACCTTGGTGAGGTCGAACGGGTTGAAGCGGTAGTTCGCCGCCTCGGCCGCCGGCATGATCTGGACCTGCACGGTCCAGCTCGGGAAGTCACCGCGCTCGATGGCCTCGCGCAGGTCGCGCTGGTGCGAGTCGGGGTCCTCGCCCGCGAGGCGGTTGGCCTCGTCCTGGGTGAGGTTCTTGATGCCCTGGTCGGTCTTGAAGTGGTACTTGACCCAGAAGACCTCGCCGGCCTCGTTGTTCCACTGGAACGTGTGCGAGCCGAAGCCGTCCATGTGACGGTACGAGGCGGGGATGCCGCGGTCGCCGAAGAGCCAGGTCACCTGGTGGGTCGACTCCGGGGAGAGGCCCCAGAAGTCCCAGACGTTGTCCGCCTCCTGCGAGCCCGTGTACGGGTCGCGCTTCTGGGTGTGGATGAAGTCGGGGAACTTGATGGCGTCCTTGATGAAGAACACCGGGGTGTTGTTGCCGACGAGGTCGTAGTTGCCCTCTTCGGTGTAGAACTTCAGCGCCCAGCCGCGGGGGTCGCGGACCGCGTCGGCCGCGCCGAGGTTGCCCGCGACGGTGGAGAAGCGCAGGAAGGTCTCGGTCTCCTTGCCGACCTCGGAGAGGAACGCGGCACGCGTCCACTGCGAGACGTCACGGGTGAGCGTGAAGGTGCCGTAGGCGCCCGCACCGCGCGCGTGGACGACGCGCTCCGGGATGCGCTCACGGTTGAAGTGGGCGAGCTTCTCCAGGAGGAGCTGGTCCTGCACGAGGACCGGACCGCCGACGCCCGCCGTCTCGCTGTTCTGGTTGTCGGCGACCGGCGCGCCGGCCTCCGTGGTGAGCGGTCCCTGCGTCACGTGCGCCTCCTGCGTCATTACTGCGAGTCCTGTCCTTCGGCCGGGCCGGGTGAAGCCCTTGGCCGATGCCGGTTCAGATCCTACGATAGACAATGTCTAAGTCAAGTGAACTTCCAAAGTCACACCCGTTCGGGATCCCGGTCCCGTGACTGTTAGGCTGGCCCCCATGAGTGACCTGTTGGAACGACTGCGCGGACGCGGCTGGCGGATGACCGCGCAGCGGCGTGTCGTGGCCGAGGTCCTCGACGGAGATCACGTACACCTGACCGCCGACGAGGTCCACGCGCGCGCGGTGACGCGTCTCCCCGAGATCTCGCGCGCGACCGTCTACAACACGCTGGGCGAGATGGTCACCCTCGGTGAGGTCATCGAGGTGGCGACCGACGGACGCGCCAAGCGCTACGACCCCAACGCCCACCGGCCGCACCAGCACCTGGTCTGCGGCCGCTGCGGCGCGATCCGCGACGTCCACCCGGGCGGCGACCCGATGGCGGACCTGCCCGACACCGAGCGCTTCGGCTTCACGATCTCCAACGTCGAGGTCACGTACCGGGGCATCTGCCCGAGCTGCGCGACGACGGCCTGACACGACCGACCGCACGGAAAAGCCCCCGCTCCCGCGGGGGCTTTTCCGTCTGCCACTGCCGTACGACGAAGGCCCGGATCCGATCGAAATCGGATCCGGGCCTTCGTTGCTACTGAGTAGCGGGGACAGGATTTGAACCTGCGACCTCTGGGTTATGAGCCCAGCGAGCTACCGAGCTGCTCCACCCCGCGTCGGTGAACCTGACTCTACGGGACGGCCCCCGACCAGCGCAAATCCGTTGGCGCGGGGGCCGGCCGGCCGTCACGCGGTGAGCTCCTGGTGCAGCGCCTCGCTCAGCCGGGCCGCCCTCTCGGCGACCTCCGCAGGGCCCAGCTCCACCGCGCGGGCGCACCAGCGGCGCCCCTCGGTGAGCTCCCCGCGCCGCGCCGCGAGCAGCGCGAGCCGGAGGGCGGCGCGGCCATGGCCGGCCCGGGCGGCCCGGGTCCACCAGAGGGCGGCCTCGCGCTCGCTGCCCTCGCGGGCGAGGAGCAGCCCGAGGTTGAAGGCGCCGTTGCGGCTGCCCGCCTCCGCCGCCTCGCGGTACCAGCGGTCGGCCTCCGCCAGGTCGCCCCGCCCGGCGGCGAGCATGCCGACCCGGACCTGGGCGCGCCGGTGCCCCTGCTGGGCGGCCCGCTCGTACCACTCCTCGCACTCGGTCTTCTCCTCCCGGGACGCGCCGAGGACGGCGGGGCCGGGGTCGGGGCGACGCGCGTCGAGTACCGAGGCGAGCCGGAAGGCGGCCTCGGCGCTGCCGCCGCCGGCCGCGCAGCGCAGGTGCCGCTCGGCGGTCCGCTCGTCGCCGTCGCGGAGGGCCGCGATGCCGACCTGGAGGGCCGCCTCGGTGTGCCCGGCGGCCGCGGCCCGCTCGTACCAGACGAGGGCCGTACGGTCGTCGTCACGGCCCGCGTGGAGGATACCCAGGTTGAAGGCGGCGTCCACGCTGCCCGCCTCGGCGGCCTTGGAGAACCAGGGCTCCGCGCCGTTGGCGTCGCCGGCCTGGAGGAGCAGCACGGCGAGCGCGTTCGCCGCCTCGCGGTGGCCCGCGTAGGCGGCGCGCCGGTACCACTGCTCGGCCTGCGGGATGCGGTCCTGGGCGGCGCAGAGCAGCCCGAGGTTGTACGCCCCGTTCACGTCGCCCGCGTCCATGGCGGCCCGGTACCAGCGCTCGGCGGTCTGCTGCTCGCCCCGGGCCGCGTGCAGCGCGCCGAGGGCGTTGGCGGCGTTGCCGTCGCCGTCCTGGGCGGCCCGCAGCCACCACACGGCGGCGCTCTCCTCGTCGCCCGCGTCACGGAGCAGGAAACCGAGCGCGCAGGCCGCCTTGGCCTCGCCCTCCTTGGCGGAGCTGAGGTACCAGCGGCCGGCCTCCTTGAGCTCGCCCCGGTGCTCCAGGATCGCGCCGAGGTGCAGCGCGGCCCGCCGGTGGCCGCGCGCGGCGGCCTGCCGGAACCACTGCTCGGCCTCGGTCGGCTCCCCGCCGGGCTCGGCGGCGGCACGCCCGGCGGCGGCCGCTCCGGCTCCCGTCGCGGCGGCGCCGGTGGGCACGACGGCGCCCGTGCCGGGGGCGCGCAGCCGGGTCCCGGTCTCGTGCGGGCCGCGGGTGGTCTCGGTGGCGCGGCGTTCCAGGGCGAGGGCGAGCCGGTACGCGGCCTCGCGGTGGCCCTGTTCGGCGGCGGCGCGCAGCCAGCGCTCGGCGCCGACGTCGCTGCGGTGCTCCAGGAGGTCGGCGAGGGCGTACGCGCCGAGGGCGTGGCCCTGCTCGGCGGCCTGGCGCAGCCAGTACTCGGCGGCCGGTTCGTCGCCGCGCTCGCGGTGGTGGCGGCCGAGGGCGTGGGCGGCGGGCGCGGAGCCGGCGACGGCGGCGACCCGCCACCAGCCGGCGGCCTCCTCGGCGTATCCGCGCTGGTGCAGCAGGACCCCGAGGTTGTTCGCGGCGGCGCGGTCGCCCTCGGCGGTGGCGCCCCGCAGATAGGGCTCGGCGCCGTCGAGGTCGCCGCGGCGCAGCAGCAGGGCGCCGAGGGCGCTCATCGAGTCGAGGTCGCCGTGTTCGGCGGCGCGCCGGTGGCGGGCCTCGACCTCGGTCTCGTTCTCGGAGTCGGGATCGGTCTCGGCGGTGGTGTCGACGGCCGCATCGACGGCCCCCACTGCCTCGATGATCTCGTCCGCGGCGTTCCTGGCGTGCCGCTGCACAAACCGCCCTGTCTCCAACAGAGTTGCCCTGTCCCCCATAAATACCATCGTCGCACCACCCGCAACCCGAGCACACCTGGTATACCGCAGCCAGTGAGGTCACTCAGCGTTTTGTCGACATGCCCACAGAGAGACAAGTCAAACACGACTCACGCCAACTCGCCCCTTCCCTACCGCTCTTCGGGCCCCCCATGCACGCCGACACACGACGAGGGCCCGGATCCTTATGGATCCGGGCCCTCGTCCTCTGAGTAGCGGGGACAGGATTTGAACCTGCGACCTCTGGGTTATGAGCCCAGCGAGCTACCGAGCTGCTCCACCCCGCGTCGGTGAACCAACAGTACCACGGACGCGGGGTGGAAAACCTCAGGTCAGCCGCCTGATCCCGTCGCCTTGAGCTTCGCTCCGGCTTCCGCGGCCTTCTGGAGGGCCGCCTGGAGCTCGTCCTGGGCCTTGCCGTACGCGGTCCAGTCGCCCTTCTGCAGCGCCGCCTCGCCCGCGTCGTACGCCTTCTGCGCGTCCGCGATCGCCTGCTTCAGCGCGGCGTCGTTCGACACCGGCGGCGGGGTGGTGCCCGGCGGGTCCGTGGGCGAGGTGGACGGCGGTGTGGTGGGCGCCTCCACCCCGAAGACCGCGTTGAGCGCCAGGGTGAGGTTGTCCTCGAACACCGTGGTGTCCTTGGTCGTGTCACCGTCCGGCTGGTCCGCGTCCACGTACGACACCGCGACCTTCTTCAGGAGCGGGTAGAGCGCGTTGCGTCCCTGGGCGTACACCGGCTCCACGTACAGGAACCCGCCGTCGAGCGGGACGGTCAGCAGGTTGCCGTACTGGATGTCGGAGTCGGCGCCCTTCATGTCCCGGACGAACGTGGCGACGGAGGGCAGACCGTTGAGCTTGCTCTGCACCTGGGCCGGGCCCGGCACGTCCTCGGTGACCCGCAGCAGTCTCAGCCGGCCGTACTCCTTGCTGGTGGCGTCGGCGTCGACCGCCATGAAGCCGCCCAGGTTGGGCCGCCCGCTCGGCGTGAACGTCGTCGTCAGCGAGAAGCGCTGCGCCGAGTCCCCGGGCATCTTCATGCTCAGGTAGTACGGCGGGACCGCGTTGCCGTCCTTGTTGGTCGGGTCGTCCGGCACCTGCCAGGCGTCCGAGCCGCTGTAGAACTGCGCGGGGTCGGTGACGTGGTAGCGGGTCAGCAGCTCGCGCTGGACCTTGAACATGTCTTGCGGGTACCGCAGGTGCTCAAGGAGGTCGCCCTTGATCTCGGACTTCGGCTTGACCGTGTCCGGGAAGGCCTTCATCCAGGTCTTGAGGACCGGGTCCTGGGTGTCCCACTCGTAGAGGGTGACCGTGCCGTCGTACGCGTCGACGGTGGCCTTCACCGAGTTGCGGATGTAGTTGACCTGGTTCTGCTGGGCGACGACCGCGCGCTGCTGGTTGCCGACGGTCAGCGAGTCGGCCGTCGTGTCGCCGAGCGTGGTGCGCGAGGCGTACGGGTAGCCGTTGGTCGTCGTGTAGGCGTCGATGATCCACTGGATCTTGCCGTTCACGACCGCCGGGTAGGCGTCGCCGTCGATGGTCAGCCAGGGCGCGACGGCCTCGACGCGCTCCTTGGGGGTGCGGTTGTAGAGGATCCGCGAACCCTCGCCGATGGCCCCCGAGTAGAGGATCTGCGGCTCGCTGAACGCCACCGCGTACGCGGCGCGGTTGAAGGTGCTGGAGAGGTTGACCCCGCTCTTGCCCTCGTAGCTGGTGGTCTTCTCGCCGTTCTCCTCGTAGTCCAGCTCCTTCTGCGGGCCGCCCACGATCGAGTACTGGTCGGTCTTCTCGCCGTAGTAGATCCGCTGCTGGTACGGGCCGAGGGTCCCCGTGGTCGGCAGACCGGCCTCGGTGAAGACCGGGGAGCCGTTGGCGTCCGTCTGCGTACCCGAGGCCATGATCGCGCCGTAGCCGTGGGTGTACGTGAAGTGGTCGTTGATCCAGTTGCGCTTCGGGATGCCCTTGATGTTGAGCTCACGCAGACCGACGACGGTGTCCTTGCCCTGGTAGCGGTCCACGTCCAGGGTCGTCGGGAACTGGTAGTACTTCCGCTTCTGCTCCAGCTGCTGGAACGTCGGCGACACGATGTTCGGGTCGAGGACGCGGTAGCCGGCCGCCGAGTCGGCGTCGGTGCGCAGCTGGTCCTTGGCCTTCACCGTCGACTTGCCCGAGTAGTTCTCGGGCTTCGTCCCGTCGATCGCGTACGCCTTGCGGGTCGCGTCGATGTTCTTCTGGATGTACGGCGCTTCCTTGGCCTGCTCGTTCGGCTGGACCTGGAACTTCTGCACGATGGCCGGGTAGAGGCCGCCGATCAGGACCGCGGAGAGCACCATCAGGCCGAAGCCGATCACCGGCAGCTGCCAGGTGCGGCGCCAGAGCGTCGCGAAGAACAGCACGGCGCAGATCGCGGCGATGCAGAACAGGATGGTCTTCGCCGGCAGGTACGCGTTGGCGTCGACGTACCGCAGGCCCGTCCAGTTGCCGGTGGCCTTGAAGTCGCTGGACTTCACGGCCAGGCCGTACCGGTCGAGCCAGTACGCCACGGCCTTCAGCGACACGAAGACGCCGAGCAGCACCGAGAGGTGCCCGGTGGCGGCGGCGGTCGCCCGCGCGCCCGGGCTGGTGACCCGGAGCCCGCCGTACAGGTAGTGCGTGAGCGCGGCGGCGATCAGCGACAGGACGGCGGCGGCGAAGCCGAACGCGAGCAGGAAGCGGTACCAGGGCAGGTCGAAGGCGTAGAACGACACGTCGAGCCCGAACTGCGGGTCCTTCTGGCCGAACTTCACACCGTTGACCCACATCAGCCAGGTGCGCCACTGACCGGAGGCGGAGGCGCCGGCGATCAGCGCCACCAGGGCGGTGACCGCGAGCAGCACCCACTTCTTGAACGGGGCGAGACCCATCCGGTACCGGTCGAGACTCTGCTGCTCCAGCGACATCGCACTGAGCGGCGGCCGCAGCCGGTACGCCAGCCAGATGTTCAGGCCGACGGCGAGCCCCATCAGCAGACCGAAGACGGCGAACAGGCCGATCTTGGTCCACAGCGTGGTGGTGAACACGGTCGAGTACTTGACCGAGCGGTACCAGAGCCAGTCCGTCCAGAACCCGGCGAACATCACGAACGCCATGGCCAGAACGGCGAGCACGCCGAGTGTCATGAGCAGGGTACGGGCCCGCCGGGACGGCCGGCCGACTCTCATCCTTGGCCCGGTCGGGCCTCCGCCGCGGTCCGGCATCTGGAAAGCCAACGTGCGCCCCTCGATGTTGATGCGTCTGAAAGCAGGCCCCGCGATCGTAGAGCCCACTGGTGCAACTTACTGAGGCTTTACCTAGTTCCCGTGTTCCGGGGTGGAGGAGGCAGGATGTTGGTCATGTCCAACGTTTCCCCCTCCGGCCCGGCGATGGCCGCGAGCCCCCTCACCCGCGCGGTGCTCGAGATCGACGAGTACGCCGCGGGCCTCGGCTGGGACCAGCCGGCCCGCCTGTTCGCCCTGGTCGACACCGCACGGCTGCGCGCCAAGGAACCCGCGCTCGCCTCCCAGCTGGGCCTGGGTGACGATGCCACCGCCTACACCCCGATCGAGCAGGACAAGCTGCCGCGCGGGAAGCCCCTCGACGAGTTCCTCGGCACGATCGCCTGGCCCGCGGGCGTGGCCGGCTGCGCCATGACGGTGGAGCGGCTCATGCTGCCCCCGTCGGCGGAGGCCCAGGTCCCGCAGGGCCTGAACGAGAAGCAGCTCGCCAAGTGGGTGGCCGCCCACCCGGACCGGCAGGAGGTACGGATGACCGTGGCGGTGCTGCGCGGCGGTGCCCGCGAGGCGGCGATCCGGCTGCGCGAGAAGGACACGGCGACCGAGGTCCTGACGGGCCCCGACCTGGTGCCGGGCCTCGCCGAGGCGCTGACGGCGACCTTCGAGTCCTGACCCGCCCCCGTACGGGAAGGGGCGCCGGGTCGGTCCGACCTGGCGCCCCTTCGGCGTGTGTCCGTGCTTTTTGGGCTTCTCAGCTCTTGGAGCAGCTCGGCAGGGACTTCGTGTCGCCCTTGCGGAGCTTCTCGAGCGACTTCGTGGCGTCGTCGATGGTCTCGACCCTGACGAGGGTGAGCCCCTCGGGGATGTCGGCCGCGGCGGTCTCGCAGTTGTCGGCCGGGGTGAGGAAGTACTCCGCGCCGGCGTTCCGCGCGCCGACGAGCTTCATCTCGATACCGCCGATCGGGCCGACCTGGCCGGCGTCGTCGATGGTGCCGGTGCCGGCCACGAACCGGCCGCCGGTGAGGCTGTCCGGGGTGAGCTTGTCGACGATGCCGAGGGCGAACATCAGCCCGGCGCTGGGGCCTCCGACATCGGCCAGGTTGATGTCGATCGTGAACGGGAACACGTGGTCGGTGCCGGCCTGGATGCCGACGACGGCCCGGTCGCCCTCCTCCGAGGTGGTGGTCGTGATGACCACCTTCCGGGTGACGGTCGGCTCCTTGCGGGCCTTCTCGGCGGCGGCCGCCTCCTTGGCGGGGACGATCGTGAACTCGACGTCCTGGCCGGGCTTCCGCTTGACGACCTGCTTGGCGACGTCGGCCTGCGCGGCGATCGGCACCCCGTCCACGGCCTTGATCACGTCCCCGGCGTGCAGCTTGCCCTCGGAGGGCGAGCCCTTGACCACCGTGCCGACGACCACCCGGGAGACCACCGGGATCCCCAGCTCCTTGAGGGCGGCCACCTTGGCGCTCTCCTGCGACTGGGTGAACTCCTCGGCGTTCTCCTGGCTCGACTGCTCCTCGGTCTTGCCGTCCGGGTAGAGCGTGTCGTGCGGCACCACCACGTTGTCGTGGGCCAGCCAGCCGTACACGGCCTCGACGGCGTTCATCTTGTAGTCCGCGCTGGTGACCCGGACCGTCGTCATGTTGAGGTGCCCGTCGGTCGGGTACGTCTTGCGCCCCGAGATGTCCAGTACGGGCTCTCCCCTGGCCTCGCCGAGGGTGTTCACCGTGGGGCCGGGGCTCATCTCCGCGTACGGCACCGGGATCAGAACGCCCGCGATGAGCAGGCAGATCAGGACCAGGGTGGAGGCGAGCATCGTCGCGGTGCGGCGTGGCATGGAACGACAGTACGGGACTCGTCCGTAGGTGCACCCGTGGGGCGGGTCCGTATGAGCAGCGGCCGGAGTCAGCTCGACGGCGAGGTGGTGACCCCGCCGGCGGCGGCGGCCGGCTCACGCTCGAGCGGAGCGGAATCGAGGGTCGTGGTGTGGGAGCGTTCCATCGCGTCCCGGAAACGTGCGTAACCGGCGAGTTCGGCCACGTCACCTATCGTCTTGTTCCTCGAAGCCCAGCTTCCCCATATCGCCGCGCCGACGACTGCGAAAAGCGGAATCAGCAACCAGGCCAGTGCTGCCATCTCGACCTCCCATCCCCAGTGAGTTGATCAGCAGACTGTGTCATCTGTGAGGTCAACGCTCGCGCTTGGGGGCCGGTTACGCAAATCGGGCGTTCGGCTACAGGGTGTCGGCGGGTCGGCTTGCGCCTCAGCTCAACAAGCGCCTACCCACTCTTCGGTGCCGTCCGAGAAGGTCTGGTGCTTCCAGATGGGGACCTCGTGCTTGAGGTCGTCGATGAGCTTGCGGCAGGCCTCGAAGGCCTCTCCGCGGTGCGGGCAGGAGACGGCGACGACGACCGCGAGGTCACCCACCCGGAGATCGCCCACGCGGTGCACGGCGGCGAGCGCGCGCACCGGGTAGTCGGCGACGACCTTCTCCGCGACCCGGCGCATCTCCGCCTCGGCCGTGGGGTGGCAGGAGTAGCCCAGCGCGTCGACGTCGGCGCCGCCGTCGTGGTTGCGCACGGTGCCGACGAAGAGCGTCGTACCGCCGGAGGCGTCGTCGCCGACCGCCTGGAAGACCTCGTCGAGGGAGAGCGGGGTCTCCCGGATCGCGAGGAGCTTGATCGGATCGGCGGCGGCCTGCTCGCCGGGGTGGTCAGACGTCGGTGCCATGCGTCCATCGTGCCGTACGCGCGCGTGATCCCGGAATAGCGGATTCGACCGGCGGACGCCGCCGCCTGTAGGAGGGTCCTACAGACGGCTGCCCCAGGCAGCTGCCGCCGGTCAGATGCCGCGTCGCTTCCGCATCTGGCGGACGAGCGCCGCCGTACCGAGCAGCGCCACCGTCGCGCCCGCCGCGCCGGCCGCCGTGGCGTCCTTGCGGCCCAGGCGGCGGCCGGCGACCGTGTGACGGCCCTGGACCTCCTCCAGGAGCGCCGCGAGGACCTCCTCGTTCGTCCACTTCGGCCGCCAGCCGGCGTCGTGCAGCCGCCCCACGCTCACCACCCAGGGGTGCATCGTGTAGGCGAGGTCGCCCGCGGGGGACGGGGTGAGCCCGATGCGGTGGAGGCGGGCCGCCGCGCCGAGGGCGACGGCGGAGGGCAGCTCCATGCGCCGGACCCCGGAGAGCTCCTCGACCTCCTCCTGCTCGAGCCAGCCCTCGCAGCCGACCGCGAACTCCCCGTCGACCTTCTCGAGAGCCGCGTACTCCAGGGCGCTGACCAGGTCCTCGACATGGCAGAACTGCCAGGTCGGCCGCGACCCGGCGACGACGAGCAGCCGGGGCGACTCGAAGTAGCGGGTCAGCGCCGTGTCCGTACCGCCGACGAGGACGGCCGGGCGGACGACGGTGACGTGGAGGCCGGGGTGCGCGCGGGGCGCCCGGCGGCCGAGGCGCTCGATCTCCAGCATGTCGCCCACGCCGGTGGCCTCCGCGGTGGCCCTGAGCTCGGCGTCCTCGGAGAGCGGGACGTCGTTGTCGGGCAGGGCGCCGTAGACCATCGCGGAGGTGCAGAGCACCACCCGGTGGACGCCGGCGGCCGCCGCGGCGGTCAGCACGGTCTGCGTGCCGCGCACGTTGTAGGCCGTCCGGGCCGCGGGGTCGGTCTCCAGGTCGAGGTCGACGGCGAGGTGCACGACCACGTCCGCGCCGCGCAGCTTCTCGGCGATGGCCGGATCGCGCACGTCGAGGATGTGCCACTGCGCCTCGGCGACCTCGCCCCGGCGCTCGTCGATCGCGACGACCTTCTTGATCTCGTCGGAGGCGGCGAGGCGCCGGGTCAGCAGGTCACCGACGCCGGACGCGGCGCCGGTGACCGCGACGACGGGGTCACGCGCGGCGGAGCGGGTTGAGTGGTTTCGCGCTCCGCGAACCTGAGGATCTGGGGAACTCACCGGGCGTCTCCAGCGGTTGTCTTCAGTACGTACGCGCATGACGCGTACGGACCAGGTGGCGTCCATCCTGCCGCAGGGCACGGCCCGGCGGAGCACCGAGCCCATTTCCGGCCCGGATGTCGGGTGGTGTCCCGCCGGTCGGGCCGGATCAGGGAGCGGCGTCTGGTGCGTGCGATCGCAAGGCGGAGGAGGGAGTCAACGCGGAGCGTTGGCGACCGACGACAACGCCGCGAGCGTGCGTGCCAGACGCCGCGAGCCCGGCCCGACCGGCGGGACACCACCTACGCTGGTGTGGTGTAACGGGCAGTCGCCGTCGGCAGAGGCCGGCGGCCCGAAGAGCCGAGGAAACCTGTGAGTGACACCCCATTCGGATTCGGCCTTCCGCCGGAGGAGCCGGAGGACGGCGACGAAGGCAAGAAGAAGGACCCCGCCGGAGGTGGCCAGGGGTCCGGTGGCCAGGGCGGCAACCCGTTCGGGGCGAACCCGTTCGGTTTCGGCGGCCTGCCCGGCATGGGCGGGATGAGCGGTCAGGGCGGAGCGGACAACCCGTTCGCGGCGATGTTCGGCTCGCTGAACCCCAACGACCTGGGTGCGGCCTTCCAGCAGCTCGGCCAGATGCTGAGCTACGAGGGCGGTCCCGTGAACTGGGACATGGCCAAGCAGATCGCGCGCCAGGTGGTGGCCCAGGGCACCGCCGACGGCACCAAGGACGCCAGCGTGGGCCCGGCGGAGAAGTCCGCGGTCGAGGAGGCCGTGCGCCTCGCCGACCTGTGGCTCGACCAGGTCACCTCGCTGCCCTCCGGGGCGAACACGGCGGTGGCGTGGAGCCGCGCGGAGTGGGTCGAAGCGACGCTGCCCGCGTGGCAGCAGCTGGTGGACCCGGTCGCGGAGCGGGTCGGCGCGGCGATGGGCGATGTCCTGCCGGAGGAGATGCAGGCCATGGCCGGCCCGCTGATCGGCATGATGCGCTCCATGGGCGGCGCCATGTTCGGCCAGCAGATCGGGCAGGCCGTGGGCGCGCTCGCGGGTGAGGTCGTCGGTTCGACCGACGTCGGTCTGCCGCTCGGCCCCGCCAACCGCGCCGCGCTGCTGCCGCTGAACATCGAGGCCTTCGGCAAGGACCTGGGCGTGCCCTCGGACGAGGTGCGGCTCTACCTGGCCCTGCGGGAGGCCGCCCACCAGCGTCTCTTCGCGCATGTGCCGTGGCTGCGGGCGCACCTCTTCGGTGCGGTCGAGGGGTACGCGCGCGGGATCAAGGTCGACACCTCGAAGCTGGAGGAGGCGGTGGGTCAGCTCGACCCGACGCACCCGGAGCAGCTTCAGGAGGCGCTCCAGCAGGGCATGTTCCAGCCGGAGGACACCCCGCAGCAGAAGGCGGCCCTGGCCCGTCTGGAGACGGCGCTCGCGCTGGTCGAGGGCTGGGTGGACGCGGTGGTCCACGAGGCCGCCAAGTCGCGGCTGACCTCGGCGGACGCGCTGCGCGAGACGCTGCGCCGGCGCCGGGCCTCGGGTGGTCCCGCCGAGCAGACGTTCGCGACCCTGATCGGTCTGGAGCTGCGTCCGCGGCGGCTGCGGGACGCGGCGCGCCTGTGGGCCTCGCTGACGGACGCGCGCGGGGTCGACGGCCGGGACGGTCTGTGGGAGCACCCGGACATGCTGCCGACGGCGACGGACCTGGACGACCCGGACGGTTTCGTGCACCGCGAGCACCTCGACTTCTCCGAGCTGGACAAGATGCTCGGTGAGGCGGCGAAGGGCGACACCCCGGAGGACGGGGCCGGGGACGGCAAGGAGTGAGCCTCCACGACGACGCGGTCCTCGTACTGAAGGAGTACGGGGGCCAGGAGGAGCTCCGGCAGCTCTATCTGGATCATCTGGACGCCCATCCCGACGGCATGTACAAGCCGTGCGGGGCCGGTCATCTCACCAGCAGCGCGCTGGTGGTCGATCCGGAGCGGGGCCGGGTGCTCCTGACCCTGCACCGGAAGCTGGGCATGTGGCTGCAGATGGGCGGTCACTGCGAGCCGGGCGATGCGACGGTGGAGGCGGCCGCGCTGCGGGAGGCGACGGAGGAGTCGGGGATCGCGGGCCTGAGCCTGCTGCCGGGCGGTCCGGTGCGGCTCGACCGGCATCCGATCCCGGCGCCCTGCCACTGGCATCTGGACGTGCAGTACGCGGCGCTCGCCCCGGCGGGGGCGGTGGCGGCGATCAGCGAGGAGTCGCTGGACCTGCGCTGGTTCGCGTACGAGGAGGTGGCGGGCGTGGCGGACACGTCCGTGGCCCGTCTCCTGGAGGGCACGCTCCAGCGCCTGTAGGAGTGCCCGGCTTCGGCGGGACACGGGTGAGGGGCGGTCGCCGATGCGACCGCCCCTCCTCCGTGTCCCGTGCTCAGTTCCAGGCGTTGTTCTGGTTCTGGGCGTGGGAGCCGTGCTGTCCGGCACCGAACTGGGCGGCGACGCCCTGCCCGATGGCCGCGTGCTGCGGAGGCATGACCTCGCTGGGTTGGACGAGCGCGAAGCCCTGGCCGAGGAAGCTGAGCTCCCAGCCCTCGCCGGTGTCGCCGCGACGGCTGCGGATGCTGGAGTTGTGCGTCTGCGCCTGCATCTGGACACGAAGCCCGGTGGACCAGGCGACGATCGCGTCCGCGTCGACACTGACGTACTTGTCGGGCGTGACCAGCATCATCAGTGGCTGCCCCGAGGTCATCAGGGCGACCTTGCCACGGCCGGAGATGTTGAGCTGGTACTTGCCGGAGCCGGAGATGCCGTACTGGCTGTCGACGGCGATGACCTCGGTGTTGAGGGTCGAGTCGAGCGCCAGGACGTACGCGCTGTCGACGGTCAGGCCCTCCTGCTCGACCTCCACGACGTGGACGTACTGGGCGAGGTTGGCGAAGTAGACCGTGCCCTGGCCGGAGCAGCGCATCAGGTCGAGACCCTCACCGGTGCGGGCCTGCGCCCGCCGCTGGCTCGGGGTCTTGTACTCGCCGTCGAAGTCGACGAGCCCCTGGTACGCGACCATGGCGCCCTTGCGGGCGAGGATGTCGTCCTGCCCGGTGAGGCTGACCCGCAGGAGCTGCGGGTTCTGGAGGACGTACCGCTCCTGGCTCTGCTGTTCCGCGTGGTTGAAAAGCGGGCTCTGCATGGTGTGTTCTCGCTTCCCCTCAGCCCCGGACCCGCAGGCGGTCGGTGCTGTCCTCGCTCGGCTGTACGACGACGATGCCCTGTCCGGAGAAGGCCATCTGGAACGCCTCGCCGCTGCCCCGCCCGATGAGGGAGGACGCCTTGAAGCTGCGCTTGCCCTTGACCTTGAGCGACGGCGACCAGGCGACGAGCGCGTCGGGGTCGACGTACGTCTCGTCGTCGCCGCGGCCGCAGTCGACGACGATCGGCGTGCCGCGCGAGGTCAGCGCGACCCAGCCGGTGCCCGCGATCTCCACGTTGAACAGGCCCTGGCCGGCGAACTTGGCGAGGCCCTTGACCTGCTCGACGCCCCACTGGAGGTGGGCGTCGAAGGCGAGCAGGTTGGTGCCGTTGACCGAGATCGAGTCGTTCTGAAGGTTGATCACGACGACGTCGGCGCCGTAGTCCGCGAGGTAGAGCAGCCCGTCGCCGGAGCACTTCATGATCGGCGCGCCCTCGCCGGTGGCCCACTGCTTGGCGACCTGGCGGGCGGCGGGCGGGTTGGGCTCGTAGGTGATGTATCCCTCGTAGGAGACCATCGAGCCGGTCCTGGCGTAGAGGTCCTGGCCGGAGGCCATGGCCACCTTGAGCATGGTGCGGCCGTGGTTCTCCATCCGGGCCGCGACGGGGGTCGGGGCGTAGCCCGCGAGTTGCTGGTTCATGACTTCGGGCTCCCTCAGACCTCGTAGGGCTGGACGACGATGAAGTTGCCGGGGGCGCCCCGGAACTGGAGGTTCACCGTCTCTCCGCTGTGGCCGGGGTAGGCGTTGCGCCGGAGCCGGACCTGGCTGGAGAGGATGACCTGGGACGCGGACGACCAGGCGACGACGGCGTTGCAGTCGGCGAAGGTCGTCGGCGTGACGGGCAGCACCACGGGGACGCCGTGGGTCTTCACGACGACGGTGCCGGTGCCCTGGAACTGCATGGTGAACAGGGCGCCGCCGGGGATGCCGTGGCCCTCGATGCGCCGCACCTCGTACTGCAGGGACTCGTCGAACGCGAGGACGTTCTCGGCGGAGACGCAGATGCCGTCGCCCTGGAGCTCGATCGGGTGCAGATGGGCGCCTTCCTCGGCGAGGAAGAGCTGACCGCGGCCGGTGCAGCGCATCAGCTGCATCTCCTGGCCGGTGGCGTTGCCGACGATCCGGCCCGCGAAGCCCGCGCCCTTGTGGGAGAAGTCGACCTTGCCCTGGTACATGACCATGGCGCCCTGCCGGGCGAGGACGGGCGTGCCGCCCATGGCGAGGTCGACCCGCATGAGCTGCTGGTTCTGCGGGGTCCAGCGGACGCCGGTGGCGGTCTCCTTGTACGGCGCGAGCGCGGCCGCGAGTCCCGCGCCGGTCGCCGGGACGCCCTGCGGGACGCCGGGCTGCTGCCCGTACGGCGGCGGCTGCTGCCCGTACGGGGCGGGGGCGGCCTGCCCGTACGGCGCCTGCGGCGGCTGGCCGTGGCCGGGGGCCTGGCCGGGGTAGCCGCCGGGGGCCTGGCCCGGGACCTGCCCGGGGTACTGGCCGGGCGGCTGGCCCGGGACCTGGCCGTACTGGGGCGGCTGCGGCGGCTGCCCGTACGGACCGGGGGCCGGGGCGGGCGGCGGGACCGGCGCGGGTGCCATCGGGGCCACCATCGTCGGCGCCGTGTGCACCGGCTGCGCGGGTGCGGGCGGGGGCGCCTGCGGCGCGCCGAACGCGGGCGCGGGGGCCGCGGGTGCGGGCGCGCCGAAGGCCGGCGCGGGGGCCGGGGCCGCGGGTGCGCCGAACGCCGGGGGCGTCGCCGCCTGCGGCGGCGGGGCGAAGCCGGGGGCCGCGGCCTGCTGCTGCGCGGCCGGCTCCTCCTCGGCGACCTCGCCGCCGAAGTTCCGCAGGAGCGCGTCGAGACCGCCGTCGAAGCCCTGGCCGACGGCGGCGAACCGCCACACGTCCTTGAGGTAGAAGTCGCCGAGCATCACCGCGCGTTCGGTGCTGAACTCCGCGCCCGTGAAGGAGTACCGGGCGACTTCCTCGCCGCCCGCCACGATCCGCAGGTGCCCGGGGCCGACCTGGGACATCTGGCCGGCGCCGTCGATCGTCGCGGTGAACGACAGCTTGTGGATGGAGGCGGGGATGCGGTCGAGGGTGACACGGAACGACTCGGTGTCACCGGACTGCGTGCCGAGCAGCTGGACGGACTCCTCGGGAGTCTTCGGCTGGTTGAAGAAGACGAAGTAGCGGTCGTCGGAGAGCCGCTCCTCCGCGTCGAGCCCGAAGCAGCTGATGTCGAAGGTCAACCCGGGTGCCGAGATCTGCACGCCCACGTACAGATCGGTTCCCGCGGTGAGATCACTGATCTTGGCCTTGTGGCCGCGTTGGAATTCCCTGGCCATGCGTAACGACCGTCCCCCATCCCGAATGGCGATTGCTCGCGCCAGGCTAGCCGCTGAGTACGACATTGAGACAGGGCAGGTCGTTTTCGGTACGGAATCGGGAAACCCGCTCTCGCGCGCGTACCGGCGCCGTCACTCCTCGCGGGCGCCGGGGAGGTGCGGCAGCCGCTCGGCGGCGACCACGCCCTCGAGATAGCCGCGCGCCCGCTCGGTGCGGGGGTACGCCTCCAGGAGCCGCCAGAACCGGGGGCCGTGCCCGGGAACGAGCAGATGGGCCAGCTCGTGCAGGAGGACGTAGTCGACGACGTACTCCGGCATGCCCTGGAGCCGGTGGGAGAGCCGGATACTGCCCTCGGAGGGGGTGCAGGAGCCCCAGCGGGTGTTCTGGTTGGTGACCCAGCGCACGGAGCGGGGGCGGGCCCTGCCGCCGAAGTACTGCTCGGAGAGGCGCGTCGCCCGCTCGGTCAGCTCACGGTCCCCGAGGACGCTGCGGCTCTCCTGCGCGGCGAGCTTGTCGAGCATGACGCCGACCCAGCGGCGCTCCTCCGCCTCGGACATCCGGGCCGGGATGAGCACGATGGTCCGGTCGCCCTCGCGGTAGGCCGAGACGGTTCTCCTCCGCCGTGGGCTTCTGCGGACCTCGACCGCACTCGTCCCCGCACCGCGGTGCGGGGAGTCGGTCACGCTGCGCTGTGGATCGGCGGGCACGGCCCCGACGTTACCCGCTGGCGGCGGGGGAAGTCCCGTCCGTCGAGTGGTTTCGGGAGCGATCCGGCCCTGCTCCGCACCATTCGAATGACTAATCCCCTCGCCTGTGGACAACTTTCGGCGGCCGCGTCGACGGCGGGGCATTCTCACCTCGGACGGCGAAAGAGCCGTTGTCGATCTTGGAGTTGTCGATCACGACGTCGTCGATCAGGAATGCGGGTCGCGACGAGGGCGGGGGCGGGGAAATGCATCCGATGGTGAAACCGGCACTGCGGCGGGCCTGGCGGAGCCTGCGCCGCGTCCAGTTCGGGGTCACCCCCGCGCACGCGGTGGTGCTCGACCCCGTCGACCAGGACACGGAAGCACTGCTCGGACTGCTCGACGGCACCCGCGGGACCGAGCTGCTGCGGGCCGAGGCGCGGGCGCGCGGCCTGCCGGACGGACGCCTGGACGCGCTCGTCCGCCGCCTCGCGTCGGCCGGCCTGCTCGCCGACGCCGGGGCCGGACGGCCCGGCAGGACAGGTCCGGCGGCCGGCGCGGTCGACACGGCCCTCGATCCGCTCCGCGCCGACCTGGCCTCCCTCTCCGTGGTCCACCCCGAGCCGGAGCGGGCGGTACGGATCCTGGTGGCCCGGCGGGCCCTGCGGGTCCAGGTCCGGGGCGCCGGGCGGGTGGGGGCGACGGTGGCGGCGCTCCTCTCGGCGGCGGGGGTCGGCATGGTCGAGGTGGTGGACTCGGGCCGGGTCGAGCCCTGGGAGACCGCCCCGGGCGGACTGTCGGCCGAGTCCGTCGGCGAGCGCCGGGCGACGGCGGCCCGCCGCATGGTCGGCCGCTGGCGGCCCGGCCGCGGCGGACCGGGCTCGTCGAGTGGGGCGGGCTCGTCGAGGGGGGCGGGCTCGTCGAGTGGGGCGGCGTCGGGAGGCCGGAGCGGTCGAGGCTCGTCGAGCACCTCGTCAGCGGCGGGACGGAGCGGAGCGGGTGAGGGACCCGGAGGGGTCGGGGTGTCACTCGTCGTGGTGACGCCTCGGGACGGGCTCGGCGCGTACGTCCCCGATCCCGTCCCCGCCGAGCGGTGGATCGCCACCGGCACCCCCCACCTGTACGCCGGCGTCCTGGAGGCGACGGGGACGGTCGGGCCGCTCGTGCTGCCGGGCGGCACCGCCTGCGCGCGGTGTCTCCAGGAGGCGCGGACCGACCGGGAGCCGGTCTGGCCCCGGCTGCTCGCCCAGTGGCGCTCCGGCGCCCCGCATCCGCTGCCCGCCTGCGACCTGGGCCTCGCGACGGCCGTGGCGGGCCTCGCCGCCGCCCACGCGCTGGCCTTTCTGGACGGCGACCTCCCGGCGAGCACGGGCACCCGCTGGGAGGCGTCACTGCCGGTGCTCGAGTGGCGGGCGGAGCGTCTGGAACCGCACCCGGCCTGTCCCTGCGGGGCAGCGCGCGGACGAGAAGGGGTACGCGCCTCCGCGGCCGGAGGAGCACAGGACACAATGGCGGGGTAACCGCCCTGCGCGGCACGGCAGTCTGGGATTTGGAGGGGCGCATGTCTGATCTTCCCCGGAAGGCGGTCACCCGGACCGCCAAGTTGGCCGCGTTGCCACTGGGCTTCGCGGGCCGGGCCACCTGGGGCCTGGGCAAACGGATCGGCGGCAGATCGGCGGAGATCGTCGCCCGCGAGCTCCAGCAGCGCACGGCCGAGCAGTTGTTCAAGGTGCTCGGGGAGCTCAAGGGCGGGGCCATGAAGCTCGGGCAGGCCCTGTCCGTCTTCGAGTCCGCGCTCCCGGAGGACGTGGCCGGCCCGTACCGGGCGGCGCTCACGAAACTCCAGGACGCGGCGCCGCCGATGCCGACGCGGACGGTGCACGCCGTCCTGACCGAGCGGCTGGGCGAGGAATGGCGGGAGCTGTTCCTGGAGTTCGAGGAGAAGCCCGCCGCGGCGGCCTCGATCGGACAGGTGCACCGGGCCGTGTGGCACGACGGGCGCGAGGTCGCCGTGAAGGTGCAGTACCCGGGCGCCGGGGAGGCGCTGCTCTCCGACCTGGCGCAGTTGAGCCGCTTCGCCCGGCTGCTCGGCCCGCTCGTCCCCGGCATGGACATCAAGCCGCTGATCACCGAGATGCGGGACCGGGTCGCCGAGGAGCTGGACTACGCCCTGGAGGCGGAGGCCCAGCAGAAGCACGCGGAGGAGTTCGCCGACGATCCCGACGTGGTGGTGCCTGCGGTCGTGCACCAGTCGGAGCAGATCCTCGTGACCGAGTGGATGGACGGGGTCCCGCTCTCCGAGGTGATCGCGGACGGCACGGAGGAGCAGCGGGACCGGGCGGGCCAGTTGCTGGCCCGTTTCCTCTTCTCGGGCCCCGCGCGCACCGGTCTGCTGCACGCCGATCCGCACCCGGGGAACTTCCGGCTGCTGCCGGCCACCGGCGAGGACGAGGGGCCGGAGGGCTGGCGCCTCGGGGTCCTCGACTTCGGCACCGTGGACCGACTGCCGGGCGGGCTGCCGGAGACGATCGGGACCTGTCTCCGGATGACGCTCGAAGGCGAGGCCGAGACGGTCTACGAGCTGCTGCGCGCGGAGGGCTTCGTCAAGGAGTCCGTCGCGCTCGACCCGGACGCGGTCCTGGAGTACCTGCAGCCGATCATCGAACCCGCCGAGGCGGAGTCGTTCCTCTTCACCCGCAGCTGGATCCGTACCCAGGCGGCCCGGATCGCCGACCTCCGCTCCCCCGCCCACCAGTTGGGCAAGCAGCTCAACCTGCCCCCCTCGTACCTGCTGATACACCGGGTGACGCTGAGCACCATCGGAGTGCTGTGCCAGCTCAACGCGACGGTGCGGCTGCGGGCCGAACTGGAGGAGTGGCTGCCGGGCTTCGTGGCACCCGCGCCCTAGGCCGGACGAGCGGCGGACGGGGGCGGCCGGGGCGTCACCACCAGGAGGAGTCGAGACGGCCCTCGATGGCGCGGATGTTGGCGCGGGCGCAGTCCTCGCAGAAGTACGTGCGCCGGCCGTTCTCCACCGAACAGGTCCAGGTCAGCGGCAGGGTGTCGGCGGTCTTGCCGCAGCGCGCGCAGGCGACGGGTCCCTCGGGGGTGCGGGCGTCGTTCATCTTCGTGACGATAACCCGACGGGGCGCCGCGGCCCCGACAACGCACCGCGGGGGCCGGTCCGTCAGGACCGGCCCCCGCGACGGCGCCCCTGCGGGGCGCGATGTCACCTAGTGCATGACGGCCATGGCCAGCGCGCGGCGGGCGCGCAGCGAGACGCGCTCGGCGCGGCGCTGCATGCGACGGGCGGCGACCAGGCGCACGGCGTGGCGTTGCGCGTCGGCCTCACGCTGTCGCTCGTGCATATGGGCACGGGCGAGGGCTTCTGGGATGAGTTGCATTTCACGGGTCCTGTTCTGACGCGCGGTGGGCGCGGCGGCGGGGGAGAAGGCTGGGGTCGCGGAGCCGGCGGGCTCGCTGGTGGAAGAGGTCATCGGGGCCTGCTTCTGGGGATCGTGCGTGAGGGGGCGGTCGATGGTTCCGGTGGCGCTCATGCCGCGACCGGGTTCTTGCGCGGGCGGCCGCGGGGCCGCTTGCGGGCGACGACCACGCCCTGGACGAAGAGCTCGCCACCCCAGACACCCCAGGGCTCGCGGCGCTCCTTGGCGCCGGCCAGACAGGCCGCCACGAGCGGGCAGGTCCGGCAGAGGGACTTCGCGTACTCGACGTCGGCCGGGGACTCCGCGAAGAAGACCTCGGGGTCGTAGGCGCGACAGGGGACGGGGACGCCGAGGTTCTCGATGGCGTCGTCGAGCGCGGTGAGCGCGGTGAGGGGGGCGAGGGGGGTCAAAGCGGGGTCCTCCGTGAGGCCGGGCAGGGGGATCGAATCGGAAGGCGGTACGGACGGGGCGTGCGCTTCGAGTTGCACGGTGGTCTTTCCTCGTCTGGTCGTTCCGGCCTGTTGACCGGGGTTTCGGCTGGTACCGGGTGTGTCTGTCCCGAGGCGCCTTCGGGCTGTCGTTCCCCGTTCGGGGACAAACAGAAGGGCCGCGGATCCCGGGTGGGGTTCCGCGGCCCTGAAGGCGCCGGTCTGATCATGGATCAGACTGGATCACTCCAGGGTTCGAGCCCACGGAAGGCCCACATCATGTGGTGGTGCGTCGTCGTCTGCTGCTGGTTGCCGGCACTGGTCGCCGCCGCAAAGCCATAGGCCGTGGCCTTGCCTGCCGCTACTGCTTCCAGTGCCTTGGTCGGTCGCTCGTCGCGCCGCTCGATGGCGGCCTTGCCGAGACCGGAAAGACCGGTGGCGGGAAGACCGGCCACGGGCAGACCAGTGACGGGCAGACCGGTGACGGGCAGACCGCTGCCGATGAACGCCGAGGCGGAGAAGCCGAGCGAGCAGGCGGAGGCGGCCGAGCGATCGGTCATTTTGGCGGTGCCGAAGAAGCCGGCGGTGCTGACGGTGCTGACGAAGCTGGCGGTGGTGTTGGCCTGAATCGTGTTGCTGATCACTGGAATCGCCTCCTCTCGGCGTCTCGGAGGGCTCGGGTGTGAGCCGGACCCTCATGTTTACTTGGACAAGTACAACACGGAGGCAGGGCTTCGAAGAAGCCGCTGTTTCCGTGGTTAAGAACCTATGGGGCTTGACGGGGCAGGCGCAAACTATTTTTCCGACGAGTTTTCATCAGCTCTCGCCGTCTCCCGCCCCACCCTCCCCACCTGCGCAGATGGCCAGGACGTCGTCCCCGAAGCGGTCCAGCTTGCGTGCGCCGACGCCGGAGATCGAGGAGAGCTCCCCGCCGGTGGCGGGGACGCGCTCGGCGATGGCCATCAGCGTCTTGTCGGTGAACACGCAATACGCGGGCTGGCCGAGCTCCCTGGCCTGTTCCGAGCGCCAGTCGCGGAGCCGCTCGTAGAGCGCCTCGTCCATGTCCGACGGGCAGTCCTCGCAGCGCATGAGCTTCATCGCGCCCGCATCGGTGAGCGTCACGCCGCAGACCCGGCACCGGACGGGGCCGCGCTGCTTGCGCCGGCCGGCCGCGCCGCCACCCCGCTCGATCGAGCCGGAACCGCCGGCGACGGCGGAGCCGAGGGACCCGGAGCCGGGCCGCAGCCCCTTGAGGAAGCGGCTGGGGCGCCGGGAGGCCCGGCCGCCCGGGGACCGGGAGAGGGCCCAGGACAACGTGAGGTGGAACCGGGCGCGGGTCACACCGACGTACAGCAGGCGCCGCTCCTCCTCGACCTGCTCGTCCGTCTTGGCGTAGGTGATCGGCATCATGCCCTCGGTGAGACCGACCAGGAAGACGGCGTCCCATTCGAGGCCCTTGGCCGCGTGCAGCGAGGCGAGGGTGACGCCCTGGACCGTGGGGGCGTGCTGGGCGGCGGCCCGCTCGTCGAGTTCGGCGACCAGGTCGGAGAGGGTGGCCCCGGACCTGGCGCGGACGAAGTCCTCGGCGAGCCGGACGAGGGCGGCGAGGGACTCCCAGCGGTCACGGACGGCGCCGGAGCCGGCGGGCGCCTTGCTGGTCCAGCCCTTGGTGGAGAGGACGGCCCTGACCTGCGAGGGCAGGTCGTCGACGTCGTCGAGCAGGGAGTCGTTGCCGCCGGCGCGGGCGGCGCCGCGCAGCGCGATGACCGCCTCCCGTACCTCCTGGCGCTCGAAGAAGCGCTCGGCGCCGCGGAGCTGGTACGGCACTCCGGCGTCGGCGAGGGCCTGCTCGTACACCTCGGACTGGGCGTTGATCCGGTAGAGGACGGCGATCTCACCGGCCGGGACCCCGGCGGCGATGAGGTCCCGGATGCGGCGGGCGGTGCCCTCGGCCTCGGTCGGCTCGTCGGCGTACTCCGTGTAGACGGGCTCGGGGCCCGGGTCGCGCTGGGAGATCAGCTCGAGCCGGTGCTCGGCGGCCCGGCCGCGGGCCTGGCTGAGCAGTCCGTTGGCGAGGTGGACGACCTGCGGGGTGGAGCGGTAGTCGCGGACGAGCCTGACGACCGTGGCGCCCGGATGCCGGGTGCGGAAGTTCAGGAGGTGGTCGGGGGTGGCGCCGGTGAACGAGTAGATGGTCTGGCTGGCGTCCCCGACGACGCAGAGGTTGTCACGGTCGCCGAGCCACAGGTCGAGCAGCCGCTGCTGGAGCGGGGAGACGTCCTGGTACTCGTCCACCACGAAGTGCTGGTACTGGCGGCGGATCTGGTCGGCGATGTCGTGCCGGTCCTGGAGGATTCCGACGGTGAGCAGCAGCACGTCCTCGAAGTCGATCACCGAGCGGTCGCGCTTCAGCTGCTCGTACATGGCATAGATCTGGCCAATCTCGGCCGGGTCCCGGGGGGCGTCCCTGAGCGACTTGGCGACGACGGCCGGGTAGTCGGCGGGGACGGTCTGGGTGACCTTGGCCCACTCGATCTCGCCGGTGACGTCCCTCAGCTCGTTCCGATCGAGCCGGACCCGGCAGCGGGCCGCGGCCTCGGCGACCAGCTGGACCTTCCGCTCCAGGAGCCGGGGCAGATCGCCACCGACGGCTTTCGGCCAGAAGAACTGGAGCTGCCGGAGGGCCGCGGAGTGGAACGTACGGGCCTGGACGCCGCCCGCGCCGAGCTGGCGGAGCCGGCCGCGCATCTCGCCCGCGGCGCGGTTGGTGAACGTGACGGCCAGCACACTGGCGGGCTGGAGCACGCCCGCGCGCACCCCGTACGCGATGCGGTGGGTGATGGCCCGCGTCTTGCCCGTGCCGGCTCCCGCCAGCACGCACACCGGGCCGCTCAGGGCCAGGGCGACCTCGCGCTGCTCGGGGTCGAGCCCGTCGAGCACCGCGTCGGCCGTCTCCGGAACCTGCGGGAAAAGAGTGGAGTGCGTTGCTGCTGTCACCCCCCAATGCTGCCAGGTCGCGCGGGTTCGCTGCCGAGCGTTGTCCACAGGGTCGGGCCGCCGGTCATACGAATTCCGGGAATGGCGGGGCCAGGGCGTACGTTCTCCTTCTCGGCACCCGTCAGCGAACAAGAGGAGCGCCTCGCCATGCAGGGCACTGTGACGATGTACAGCACCACGTGGTGCGGCTACTGCCGTCGGCTGAAGAGCCAGATGGACCGCGAGGGCATCGCGTACACCGAGATCAACATCGAGCAGGACCCCGAATCGGCGGCGTTCGTCGAGAAGGCCAACGGCGGCAACCAGACGGTGCCGACCGTGCTCTTCCCGGACGGTTCGACCCTGACGAACCCGAGCCTCGCGCAGGTCAAGCAGAAGGTCGGCGTCTGAGGACGGCCCCACTCGTGACGAAACCCCCGGCCGGACGGTCGGGGGTTTCGTCGTGCTCGGGGGTCAGATCACGTCGCCCGGCCTCGGCAGCGGCTTGCCGTACCAGCGTTCGATCAGGCGGGAGGCGATCGAGATGCCGTACGGGGGGAGCACCTCGCCGGACTCGAAGGCGGCGGTCAGGTCGTCGCGGGAGAACCAGCGGGCCTCGTGGATCTCCTCGCCGTCCACGGTGATCTCCGAGGAGGTCGCGCGGGCGAAGAAGCCCAGCATGAGGCTGGACGGGAAGGGCCAGGGCTGGCTGGCGATGTACTCGACCTCGCCGACCGTGACGCCGGCCTCCTCGAAGACCTCGCGGGCGACGGACTGCTCGATGGACTCGCCGGGCTCGACGAAGCCCGCGAGGGTCGAGAAGCGGCCCTCCGGCCAGTGGACCTGGCGGCCCAGGAGCGCCCGGTCCTCCTCGTCCGTGACCAGCATGATCACCGCGGGGTCGGTGCGCGGGTAGTGCTCGGCGCCGCATGCCTGGCAGCGGCGGATGTGGCCGGCCGCCGCGATGACCGTGCGCTCGCCGCAGCGGGAACAGAAGCGGTGGAGTCGCTGCCAGTTCTCCAGGGCGACCGCGTGCACCATCAGGCCCGCGTCCCGGTCGGAGAGCAGCAGGCCCGCCTCGCGGAGGCCCGCCGGCCGGGCGGACTGGTCCATGCGGCCCGGCAGGGAGTCCTTCTGGAGCGCGAAGTACGAGACACCTTCGGCGTCGGTGCCCAGGAAGTAGCGGTGGGTCTCGGTGACCGGGGCCTCGAACGCCGGCGTCATGACGAGTTCGGTGGTGCCGTCGGGCAGGTCGTCGATCAGCACCTGGCCGCCCGAGACCACGAAGACCCGGGTGGTGGGGTGGCTCCAGGCCGCCGCCAGCCACGCCTCGTCGAGGCGGTGGTGTGCGGCGCGGTCGATGCCGCTCGGGGCGGTGAGCGAGATCGGGCGGTCCGCCGGCGCGTTGTTCAAGGGCGCGTTCTTCAAGGTGCTCACAGGTGCTTCCAACTCCCCCGGATCGGTGTGTGGGTTCAGCGCTCGGCGGCGTGGAGGGCGGTGGGCAGGTCGCCCCAGAGATGAGCGGTCGTCTCGACGCCCTTCATGAGGAGGTCGAGTTCGATCTTCTCGTCGGGGGCGTGCCAGCCGTCGGACGGGACGGAGATGCCGAGGAACAGGACGGGTGCGTCCAGGACGTCCTGGAGGTCGGCGGCCGGTCCCGAGCCGCCCTCGCGGGTGTAGCGGACCTTGGCGCCGTCGAAGGCCCGGCTCATGGCCCCGGCGACCGCCTTGAGGGCGGGGTGGTCGAGGGGGGTGAGGCAGGGGCGGGTCGGGGCGCCGAAGACGATCTCGTACCGGATGCCGGCGGGGACGAGACCGGCGAGCCAGTCCCGTACGACCAGTTCGATCTTGCCCGGGTCCTGGCCCGCGACCAGGCGGAACGACAGCTTGAGGTGGGCGGAGGCGGGGACGATCGTCTTGCCGCCGGGGCCCTGGTAGCCGCCGCCGATGCCGTTGACCTCGGCGGTGGGGCGGGCCCAGACCCGCTCCAGGGTGGAGAAGCCCGCCTCGCCCGCCGTGGCGTGCGACTTCGCCGTACGCAGCCAGGCGGCCTCGTCGAAGGGCAGCTCGGCGACGAGGGCGCGCTCGACGTCGGTGAGCTCCGTCACCCCGTCGTAGAAGCCGGGGATCGCCACGCGCTCGCGCTCGTCGTGCAGGGCGGCGACGATCCGGCCGGCGACGGTCGCCGGGTTCGGGACGGCGCCGCCGAAGGAACCGGAGTGGATGTCCTGGTCGGGGCCGTACAGCTCGATCTCGCAGTCGGCGACCCCGCGCATGCCCGTGCAGACGGTGGGCGTGGTCTCGGACCACATGCCGGTGTCGGAGACGATCACGGCGTCGGCGGCGAGCCGCTCGGCGTGGGTCTCGACGAGCTCGCGGAAGTGCGGGGAGCCGGACTCCTCCTCGCCCTCGACGATCAGCTTGAGGTGGACGGCGGGCGCCGTGCGGCCGGTGGCGGCGAGATGGGCCCGGACGCCGAGGGTGTGGAAGAACACCTGGCCCTTGTCGTCGGCCGCCCCGCGCGCGTACATCCGGCCGTCGACGACGGTCGGCTCGAAGGGGTCCGTGCGCCAGCCGTCCTCGCGGGCCGCGGGCTGCACGTCGTGGTGGCCGTAGACCAGGACCGTCGGGGCGTCCAGGTCGTCGGAGGGCCACTCGGCGAAGACGGCGGGGGCGCCGGCGGTCTCCCAGACCTCGACGGTGGTGAAGCCGGTCGCGGTGAGCTTGGCGGCGAGCCACTCGGCACTGCGCCGTACGTCCCCGGCCCGCTCCGGCTGCGCCGACACGGAGGGGATGCGCAGCCACTCGGCCAGGTCGCCGAGGAAGGCGGCACGGTGCTGCTCGATGTACGTACGTACGGCGTGGACGGCGCTGTCCGGGGTCTCGCTCATGCCCCCGAGCCTATCCGGCGCCCGGAGGTGCCTCTCCCAGCAGGAGGGTCTCCAGCTCGGCACGGCCGGGCAGGCGGGCGGGGCGGGCGACCTCACCCGTACGGACGTAGACGAAGGCCGCGGCGACGTCCTCGGGTGGGAGGCCGTGCTGCTCGGCCCAGGCGAGCCGGTAGATCGCGAGCTGGAGGGGGTCGGCGGTCCGCACCCGGCTGGTCTTCCAGTCGACGATCTCGTACGCGCCGGAGTCCGGGTCCCGGTAGACGGCGTCGATCCGGCCGCGGACGACCCGGCCGCCGAGCGTGAGGTGTACGGGGACCTCGACGCGGTACGGGGTGCGCTGGGCGTACGGGGTGCGGGCGAAGGCCTCCTTGAGCTCGTCGAGGTCCCGATCGTCGAGGATCTCGGGCTCGCCCGCGAAGTCCTCGCCGCCGGGCAGCTCCTCCGGGCCGAGGAACGGCAGCGGCAGCTCCTCGAAACGGGACTCCACCCACGCGTGGAACCGGGTGCCCCGGCGGGCGGCCGGCTGCGGCGCCGTGGGCATGGGCCGGGCCAGCTCCTGCGCGAAGCCGTCGGGGTCGGCGGCGAGGCGGAGGACCTGGGAGGCGGAGAGGTAGGCGGGGAGCAGGACGTCGCGGGTGGTGGCGCGGGTGCGGCGGAGTTCTGTGGTGAGGGCGGTGAGGTCGCGGTCCCAGGAGGCGATGGCTCTCGCGTCTTCGGGGGTGAGCGGCTCGGCCTCTTCGCGAGCCTGGTCCCTTGGGGCCGGGACCTTGTCCGCGTGCAGGTCCTCGGGGAGGGCCTCCTCGTCCCAGGTGGGTTCCTCCTCTTCCGGCCAGAGGTCCTCCGGGTGCGGGTTTGGGAGGTCGGGCGCCGCGCTGGGGGGGTTGTGCCCACCCTCCCCCAGACTCCGTCCGGGGGGACCCCCATCGCCCTGCGGAACGATTGCCCACAACCGGTGACGCACGAGATCGGCCGCTTCCTGGCGGCGCTTGAACGACTCCTCATCCAGCGGTAGCGGCCACGTCTGGTCGCCGTCCGACTCCGTCAACGTCGGGTTCTCCGCGTCCGGTTCCGGTTCTTCCGCCCAGGCCTCGATTTCTCCGTGGCCCGCCGCGCAGTGGTCGTGCAGGGACTGGAGGAAGTCCGAGGGGCCGCGGGGCTTCTTCTGGGACGGGCCCCACCAGTGGGCGGAGCCGAGCAGGAGGGAGCGGGGGCGGGTGAAGGTGACGTAGCCGAGGCGGAGTTCCTCGGTGTGCTGGTGGTCCCGCATCTCGTTCTTGAAGGAGGTGAGGGCCTTGGCGTTCCAGGTGTCGATCCGCGGCAGCGTCGCCGCGTCGCCGCGCAGGTCGTGCGGGAGCACCTGGGGCTGGGAGGTCCATGACTCGCGGGCGCGTGCGCTGGGGAACTGTCCGGCGACCAGGCCGGGGACGGCGACGACGTCCCACTCCAGGCCCTTGGACTTGTGGGCGGTGAGGACCTTGACGGTGTTCTCGCCGCCCGGGAGGGCGTTGTCGAGGCCCTTCTCGAACTGGGTGGCCGTGCGCAGGAAGCCGAGGAACGCGAGCAGGCTCGCCTCGCCGTCGAGGGAGGCGAAGCCGGCGGCGATGTCGAGGAAGTGGCCGAGGGTCTCGCGGCGGCGGGCGGCGAGCGCGTGCGGGGAGGCGGAGAGTTCCACCTCGAGGCCGGTCGTGTTCAGGACCCGGTGCAGGACGTCCATGAGGGGGTCGGCGAGCGAGGTGCGCAGGGCGCGCAGTTCGGCGGCGAGGCGCGCGAAGCGGACCCGGGCTTCGGCGGAGAACGCCAGGCCGTCGTCGGCGGCGCCGCCGGAGTCGAGGAACGTGTCGAGGGCGTCGGCGAGGGAGACGACCTCCGCCGGGTCGACGCCCTCGACGGCGGCGGCGAGCCGCTGCTCGGGGTCCGGTTCCGCGCCGCCCCGGTGGACGAGGAGACGGGCCCGGCGCCCGAGGAGGGCGAGGTCGCGGGGGCCGATCCGCCAGCGCGGTCCGGTGAGGAGCCGTACGAGGGAGGCGTTGGCCCCCGGGTCCTGGAGGACCTCGCAGACGGCGACGAGGTCGGCGATCTCGGGCAGGTGGAGGAGGCCGGAGAGGCCGACGACCTCGACGGGCACGTCCCGGGCGACGAGAGCGGCGTGGAGGGCGGGGAAGTCGGTGGCGGTACGGCACAGGACGGCGATCTCGCCGGGTTCACGGCCGGTGCGGACGAGATGGGCGAGGGAGTCGGCCAGCCAGTCGATCTCCTCGGCGTGTGTGCGGAGGAGCGCGATGCGGACACTGCCGTCGTTCTCGGCGCCGGGTGCGGGCCGCAGCGCCTCCACGCCCGCGTGCATGGCGCGCAGGGGGGCGGCGAGCCCGTTGGCGAGGTCGAGGAGCCGGCCGCCGCTGCGCCGGTTCTCGGAGAGCGAGTAGCGGCTCGCGGGGCTGCCGTCCGCGTGCGGGAAGTGCTCGGGGAAGTCGTCCAAGTTGGCGACGGAGGCCCCGCGCCAGCCGTAGATGGCCTGGCAGGGGTCGCCGACGGCGGTCACCGCGTGTCCGGTGGCCCGGCCCTCGGTGCCCTGGCCGAAGAGGCCGGAGAGCAGCAGCCGCTGGGCGACGGACGTGTCCTGGTACTCGTCGAGGAGGACGACCCGGAACTCCTGGCGGAGGATCGCGCCGACCTCGGGCCGGGTGGTGGCGAGCTCGGCGGAGCGGGCGATCTGGTCGCCGAAGTCGAGCAGGTCGCGGGAGCGTTTGGCGGCGCGGTAGCGGACGACGAGGTCGAGGAGTTCGCGGCGGGCGGCGGCGGCCTCGGGGATCTTGCGGAGCTCGGCGTTGCTGAGCTTGGCGTCGGCGAGGGCGGTGAGCAGCGCGGAGTCGTACGAGAGAAGTCTTTCCGGCGGTACGAGGTGTTCGGCGAGCTCGGCGTCGAGGGCGAGCAGGTCGGTGATGAGGGTCGGGAAGGAGCGGGTGAGCGCGGGGTACGGGCCGGGGGCCTCGCGCAGCACGCGCGCGGCGAGCTGGTAGCGGGTGGCGTCGGCCAGGAGCCGGGAGGTGGGTTCGAGGCCGATGCGGAGGCCGTGGTCGGTGAGGAGCTGTCCGGCGAACGCGTGGTAAGTGGAGATGCGCGGCTCGCCCGGGGGGTTGTCCGGGTCGATGACGTCGGGGTCGGTGACTCCGGCGCGGACGAGGGCGGTGCGGACGCGCTCGGCGAGTTCACCTGCGGCCTTGTTGGTGAAGGTGAGACCGAGGACCTGCTCGGGGGCCACCTGTCCCGTGCCGACCAGCCAGACCACGCGGGCGGCCATCACCGTCGTCTTGCCGGAGCCGGCTCCGGCCACGACGACCTGCGGGGCGAGCGGCGCGGTGATGCAGGCCGTCTGCTCCGGGGTGAACGGGATACCGAGGAGCTCCTTGAGCTGCTCGGGGTCGGTGATGCGTGCGGTCACCTCAAAGAGGCTAACGCGGACCACCGACAGTGCGGTCCGGCGCGGCTGCCACGGTGGCTCACCTCACGTGGTCCGGCACGGCCCGGGGCACTTCACGCGGGCCCGCTCCGGTCCAGTTTGGAGAGGTCCACCGTCTCGTCCGCGGGCGGGACGACCACCTTGACGGGCTTGTCGTAGTCGGAGAGCGTGATCGAGCCGGGTTCGTCGCCGCCCGCCTTGACCATTTTCAGGATGTACGGCTTGCCCTCCTGGGCGACGGACACGGTGGAGGTCTCCCGGCCTTCCTTCTTCACCAGGGTCGCGACGGAGGTGCCGTCGACCTCGGCGTCCGGGCCCCTGGCCAGTCCGCTGCGCTCGTCCTTGTCCTTGCCGAGGTCGGAGAGGAGCTCGTCCAGGTCGCAGATGCTCCCGAGGTCGCTGCTGCCGGGCTGTCCCGGAGCGATCTTCAGCCAGCGGCCCTTGACCAGCTCGATCGTGGTGTCGATCTGTGCCTCGGTCATCCCCTGGGAGGTCATGGAGGCCCGCCAGAAGGCCTCGTCGCCCTTCATGTACGTGATCCGGTCGGCCTTGCGGAGTTCGGCGGTGCCGCCCTTGATCTTCATCACGCCGGTGCACTGGTCACGGTCGTCGACGGCGAAGTCGATGTCGAGCGGCTGCCCGTCGGTGACGATCCGGCCGGCCATGCGGAGGGAGGTCGCGGACTGGGTCGCGGTGACGGCCCGGTCGGCGATCTCGTCGGCCGTGAGGCCGGTGAACGGATCGGGGGACGGGGCGATGGCCACGGCGGCGGCCGGAGGGCCCGCGCTCGCCGCCCAGGCCGCCGCGGTCGTGGCGGGTCCCGCGACGACCGCGGCGGTGCAGACAGCGGCCGCGGCAAGGAGCTTTCGGTGGGAGTGGGTCGTCATGCGAGCCTCCTCGCGGATTCCCCGAAGCTCTCACCAGGGTCGCCCCCCGCGCGCGTGGCCGCTACTTCTCCCGCCTGACGGGCCTGGCGTCAGGAAGCGCCCTTCATCAGCTGCTCCATGTCGACGACCTGGTCGGCCGGCGGGGGCGTGGCGGTGACCGGCTTGTCGTAGTCGCTCAGGGTGACCGTGCCGGGCTCCTTGCCGCCGGTCTCGACGACGCGGAGGACGTACGGCTTGGCGGAGTCCTTGGCCACGTACATGGTGGTGGTCTCCCCCTTCTCCCCCTTCTTCGTCAGCACGACGGCCGGCTTGCCGTCGACATCGGCGTCGGCGCCGCGGGTCATGCCCTTGCGCGGGGTCTCCTCGTCCATGTCCTTGACGATGGTCTTGAGGTCGCAGAAGGCGGCGGGGTCGTCCTCACCGCTGCCGGCCGGCATCTTCAGCCAGCGGCCCTTGAGCAGCGCGGACATGGCGCCGCTCTCTTCCGCCGACGCGCCGTCCTCGCCGCCGGTGGAGCGCCAGAAGGCGTCGTCGCCCTTCATGTAGCTGACGCCGCCGGTGCCGACGACCTCGGCCTTGCCACCCTTGGCGGCCTGCATCGTGCCCTTGCACGAGCCCTTCGCGTCGACGGAGAAGTCGATCGTCATCTCCTCGCCGTCGGTCGTGCCGGCGCTCTTCATCCGGAAGGCGGTGGCCGCCTTCGTCGTCTCGACGGCCTTGTCCGCGATGGCGTCGGCCGTGAGACCCGCGAAGGGGTCGGCGGGCTTGTCGTCGCCCGTGGAACAGCCCGTGACACCGGCGACCACGGCCACACAGACCGTCGCCGCCGCCCAGAGCTTCCTGTTGGCCCTCATCCGCGTACTCCTCAACGTCATTCACAGCTTGTCTTCACGTCGTCCTTACAGGGACGACGCGAGAGAGTGACCAGGAAGGACGGGCAAAGGATGTACGAAGAGGAACGTGAGCCTCCCCACACCGCGCGCCGCACGGGGAGCGGAGGTGTCAGTCGACGACCTGGCGGCCCTCGGGCCGGGCGCTGCACGAGGCCCGGAAGGAGCAGGTCGTGCAGTGCTGGCCGGTGGTGGGCGTGAAGCGTTCGTCGAGGACCCGGCCGGCGGCGTTGGCGAGCAGCTCACCGACCCACTCCCCCGCGAGCGGCTGCTGCGCCTGGACCTTCGGGAGGGCGTCGCCCCCCTCCTTCTGCGGGGCGGCCTGCCGCAGCTGTACGAGTTCGGCGCCGCCCGGCTCGGGCCGGTGGCCGTCGAAGACCTCGTCGAGGGCGCCCTCCCGGACGGCGAGCTGGTAGACAGCGAGCTGCGGGTGGTGGGCGACCTCGTCGCGGGTGGGGGCCGACTTGCCGGTCTTGAAGTCGACGACGTACGCGCGGCCGTGTTCGTCGGTCTCGACGCGGTCCATGGAGCCCCGGATGCGGACCTCGTACTCCCCCGCCTCCAGGGTCACGTCGAAGGCGTGCTCCGAGGCGGCGGGGGTGCGGCCGCCCCGGTCCATGACGTGCCAGCTGAGGAAGCGCTCCAGGGCCACGCGCGCGTGGGCCTTCTCCTGCGCCGACTTCCAGGGGGCGTCGAAGGCGAGGGCGTCCCAGACGGAGTCCAGGCGGGCCATGAGGACGTCGAGGTCGGCGGGGGTACGGCCGGAGGCGACCTCGTCGGCTAGGACGTGGACGACGTTGCCGAAGCCCTGGGCGGCGGTGGCGGGGGCGGCGGCCTTGACCTCGCGGCCCAGGAACCACTGGAGGGCACAGGTCGAGACCAGGTTCTCCAGGGAGCTCGGCGAGAGGGCCACGGGCAGGTCGCGGTCGCGCAGCGGGACCGTGCTCCGCGTCGGCTCGAACAGGCCCCACCAGCGGTCCGGGTGTGCGGCCGGGACCAGCGGCTGCCCGTCCTCGTCGGTGAGCGCGGCGAGCCGGGCCAGGCGGTGGGCGGCCGCGTCGCGGAGCGCGGGCGAGGCCGCCGGGTCGACGGTGGTGGCGCGCAGCTCGGCGACGAGGGCGGAGACGGCGAGGGGGCGGCGGGGGCGGCCGGGCACGTCCTTCGGCTCGGCGCCGAGCTCGGTGAGGAAACGGGACGGCTGGTCGCCGTCCTCGGCGGGGGCCTTCACGGCGGTGACGACGAGCCGCTCACGCGCGCGCGTGGCGGCGACGTAGAAGAGGCGGCGTTCCTCCGCGAGGAGGGCGCCGGGGGTGAGGGGCTCGGCGAGGCCGTCGCGGCCGATGCGGTCGGCCTCCAGGAGGGAGCCGCGGCGGCGCAGGTCGGGCCAGAGGCGCTCCTGGACGCCGGCGACGACGACGAGGCTCCATTCGAGGCCCTTGGAGCGGTGGGCGGTCATCAGGCGGACGGCGTCGGGGCGGGTGTGGCGGCGGGTGAGGGTGTCGGCGGCGATGTCCTGGGCGTCGAGCTCTTCGAGGAAGTTGAGGACACCGCGGCCGCCGACGCGTTCCTCGGCGCGGGCGGCGGTCTCGAACAGGGCGCAGACGGCGTCGAGGTCACGGTCGGCGTTGCGGCCGGCGGGGCCGCCGCGGAGGGCGGCGCGTTCGAGGCGGCCGGGCCAGGGGGTGCCGCTCCAGAGCACCCAGAGGGCCTCCTCGGCGGTGCCGCCGTCGGCGAGCCGGGTGCGGGTCTCACGGAGCAGGTCGCCGAGCCGCTTCGCGCCGCGGGCGTAGGCGGGGTCGTGGGCGACGAGGCGTTCGGGCTCGGCGAGGGCGCGGGCGAGGAGGACGTCGGAGGGGGGCGGGACCTTGTTGCCTGCGGCGCGTTCCTCGTCTCTGAGGGCGCGGCCCAGGCGGCGTAGGTCTGCGGGGTCCACGCCGGCGAGGGGGGAGGCGAGGAGTTCGAGCGCGGTCTCGGTGGGAAGCCAGGCGGTGGGGGCGTCGGGCTCGGCGGGCTCGGCGTCCGGGCCGTGGGTCGCCGGCGGTGCGGCTCCGTGGGGGGGTGTGCCCACCCGTTCCGCCCCGGCGGAACGCATGCCCACACCCTGGTCAGATCCCGTTGTGCGCATGCCCACAACAGGTTCCGAGACCGCTCTGAGCGCCAGCAGCAGCGGCGCCACCGCCGGTTCGTGCCTCAGCGGCGTGTCCGCCGCGTCTGTTTCCACCGGGACGCCTGCCGAGGTGAGGGCTCGGCGGAGGGACGGGAGGGAGGAGGCGGCGCGGGTGAGGACGGCCATGTCCTGCCAGGGGACGCCGTCCTCCAGGTGGGCGCGGCGCAGCAGGTCGGCGATGTTCTCGGCCTCCGCCGACGCCGTCGGGTACGTGTACGCCTCCGCCCCGCCCCCGTCCCGTACCGCCGTGAGGTCGCGGTGGGCGCGGACCTTGTCGGCGGGGAGCCGGGGCATCGGCATGCGCTGGGCGAGCAGCCGGGTCGCGCCGAGGAGGCCTGCTCCGGAGCGGCGGGCGGTGCGCAGGACGCGGACGTCCGCGCCGCCGAAGGAGGAGGGGAAGTCGAGGATGCCGTTCACGTCGGCGCCCCGGAAGGCGTAGATGGACTGGTCCGGGTCGCCGAAGGCGACCACCGTGCTCCGTCCGCCGCCCGCGAGCGCGTGCAGGAGCCGGACCTGGGCCGGGTCGGTGTCCTGGTACTCGTCGACGTACACCGCGTCGTACGCGGGCAGGCTGACGTTCCCGGCGAGCAGCACGGCCCGGTGGACGAGCTCCGTGTAGTCGAGGACGCCCTGGAGGTCGAGGACGTCGAGGTACTCGGCGAGGAAGCCGGCCGCCGCCTTCCAGTCCGGGCGGCCGACCCGCTCGGCGAAGCGGGCGAGCGCGTCCGGTCCGAGGCCCAGCTCGCGGGAGCGGGCGAGGACGGCCCGTACCTCGTCGGCGAAGCCACGGGTGGTGAGGCAGGCGCGGAGTTCGTCGGGCCAGCGGATGTTTCCGAGGCCGCTCTTCTCCAGGTCGATGTGGCCGGCGAGCAGTTCTCGTACGGCGAGGTCCTGCTCGGGTCCGGAGAGGAGCCGTAGCGGTTCGGCGAAGAGTTCCGCGTCCTGGTGGGCGCGGATCAGGGCGTAGCAGTACGAGTGGAAGGTGGTGGCCTGCGGCGGGCGGCGGCCGCCGAGCCGGGCGGCCATGCGGTCGCGGAGTTCGACGGCGGCCTTGCGGCTGAAGGTGAGGACGAGGAGGCGTTCGGGGTCGGCGCCCTTCTCCATGCGGGCGGCGACGGCCTCGACGAGGGTCGTCGTCTTGCCGGTGCCGGGTCCGGCGAGGACGAGAAGCGGTCCGCCGGTGTGGTCAACCACTTCCCGTTGGGCTGCGTCCAGCTGAGGGGGATCCATCGGGGCCGGCGTGGTACGCACCAGTCGGTACGCGCCCGGGGTCCGCTGCCGTCCCGTACCCGGGTGCGGCTGTCCCTGGTGCGACGGCGTACGCCGGGTGGTGGAGGAGGTACTCACGTGGGTCGCCGGTCCTGGTGGGAGTGGTGGTGCGGGTGAGACGGCCGTCCGCCGCGGCCGGCCTCCGCGTGCGGCGGCCCGGCGCCTCGGGAGACGCGCACGTCGACGTTACGCGAAACGGGCCGTCGCCGAGCCGTACTCCGTGCCCCGATCCGTACCGCACGGCCGCCGTCGGGCGCGGTGCGCGCCCCGTCCGGCCCGCGCTCCCCCGGTCGGCACGCGTGCTCCCCCGGTCGGCACGCTCAGGTGTGAGTTCCGTCCCAGCGGGCCCGCCGCATGTCGATCCTCGGTATGTGTCCCTCGGTCGCCGGGCCGGCCTCGCGCAGCGGGGTGCCCTCCTCGCGGTAGTGGCCGAGGGCCCTCAGTTCGTGCCCGGGCAGCAGCGTGCCGTCCGCGCGGACCACCCGCCACCAGGGCGCGGTCCCGCCGTACAGGGCCATCACCCGGCCGACCTGACGCGGCCCGCCCTCGCCCAGCCACTCGGCGACGTCGCCGTAGGTCATCACGCGGCCGGGCGGGATCCCGTCGGCGACGTCGAGTACCCGCTCCGCGTACTCGGGCAGTTCCCCGGTCTCCCCCACAGGCACCTCCATGCTCATCCGCCCCATCGTGCCTCACCCCACCGACATGGCCCTGATGCCTCCGCGCGGCGGCTCTTCGTGCCACCATCGTGCGGGCGGTGACTGGTGATACGAGATCAAGAGCGACAAATACAAGAACGAGAACGACAAGACGCGCATGCAGAGACGGACATGGTGATGGGCCAGGACATTCAGCCTCCGGAGGAGGCTCAGCCCGACGTGCCCGAGCGGGTCTCCGGCGACGAGCCGCTGCTCGCGGCCCGTGTCCACCGGCCCTCCGACCTGATGCGGCTGCTCTCCGGTCTCCTCGCCATCGGGCTCGTCATCGCCGTCGCCGCGTTCGCCCACGCGACGACCTCGGGCCTCGAGCAGGACATCAACGAGGGCGCCGGTGGCGCCCCGGACGTCTTCGTCAAGATCGCCGGTCTCGTCTCCTCCATCGCCGTCCTGCTCGTCCCCGTAGCCTTCGCCATCGAGCGGCTGATCAAACGCGACGGACTGCGCATCGCGGACGGCGTCCTCGCGGCCGTCCTCGCGCACGGCGTCACCCTCGCCACCGACCTCTGGGTCGCCCAGGCCGCGCCCGGCACGATCCAGGACGCGCTGACCCAGCCCCAGTCCGGCGGCGGGCTGACCGACCCGGTGCACAACTACCTGGCCCCGGTCATCGCGTACATGACCGCCGTCGGCATGGCACGCCGACCACGCTGGCGGGTGTCGCTCTGGGTGGTGCTGCTGCTCGACGCGTTCACGATGCTGATGGCCGGCTACACCACCGCGCTCTCGATCATCCTGACCGTCCTGATCGGCTGGACGGTGGCGTACGGCACGCTGTACGCGGTCGGCTCCCCCAATGTCCGGCCCACCGGGCAGACCCTCCTCGCCGGCCTGCGCCGGGTCGGCTTCCGGCCGGTGACGGCGCTGCGCGCGGAGGGCGTGCCCGACTCGGCGGAGAGCGCGGACCGGGGCCGCCGGTACATCGTGACCCTGGAGGACGGACCACCGCTCGACGTCACCGTCGTCGACCGGGAGCAGCAGGCGCACGGCTTCTTCTACCGCGCGTGGCGGCGGATCACCCTGCGGACGATCACCACCCGCCGCTCGATCGTGTCGCTGCGGCAGGCCCTGGAGCAGGAGGCGCTCCTCGCGTACGCGGCGATCGCCGCCGGGGCGAACGCGCCGAAGCTGATCGCCACCTCGGAGCTCGGCCCGGACGCCGTGATGCTCGTGTACGAGCACATCGGCGGCCGGAGCCTGGACTCGCTCGACGACCACGAGATCACCGACGAGCTGGTCCGCAGCGCCTTCCGGCAGGTGCGGGCGCTCCAGTCGCGCCGGATCGCGCACCGCAGGCTCACCGGCGACGCGATCCTGGTGGATCGTTCCGGCAGGGTGATCCTGACCGATCTGCGCGGCGGCGAGATCGCCGCCGGTGACCTGGTCCTGCGGATGGACATCGCCCAGCTGCTCACCACCCTCGGGCTGCGGGTCGGAGCCGAGCGGGCGGTCGCCGCGGCCGTCGCGGTACTCGGCCCCGACGCCGTCGCCGACTGTCTGCCGCTGCTCCAGCCCATCGCGCTGAGCCGCTCCACGCGCGCGACGCTCCGGAAACTGGCCAGAGAGAGGTCGGCCAGGGAGCGGGAAGCCGTGGTCGCCGCCTCGGAGGCGGCCAAGCACGAGAGGGAGCTGGCGAAGGCGCACCCCGTGGAGGCCGTCGCGGATCCCACGGTCGTACACGCCGAGATCAAGACCGAGATCAAGACCGGAACCAAGACCGAGTCCAAGGGCGGGACCAAGGCCGAGAAGAAGGCGGACAAGAAGGCCGAGAAGCGGGCCCTCGACACGGCGCTCGACGAGGCCCGTGAGGAGGACCTGCTGGCCCAGATCCGCCAGCAGGTGCTGCTCATCCGCCCGCAGGCGCCCGTGGAGCCGGTCCGCCTGGAGCGGATCAAGCCGCGGACCCTGGTCAGCCTCATCGCCGGCGCCGTCGCCGCGTACTTCCTGCTCTCGCAGATCGCCAGTACGCCGCTGTCGACGGTCAGCGAGGCGGACTGGCGGTGGGTGGCGGCCGCCGTGCTGTTCTCCGCCGTCAGCTATGTGGCGGCGGCGATGAGCCTGCTCGGCTTCGTCCCGGAGCGGGTCGGGTTCTGGCGGACGGTGGTGGCGCAGGTCGCCGGCTCGTTCGTGAAGATCGTCGCCCCGGCGGCGGTCGGCGGTGTCGCCCTCAACACCCGCTTCCTCCAGCGCGCGGGCGTACGGCCGGGGCTCGCGGTGGCGAGCGTCGGCGCCTCGCAGCTCTTCGGTCTCGGGGCGCACATCCTGCTCCTCCTGTCCTTCGGCTATCTGACGGGCACGGAGAAGTCGCAGTCGTTCACCCCGTCGAGGACGGTCATCGCCGGTCTGCTGACGGTCGCGGTGCTCGTCCTGGTGGTGACGGCGATCCCGTTCATGCGGAAGTTCGTGTCGACGCGGCTGCGGTCGCTCTTCGCCGGTGTGGTGCCGCGCATGCTGGACGTGCTCCAGCGGCCGATGAAGCTGATCACCGGCATCGGCGGGATGCTGCTGCTCACCGGCGCGTTCGTGCTCTGCCTCGACGCCTCGATCCGGGCCTTCGGCCACGGCCACCCGTCGATCAGCTACGCGAGCGTGGCGGTCGTCTTCCTCGCGGGCAACGCCCTCGGCTCGGCGGCGCCGACGCCGGGCGGTGTCGGCGCGGTCGAGGGCGCGCTGACCCTCGGTCTGGTGGCGGTGGGCCTGCCGATCGAGGTCGCGACCCCGGCGGTCCTGCTGTACCGGCTGCTGACGCTGTGGATCCCGGTGCTGCCGGGCTGGATCTGCTTCAACTGGCTGACGAAGCGCGAGGCGCTGTAGCCGCCGAGGCGCTGTGACCAGCCAAGGCGCGGTGACCGGTCGCCCTGCCGACTCGGCCGTCCCGCCCGCCACCCGCATGGCCCCCCGCCCCGCGCGGGGGCCGTGGCGGCGGCCCACGATGGTCCCATGGCCCTCTCCGCCGCCCAGCGCGCCGCTCTGCTGACCGCCACCACCGTGCTGCTCGCCGCCGGGTGCTCGGACGGGGGAGACGAGGGGGCGGACACGACGAAGCCGAGCGGCTCGGCCGGGCTCTCGGCCCTGACGGCGCAGCGACTGAACTGGGCGCCGTGCCCGCCGCCCTCCGTCGCCGAGGGCGGCGGTGAGGCGCCCTCCCCGCTCCCCGGCGGCGTCGCCTGGGAGTGCTCCTTCCTCCAGACGCCGCTGGACTGGTCGGTGCCGGAGGGCGAGACCATCGAGCTCGCCCTCATCCGGGCCCGCGCCCGTGACAAGGACCGGCGGATCGGTTCGCTCGTCTTCAACTTCGGCGGGCCCGGCGGCTCCGGCATCACCGGTCTTCCCGGCTTCGCGAAGGACTACGAGACCCTGCGCGGCCGCTACGACCTGGTCTCCTTCGACCCGCGCGGGGTGGGCCGCAGCGACCCCGTCGAGTGCGCGACCGACAAGGAGCTCGACGCCTACTACGCCCTGGACTTCACGCCCGACGACGAGGCCGAGGAGCGGACGCTCTCCGACGCGCAGAAGAAGTACGCGGCCGGCTGCGAGAAGGACGCCGGCCGGGCCCTGCCGCACGTCGGCACCGAGAACGCCGCCCGGGACATGGACCTGATGCGCCAGGTCCTCGGGGACGACAAGCTCCACTACTTCGGCATCTCGTACGGCACGGAACTCGGCGGTGTCTACGCCCATCTGTTCCCCGACAACGTCGGCCGGGCCGTCTTCGACGCCGTGGTCGACCCGGACGCCGGCGTGGAGGACGGCGCGCTCGGCCAGGCGAAGGGCTTCCAGCTCGCCCTGGACAACTTCGCCCGGGACTGTGTGGACCGCGGAGACGAGTGCGCCCTGCCCGGCACGAGCGTCGCCCAGATCGAGTCCTTCGTCACGGACCTCCTCGCGGCGCTCGACAAGGACCCGATCCCGGGCATCGGCGACCGCGAGCTCACCCAGACGCAGGCCACCAACGGCATCGCGCAGGCCCTGTACTCGAAGGAGTTCTGGACCTATCTGGAGCAGGGGCTCGACGCGGCCGACGGCGGCGACGGGGCGCTGCTCCTCTCGCTCTCCGACTCCATGAACGGGCGCGGCCAGAACGGCTCGTACAGCAACATCCAGGCCGCCAACGCCGCCATCAACTGCGTGGACTTCAAGGAGCGCTACACCCTCGGCCAGGCGAAGGAGCGGCTCGGCCAGTTCCGCGAGGCCTCCCCCGTCTTCGGCGACTTCATGGGCTGGGCCCTGTCCAGCTGCTCGCAGTGGCCGGTGGCCGGGACCTGGGAGCACCCGGACGTCTCCGCGCCCGGTTCGGCGCCGATCCTGGTCGTCGGCAACACCGGCGACCCCGCCACCCCGTACGAGGGCGCGCGGTCGATGGTGAAGGCGCTGGGCCAGGGTGTCGGCGTGGAGCTGACGTACGAGGGCGAGGGCCACGGCGCCTACAACAGCGGCAGCGCGTGCGTGAAGAAGGCGGTCGACGCGTACCTCCTGGACGGCAAGGTCCCGGCCTCGGGGACGGTCTGCAAGTAGGACAGCCGGCCCGCCTAGGATGGCCGCCTTGCCGGGATCCTGGGGGGAACACATGTCCATACGTGTACGCATGACGGTTTTGGCCGTGACCGGGGTACTGGTGGCGGGCTGCACGAGCACGGAGGGCGGGGACGCCAAGCCGCCGGCCACGGCCCCCGGCTCCCCCTCGTCCTCCGCCACCGCCGCCGCCGCCACACCCACCGCCACCGCGAAGGCCCTGCCCCCGATCCCCGGCCCCCTCACCGGCCAGCGCCCCACCTGGAAGCGCTGCCCGGCCCCGGAAGGCGGGCAGAAGCCGGGCGCGCAGTGGCGCTGCGCCACGGTGACGGTGCCGGTGGACTACGCGAAGCCGGGCGGCGCCACCCTCCCGGTCGCGCTGATCCGCAAGGAGGCCACCGACGAGCGGGGCCGCATCGGTTCGCTCCTCTTCAACTTCGGCGGCCCCGGCGGCTCCGGGGTGGAGACGCTGCCGCAGCTGGAGGACGAGTACCGGAAGCTCGGTGAGCGTTACGACCTGGTCGGCTTCGACCCGCGGGGCGTGGGCCGCAGCGCCGGCGTGGTCTGCCGGACCGACGCCGAACAGGCCGCCGCCGAGGCCGTCGCCGACCTCACCCCGGACTCGGCCGCCGAGGAGGCCGCGTACCTGAAGGACAGCGCCGACTTCGGGGCCGGTTGCGCCCGCCGTTCCGCCCCGCTCCTCCCTCACACCACGACCACCGCCACCGCCCGCGACATGGATCTGATCCGGCAGGTCCTCGGGGACGAGAAGCTCCACTACTTCGGCATCTCGTACGGGACCCAGCTCGGCGGCACGTACGCCCACCTCTTCCCGGGGAACGTGGGCCGGCTCGTCCTCGACGCGGTCGTCGACCCGACCGCCGACTCCGTCGGGCACGCCCGGCACCAGACGGTCGGCTTCCAGCGGGCCCTGGACAACTACCTGAAGAGCACCGGCCAGGACCCGAAGGCCGGGACCGAGCGGATCTCAGGGCTGCTGCGGAAGCTCGACCGCGCGCCGCTGACGGTCGGCGAGCGGCGGCTCACCGAGAGCCTGGCGCTCACGGGCATCGCGGTCACGCTGTACGGGGAAGCCAACTGGCCCCTGCTGACCGAGGCCCTGGCCGAGGCCGAGCAGGGGCGCGGCGGCGCCCTGCTCCAGCTCGCGGACTTCTACAACGACCGGGACGAGAAGGGCCGTTACTCGACCCAGTCGCACTCGCAGCGGGCCATCTCCTGCGCCGACTCCAGCGAACGCCCGACCGCCGCGCAGGCGAAGGCGCTGCTGCCCGAGTTCCGCCGGCTCTCCCCCGTGTTCGGCGCGATGCTCGCCTGGGACACGGCCGGCTGGTGCGCGGACTGGCCGGTGAAGGGCGAGCGGGCCACCCCGGAGGCGAGCGCCCCGGGCGCGGCGCCGGTCCTGGTCGTCGGGACGACGGGCGACCCGGCCACCCCGTACGAGGGCGCGGAGAAGATGGCGAAGGAGCTCGGGGACGGGGTCGGTGTCCTGCTCACCAACAAGGGTGAGGGCCACGGCGCCTACGGGACCTCGGCGTGCGTGACGCGGACGGTCGACGCGTACCTCCTGAAGGGCACGGTCCCGAAGTACGGCACGACCTGTTCGTGACGGGAACGCGGAAGGGCCCGGACCTCGTGCTGAGGTCCGGGCCCTTCCATGAGTCACTCGGGTCTAGTAGACCGGCTTCTCGGGCTCGATCTGGTGGACCCAGCCGATCACGCCGCCGCCCACGTGCACCGCGTCCGCGAAGCCCGCGGACTTGAGCACCGCGAGGACTTCCGCACTGCGGACACCCGTCTTGCAGTGCAGGACGATCCGCTTGTCCTGCGGGAGGTCCTGGAGGGCGGTGCCCATCAGGAACTCGTTCTTCGGGATCAGGCGCGCACCGGGGATCGAGACGATCTCGTACTCGTTGACCTCGCGGACATCGATGATGTCGATGTTCTCGCCCTCGTCGATCCACTCCTTGAGCTGCTTCGGAGTGATCGTGGAGCCGAGCGCCGCCTCCTGGGCCTCCTCGGACACGACGCCGCAGAAGGCCTCGTAGTCGATGAGCTCGGTGACGGTCGGGTTCTCGCCGCAGACCGCGCAGTTCGGGTCCTTGCGGACCTTGACCTGGCGGTACTGCATCTCCAGGGCGTCGTAGATCATCAGACGGCCGACCAGCGGGTCGCCCACGCCGGCCAGGAGCTTGATGGCCTCGGTGACCTGGATGGAGCCGATGGACGCGCAGAGCACGCCGAGGACGCCGCCCTCGGCGCAGGACGGGACCATGCCCGGCGGCGGGGGCTCCGGGTAGAGGCAGCGGTAGCAGGGACCGTGCTCGGACCAGAAGACGGACGCCTGACCGTCGAAGCGGTAGATCGAACCCCAGACGTACGGCTTGTTGAGCAGCACGGCCGCGTCGTTCACCAGGTAGCGCGTGGCGAAGTTGTCCGTGCCGTCGACGATCAGGTCGTACTGGCTGAAGATGTCCATCACGTTCTCGGCCTCGAGCCGCTCTTCGTGGAGGATCACGTTCACGTACGGGTTGATGCCGAGCACGCTGTCGCGCGCCGAGGCGGCCTTGGAACGGCCGATGTCGGCCTGGCTGTGGATGATCTGGCGCTGGAGGTTCGACTCGTCGACCTCGTCGAACTCCACGATGCCGAGCGTGCCCACGCCGGCGGCGGCCAGGTACATCAGCGCCGGCGAGCCGAGGCCACCGGCGCCGACACACAGCACCTTGGCGTTCTTCAGCCGCTTCTGCCCGTCCATCCCGACGTCCGGGATGATCAGGTGGCGGGAGTACCTGCGGACCTCGTCTACGGTGAGCTCGGCAGCCGGCTCGACCAGGGGTGGCAGCGACACGGGGGCTCCGGTGGTCGGTATGTCAGTACGGTTGTTCTCCCCGTAACACTGCCACGCCCCTTCTCATTCCGAGACACCCGGTCCGATCCGCGAGACGATTTCGTCCCAGTAGCCGGGCAGCGAGTGGAATGGGGCGGTTTGTCCCGGGACCCCCGTCCGGTCGGTGAAGAAGATCGTCCCGGCCCCCTGCCAGCGGGCGATCCGCAGGGCCTCGTCGAGGTGGGTGCGCGGGACCCCGTGGACGAGGTGGACGAACTTCGTCTCCGTGTACTCGGCGGTCCACTCGGCCACCTGCGACCAGCGGTAGTCCACCCAGGCGCCGGAGAAGGTCACCAGCTGGTCGGCGGTCTCGGCGTACCCCGGATGGGGGTGGGTGCCGTGGCCGAGGACCAGGTGGGCCTCGCCGCCGAGGACCGCCTCCAGGGTCGCGGTGACCCGCCGCACCCCGGCCAGGTCCGCCCGGTCCGCGGGGCAGCGGTCCAGGTAGTAGCCGTCGACCTTGTACCAGTCGAGGAAGCGGTGGGCGTCGGAGACGAGCTCCCCGAAGGGCCGGGAGCCGTAGGCCGCGTCCAGGTGTCCGAGGACCCTGACCCCGGCGTTACGGAGCTTCCCCGCCGCCTCCAGACAGTGCGGGTCGGGACGGCTGCCCGGCCCCTCCGCCACGTTGAGCACGGCCCAGTGCAGCGGGGTTCCCGGGCGGGTCAGCTCGCCCCACTCGACGGGGGCGAGCAGCGGGTGGGCGTAGCCGGGGACGCCCACCCCCACCGCCTGGACCGCCCCGGTCGCCGTGCTCGTCGTCAGATGCGACACGCCGCCTCCATCCAGATGTCGGCGAGGGACTCCTCCAGGTTGATCCGGGGCCGCCAGCCGAGCCGGTCGCGGGCGGTGCGGACGTCGGCCTGCTGCCAGGGACCGCAGCCGTCGGGGTACGGGTAGGGGGCCGAGGCCAGCTGGTCGGCGATGGTCCCCTCGGAGCGGGGGGCGCCGATCATCGGGCGCTGCGGCATGCCGTGCGGGGCGTCCAGCTCGTGCAGGTTGCCGGAGTAGCCCGCGACCCTGGCCAGGACGGCGGCGGCGTCGCGGAGCCGGACCGCGCGGCCGGTGCCGATGTTGACGACGCCCTGGGCGGCGGAGAGCGAGGCCGCGTGGACGGCACGCGCCACGTCCCGTACGTCGACGAAGTCCCGCTGCACCCCGAGGCCGCTGAGCTTGAGCTCACCGTCCCCGGCCTGCATGGCGCGGCGCATCGCCTCGGCGAGCCGGCCGAGGGGCGAGCCGGCCGGCGTGCCGGGGCCGACGGGCGAGAACACCCGGAGCACCACGGCGTCGAGCCCCGAACCCAGGACGAGTTCGGTCGCCGCCAGCTTCGACACCCCGTAGGGGCCGCCGGGGCGCGGCACGGCGTCCTCGGCCGTGGAGGCGCCGGGCTGGCTCGGCCCGTACTCCGAGGCGCAGCCGACCTGGACGAGCCGGGCGCCGCAGCCGCTGCGGCGCAGGGCCTCGCAGACGGTGGCGACGGCGACGGTGTTGTGCCGGGTCAGGTCGCGGGCGCCGCCACGGGTGGCGCCCGCGCAGTTGACGACGACCCCGGGGTGCACGGCGTCGAGGAAGCGGGTCAGCGCGCCGGGGCTGCCGGAGGCGAGGTCGAAACGCACGTCGGCGTCGTCGCCCCGGCCGAGCGCGGTGAGGTGGACGGCCGGGTCGGCGAGCAGCCGATCGGCGACGAAGCGTCCGATGAAGCCGTTGGCTCCGAGCAGTAGCACCCTCATCGTGCGGCCCCTTGGTGCCGACCGGCCGTTCCTTGGGGTTGCGGGGTCATGGTCTTCGTTCTCCTTGCGGGGTGGTGAGAGAGGTGACGGGGCACGCCCGCGGCGTCGGCTCCGCGGGTGCGCGGGGGATTCACGGGGTGGGGTGGGCCGAGGCCCGGACGAGGGCGCCGGACGCGTGGGCCAGCAGGCCGAGCGCGGCGGCGCCGCAGACGAGGGTGGGTACGGCCCCGGGGCCCCAGGCGTCGACGACGGCACGCACGGGTGCGGCGAGCGCGTCGAAGCCGGGGACGGGGACGCGGGCGGCGAGGACGCTCGCGAGGGCGAGGGCCTCGGCCGCGCCGGCGGCGGCGAGGGCGGCCGTGGCCGTCTCGGGGAAGCCGTGGACGGTGAGGAGCCGGGCGAACAGCAGGAGCGCGCCGAGGGCCAGGGCTCCGGAGCTGAACCCGGTGAGCCCGAGCAGGACGGTGAGGGCGAGGAGCTGGAGGGTCACGGTGCCGAGGAGCAGCGGCCGGGCGCCGGCGGCGAAGTCGGCGAGGCCCCGGCTGTCGGCGATCCTGCGGCGCGCCCCGTTCGCGAAGAGCTGGGCGCACCAGGCGGCGGGGGCGACGGCGAGGGCGAGGCCGAGGAGGGGCCCGGGGGCCAGGTCCCAGGGGCCGTCGGGGCCGCCGCTGAGCACCTGCGTCAGGAGTCCGTCGCCGCAGACGGCGTACGCCAGGAGCCAGAGGGTCCAGAGGCGGGCGGCGGGCACGGCGGTGCCGTCGGGGGCACGGAGGGGGCCGCGCCGGACGGCGAACAGGAGGGCGCCCGCGAGCAGGAGGGCGCCGGTCGCGCCGACCGCGAGACGTACGGGCCCGTGGGTGACGGCGAGCCCGATGCCGGTGAGCGCGGCGGCGGCTCCGGGGGTGAGGGCGGCGAGCACCCACGCGTCCGTAGGGGGTGCCACCGGCGCCGGGGGCGGCGCGGGCTCGCCGCCGCGGGGCACGCGCGCGTACAGCTCCTCGGCGAGCGAGAAGACGTCCCGGTGCCGGAACCGCGCGGCGGTCCGGTCGGTGAACCCCTGGGCTTCGAGCCCGGCGGCGATCTCCAACGGGTCGACGGCCCACGCGCAGAGCTCCCGGTGCCGGTGCATGAGCACCTTGACGGGGTCGGCGTTCCCACGCCGGGCGCGGGGGGCGGGGGCGGGCGCCGGGGGCGCGACCGGGTCCGGGGTGGGGGTCGGAGGCGGGGCTATCCCGGAGGGTGGCGGGTCCTCGGGGGGGTGGGAGTCGAGGGTTTCGGTGGTGAGGGGGGTCAGGGCGGGGGTGCCGAGGAGGGCTTCGGAGCGGGCGTCCCAGGCTCCGGGGCTCGTCGGGGCGGCGGCGCCGCGCATGGGGGTGTCTCCTTCAGGCATCGGGGGCTCCTGTCCCGGCGGCCACGGCCTTGGGCGCCCAGCTGCCCGGTACGTGCGCCTCGGCGGGGTGGGCGAAGAGCACGCCGTCCCCGGGGCGGTGGCGCACCGGCGCGTGGGAGAGGAGCTCCAGGTAGATACCGCGGAACGCGGCGAGGTTCTGTTCGACGGTGAAGAGTTCGAGCGCGCGGGCGCGGGCGGCGGCGCCCAGGCGGTGCCGGCGGTCGGGGTCGCGGAGCAGCGCGAGGCAGGCGTCGGCGAGCGCCCGGGGGTTGCGCGGGGGGACGACGAGGCCGGTGCCGCCGATGATCTCGACGACCGCGCCGACGTCGGTCGAGACGGTGGCCCGCGCGCAGAACATCGCTTCGACGAGGCTGGCGGGGAAGCCCTCGACGACGCTGGACAGGACGACGACCGCGCCGGAGGCGTAGGTGTCCTCCAGGGTGGGTGCCTCGGGGCCGCCGAGCTCCTCGAAGGTGACCGGGTTCTCGCCGACGGCGTGCGCCCCGGCGGCCTCGTCGGGGAAGAGCTGCGCCGCGAGCCCCTTGCAGTGCGCGAGGTACGCCCCGGCTCCGGGCTCCCGTACGGGCACGGCGACGATCCTCAGCCGGGCGTCGGGCTGCCGGGTACGGATCTCCGCGAAGGCGTGCAGCAGGGCGATGAGGTCCTTGGCGGGTTCCACCCGGCCGACCCAGACCAGGGTGGTGGGGTCGCCGCTCTCCTCGTCCTCGCCGACCTCGGCGAAGCGGTCCGCCGCCATGCCGGGGTGGACGGTGCGGGTCCGGGCCCGGTCGGCGCCGCACTTCTCCTGCCAGCGGCGGGTGTGGGCGTTGCCGGGGGTGAGGAGCGCGGCCTGCCGGTAGACCTCGGCGGCGAGCCGGCCGTGGAGGGCGGCGAGCAGGGTGCGCAGCGGGGCGGAGCGGTCGGCGCCGGCGGCCGAGAGGTAGTGGGAGCGGAGCGGTACGCCGTACTCGGTGACGAGCAGCGGGGTCCCGAAGAGGCGCTTGGCCAGGAGGCCCGGGAGGGCGGTGGTGCCGCCCGCGGCGGCGTGGCAGAGGTCGGCGGCGCCGAGTGCGTCGTCCGTGTACCAGTCGAGGGACAGCGGGCGCAGGGCGCGGGCCAGGTGCTCGGCGAAGGCGAGGCGGTCGGGGAGCCCCGCGGCGGCCGCGCCCCGGCGTGCACCGGGCGCGCGGGAGGCGGATTCGAGGGCGCGGACGGCGTCGTCGGAGCGGAGCGCGCCGGGCAGCCCGTCACGTTCGCGGGCGAGTTCGGCGAGGGCGTAGAGCCCGGTGGCGAAGGCGCTCTCGGCGCGAGCCCCGTCCGCGTCCTCCACGTCCTCCGCGCAGAGGCCGATCGCCAGCTGGTGGAAGGCCTCGACGAAGCGGCGGCGCTCACGCCGGCCGTAGGCACGGCGGGCGGCGCGGTCGCCGAAGGCGGTCCGTTCGAGGAGGTTCCTGCCCGCCGGGGCCGCGTCGGCGCTCCCGAGGTCCGCGGCGCGCGCGACGCGGGTGTTCGGGGGGAGCGGGCGCGGAGCGCCGGAGCCGCCGAGGGCGTACAGGTCGAACTGGTGCTGCCCGAGTCCGCGCACGAGCCGGTCGCACCATACTCCGGTCTCACCGTCGGCGTACGGGTAGCCACCCTCCGTGAGCAGTCCGATCCGCACGAGCGCACCCCCGATCTCCCTTGACGGCGGCCACCGTTGGTCCGGCGACTCGCAGCGGGACGAACGTAAGCGGTGACACCGGTGGTGCGACGGACGGTTGTCCGTCGCACCACTGGAAGGGGTGAATGCACGTAACTTTCCCGCCCCGGTCGCGTTCTGTCGCACTGAGCGGCGAAACGGTCACGGAGCGTCAAGCACCGGCCGACGATATCCGTCCGGCCTCAACTTCCCGGGTACACCCAGGGGTTGGGCCGGCACGCGATCCCCCGGATCTTCAGGGACTTCGTCTGCTGCTGCATCACGGGGGCGAGCGCGCCGGGGGTGTCGCAGTTCACGTGGCCGTGGCCGAGCCGGTGTCCGACCTCGTGGTTGATGAGCATCTGGCGATAGGCGAGCATCGCCTTGGGGCCGAAGGTCTCGGAGCCCTGCGCCCAGCGGAAGGCGTTGATCATCACGCGGTCCGTGGAGGCCGAGTCGCAGGACACGTTGTCGACCGTGGTGTCGAGACCGGACTTCGCGCACCAGACACCGGTGGTGCCGGGGCTCGCGAGCGTCAGGACGAATTCGGTCTCCCCGCTGGAGACGCGCTCGAAGGTCATCGCGCCCCGGCCGGCCCAGCTGCGCGGGTCGTTGAGGGTCTTGAACACGGTCGCGGTGAAGAGCTCCTGGTCGAGACCGAGCCCTTTCTCGATGTCGATCCGGTAGCGGACCAGACGCCCCTTGCCCGGCGCCTTCTGGAGCCCCGGCACGGCCTCGAACTCGCCGGAGCCCTTCAGCTTCGGGTCGATCGGGTACTGGCGGGTGATCAGCTGCTCGTACGTCGGCGGCGGAGGGGCCACGGGCGCCGGCTTCGCCGGGGCGGCCCGCTCCTCGGAACGGGAGGCGGAGCTGTCCTCCACGGACCGGTCGGCCGGTTGTTCGGCGGCGCGGGCGGCGGCCGGTGTCTCTCCCCCGTCGGCGACCTGCCCGGTGACGACGACGGCGAGGACGGTGGCGACGGCGGCGGCCGCGACACCGGTGAGGGTGCGGCCCATGCCCCCGAGACCGGTCGGCGCGTCCGCGTCGGGGACGTCCTCGTGACGGGGCCCGGGGATGAACGGCGCCTCGGGAGCGTCCTGTTCGGGCTGGGTGGCGCGGCGGTGCGAGCCCTGCCGGGGGCCGTACCGCTCGGGCCTGGGCCCGGAGCCCTCGTCGTGCTGCGGATGCCCACCCCGTACGGGTGACCCGAAGACGGGCACGCCGTGCGCCGGGGTGCCCGGCGTCCCGTGGGCGGGGGTGTCACGAACCCCACCGGCGTACGAGGGAGCGGAGGCGGGAGCGCTCCGCGGCGGGGTCCCGTGCGCGGAGGTTCCGTACATCGGGGTCCCGTGCGCGGGTGTCCCGTACAGCGGAGTTCCGTGCGCCGGGGTCCCGGCCGTCTCCTGGTCGCCGCCCGACGTCCTGCGGCGGCGCCCGGTCCCCGGCGCGCGCCCGGCCGCCGGGCCGGATACGCCCGCCGGGCCCGCCGGGCCTGCCGGTCCCGATGCGCCGGCCGGTCCGGCTGTTCCCGCCGACGTTCCCGGCGTTCCCTGCGTCCCCGCCGTCCGTCCTGCCGCCGCCTGCTGCCCCGTGTCGGTCATCGGGGGCGCGGCGCCCTTGCGACTATGTCGTCCCACGCCCCGGCTCAGCTCCCGCCGTGATCGACGATCAGGTCCCGGGCGGCCTGGGCGACCGTCTCGGGGTACTCCATCATCGCCACATGTCCCGCGTCCGGAAGCGTGAGGAGGCGCGAGCCGTGGAAAGCGGCGGCCGCCTTCCTGGCCGTACGGAACGAGACGAGCTGGTCGCGCCCGCCGTACACGAGCAGTGTCGGCGCGAGGACCCGCTCGGCCTGCCGCCACAACCCGTGCTGGCCGCCGAGCGTGTACGCGTCGACGATGCCGCGCGAGGAGCGGGCCATCGCGTCCCAGAAGTACGGGAGCTCCAGGCGCCGCTCCATCTCCTCGACGGCGTGCTGGAGGCCTTCGTCGGTGATCCGGCCGGGGTCCCCGTAACAGAGCCCGAGGACCCCGCGGACCCGCTGCTCGGCCGTCCAGTCCTTGGTGAGCTTCGCGAAGAACGAGGCGACGCCCGGCACCGCGAGCAGCGCCGTGGGCCAGGCCGTGCGCTGGGCCCGCAGATCGGGCAGGGCCGGCGAGACCAGGGTGAGGGTGCGGACCAGGTCGGGCCGGACGGCGGCGACGCGGGTGGCGACGGCGCCGCCGAGCGAGTTGCCGAAGAGATGGACCGGGCCGCGCGCCGCCGAGTCCAGGAGCCGGATGACCGCGCGGGCGTGCCCGGTGACCGAGTAGTTGCCGTCGTCGGGCGGTGGCGAGTCGCCGAAGCCGGGCAGGTCGACGGCCTCACCGTCGACGAGGTCCGCCAGCAGCGGCATCAGGGCGGACCAGTTCAGCGAGGAGCCGCCGAGGCCGTGGACGTACAGCGCGGGCGGGAGACCGGTCCTCGCGCCCGGCCGGGCGCGCACGGTCAGCGTGAGGCCGGGCAGCGACACGGAGCGGAGCTCCTCGCCGTCGGCGATCCGCACGGCGCGGGTGACGCGCGGTGCGGACGGCTCGGCGGCGGGCCGGGTTTCCGGCAGCTCGGTCGACGACATGGCCGCAATATTACGAGACGATCACGCGCCCAGGCGTGTGGGTGCGGTCACACGTGGGTGTGCGGCGGGGCGCATGAACTCCTAGGCTCGGGAGAGAGGGCCATCGAGAGGACCGCGACCCCGCATGCCGGGAGGCAAAGCATGACCGTCGATCCGACCGAGCCGGACACGTTCACCGAGGAAGAGGTCGAGGTGCTGGACGAGGAGATCCCGGAGGCGGACGCCGCCGAACAGCACACCGAACTGCAGCAACGCGAGGACGAACCGCTCACCCATGTCGAGCGCGACTCGGCGAACGAGGCCGACGCGTCCGAACAGGCGCGCGTGGTCGCCCTGGACGAGGACGACTACCGCTGATTTGTTCGGTTTAATCTTGAAGCGACTGTCGACCTGGGCGTCCGGTCCGTGAAATTCTGCGTTCGCACCGCGCACAGCCGGGTTACCCAAAAGTACGATGGCCACGCGCGCGACAGCGCGTTATTGATCGATTTTGGGAGGCCGCGTGAGCGCCATCGAGCAGACAGAGGCAGCACGCCCTCGGGGCACGCGCCTGCCGCGACGTGCCCGACGGAACCAGCTCCTCGGCGCGGCCCAGGAGGTCTTCGTCGCCCAGGGGTACCACTCGGCCGCGATGGACGACATCGCCGAGCGCGCGGGCGTCAGCAAGCCGGTGCTCTACCAGCACTTCCCCGGGAAGCTGGAGCTCTACCTGGCCCTGCTCGACCAGCACTGCGAGTCCCTCCTGCTCGCGGTGCGCACGGCTCTCGCCTCCACCACCGACAACAAGCTGCGGGTCGCGGCCACGATGGACGCCTATTTCGCGTACGTCGAGGACGAGGGCGGCGCCTTCCGGCTGGTCTTCGAGTCCGACCTGACGAACGAGCCGGCCGTACGCGAGCGCGTGGACCGGGTGAGCCTCCAGTGCGCCGAGGCGATCTCCGACGTGATCGCCGAGGACACCGGCCTGTCCAAGGACGAGTCGATGCTGCTCGCCGTGGGCCTCGGCGGCGTCTCCCAGGTCGTCGCCCGCTACTGGCTGTCGAGCGAGTCCGCCATCCCCCGCGACAAGGCGGTCGGGCTGCTCACCTCGCTCGCGTGGCGCGGCATCGCCGGCTTCCCGCTCCACCCGGTGGACGGCCAGCTGAGCGCCGAGGGTCACTGAGCATTCCCGTCGGCTGTTCGCTCCTGGCGTGCGCCCACTGAACCGTGCGGGTCCCCTCACCGGGCTAATGTGTGCAGCGTACGGCGCGGGTATTCGCGCAACGCTGACCGTTCGGAGGGACATAGCCGTGGAGGTCAAGATCGGCGTGCAGCACGCACCCCGGGAGATCGTTCTGGAGAGCGGGCAGTCCGCCGAGGAGGTGGAGCGCGCCGTGGCCGACGCGCTGGCCGGCAAGGCGCAGCTGCTCAGCCTCTCGGACGAGAAGGGCCGCAAGATCCTGGTCCCGGCCGAGAAGATCGCGTACGTGGAGCTCGGCGAGCCCACCGTGCGCCGGGTGGGCTTCGGCACGCTCTGAGCCCAGGATCTACGGGGAAGGCCCGGTGGACCGTCTCGGTCCACCGGGCCTTTCGTATGCCCGCGGAGGGCACGGAGGGACGTACGGGAGGGTTGCGTTCCGGTGGCCACGGGTAGGTAGGGGGCGACCGCACCACCCGCCCCGCAGCCCCCGCGAGGTGATTCGTCTTGTTCCTGGAAGCCCTCGGTTCCGCCCTGTTCGGTTTCGCCCTGGCCTGGGCCGCCGTGCACCGGCTGCCCGACCGTCTCCCCGTCCGGGTGAGCGTCCTCGCCACCGGCACACTGGGCGGCGTCTTCGGCGCGCTCGTCACCCATGGGGCGCTCGGCCCCGGTCACTTCCTCGCCACCCTCATCGGTGCGGTGGCGGTGGCGGCGGTGCTGCTCTCGCTGCTGATCCGCCCGGCTTCGCGTCGCCGGCTGCGCCGATCAGCGGCGGCGTGAACAGCGCCGCACACCTTCTCCGTACGAACGGGTTCTCCGCTCGGACAGGCCTCAGGCGGCCAGACCGAGCGCGGCCATGCGCTTCGTGTGCGCCTCGGTGATCCGGGAGAACATCCTGCCGACCTCCGCGAGGTCGAAGCCGTCCGCCACACCGCCGACCAGCATCGTCGACAGCGCGTCGCGCTCGGCGACCACGCGCTGGGCCTGCGAGAGCGCCTCGCCCATCAGTCGGCGCGCCCAGAGCGCGAGCCGTCCGCCGACCCTCGGGTCCGCGTCGATCGCCGCGCGGACCTTCTCGACGGCGAAGTTGCCGTGGCCGGTGTCGTCGAGCACGGAGAGGACGAGCCCCCGGGTGTCCGAGTCGAGGCGGGCCGCGACCTCCCGGTAGAAGTCACTGGCGATCGAGTCGCCGACGTACGCCTTGACCAGGCCCTCCAGCCAGTCCGACGGCGCGGTCAGCCGGTGGAAGTCGTCGAGCGCCTTGGCGAAGGGCTCCATGGCGGCGGTCGGCTCGGCGTCCACGGCCGCGAGGCGGTCCCGCAGCTGCTCGAAGTGGTGGAACTCGGCCGAGGCCATCTTCGCCAGCTCCGCCTTGTCCCCGAGGGTCGGCGCCAGCTTGGCGTCCTCGGCGAGCCGCTCGAAGGCCGCGAGCTCTCCGTAGGCGAGGGCGCCGAGGAGGTCGATCACGGCGGCGCGGTACTGCGGCTCGGCGGCTGCCGTAGCCCAGTCCTTGGCGGCGATCCCGGTGGGCGTGGCGTTGTCAGGCGTCTCCATGGAGCGCAGAATAGCCCGCTCGCGGACCCGGCGAAGGTGCTGGTCAGTCAGTGTGACCGTGCCCTCATCACCATTTCTCCCAACACACATGCGCGATTCCGGGGTACAGTGATAAAGCGCCTGCTGAGTATGCGGACATGCCTTCGCACGTTCGGACGTATCCGGTGGGCCGACTCATGAATGAGGATGCCCGGTCGGTGGCCCGATCGGCTCCGGCCCGACAGCCCTTCCGGCGGACCCCGCGGAAGGGGTCACCCTCAGCGGTTCGACGCTCGAGCGACGGCAGTGGTCCCGTGCCACCCGGCAGTGATCTTCCCGATCCCACCGGAAGTGTCCCGGCACGGTACGACCCCCTTCGTTCGCCTCGCGCCGCGTCTCACAGAAGAGGCAGCACCCTGACTACGACTTTCCGAGACCTCGGAATCCTTCCCGAGACGGCCGAGGCCCTTGAGGCCGTCGGCATCGTCAACCCCTTCCCCATCCAGGAGATGACCCTCCCGGTCGCCCTCACCGGCACCGACGTCATCGGCCAGGCCAAGACCGGCACGGGCAAGACCCTCGGTTTCGGTCTGCCGATCCTGGAGCGCGTCACCGTCCCCATGGACGTCGAGGCCGGCCGGGCGAAGCCCGAGCAGCTGACCGACGCCCCGCAGGCGCTCGTCGTCGTCCCCACCCGCGAGCTGTGCCAGCAGGTCACCAACGACCTGCTGACCGCCGGCAAGGTGCGTAACGTCCGTGTGCTCGCCATCTACGGCGGCCGGGCGTACGAGCCCCAGGTCGAGGCGCTCAAGAAGGGCGTCGACGTCGTCGTCGGCACCCCCGGCCGCCTGCTCGACCTGGCCGGCCAGCGCAAGCTCGACCTCTCCCACGTCAAGGTCCTCGTCCTGGACGAGGCCGACGAGATGCTCGACCTGGGCTTCCTGCCCGACGTCGAGAAGATCATGAACATGCTGCCGCCGAAGCGTCAGACCATGCTGTTCTCGGCGACCATGCCGGGCGCGGTCATCGGCCTGGCCCGCCGCTACATGTCGCAGCCGACGCACATCCGCGCCACCTCGCCCGACGGCGAGGGCGTGACCGTCGCCAACATCAAGCAGCACGTCTACCGCGCGCACAACATGGACAAGCCGGAGCTGGTCTCCCGCATCCTCCAGGCCAACGGCCGCGGGCTCGCGATGATCTTCTGCCGGACGAAGCGCACGGCGGCCGACATCGCCGAGCAGCTGGAGCGTCGCGGCTTCGCCTCCGGCGCGGTCCACGGCGACCTCGGCCAGGGCGCCCGCGAGCAGGCGCTGCGCGCCTTCCGCAACGGCAAGGTCGACGTGCTCGTCTGCACCGACGTCGCCGCCCGCGGTATCGACGTCGAGGGCGTCACGCACGTCATCAACTACCAGTCGCCGGAGGACGAGAAGACGTTCCTCCACCGCGTGGGCCGCACCGGCCGCGCGGGCAACAAGGGCACGGCCGTGACGCTGGTCGACTGGGACGACATCCCGCGCTGGCAGCTCATCAACAAGGCCCTCGAACTGGACTTCAACGACCCGGTCGAGACGTACTCCTCGTCGCCGCACCTCTACGAGGAGCTGGACATCCCGACGGGCACCAAGGGCATCCTGCCCCGCGCCGACCGGACCCGTGCGGGTCTGGGCGCGGAGGAGCTGGAGGACCTGGGCGAGCCCGGCGGACGCCGTGCGCGCGGCCCGAAGGCCGACAAGCACGAGCGGACCGAGGAGCGCCCGGAGCGGACGCGGACCCCGCGTCAGCGCCGGCGCACCCGTGGCGGCGAGTCCGGCGACGCCCCGGCGTCGGCGGCCCCGGCCGTCGAGACGGTGACGGACGAGGCGCAGGCCGAGTCCGGCCCGCGCACCCCGCGCCGCCGCCGTCGCACCCGCGTCGGCGCCCCGGGCTCCGCGCCGATGCCGCAGGGCGTGCCCGTGGCGCAGTCGGCCCCGGCGACCCAGTCGGCTCCGGCCGCACAGGTCGCGCAGTCGGCTCCCGCGGCTCAGACGGCTCCGGTCGCGCAGGCCACTCGGGTCGGCACGTCGGCTCCGGTCGCTACGGCCACCCAGTCGGCTCCGGCCGCGCGGTCGGCCCGGGCGGCCAGGGTCGCTCCGGTCGCCTTCGTCGCCCCGGTCGAGGCCGCTCCGGCCCCCGCCGTTCAGGCGCCCGCCGCTCAGGCCCCCGCCGCTCAGGCACCGGCCGTTCAGGCGCCCGCCGCCGACGCCCCGGTGGCCGAGTCGAAGGCCCCGCGCCGTCGCAGCCGTACCGCCGCCCGTCCGGAGGCCGTGAAGGCCGCGCCCGTCTCCCCGGCCCCCGTGGCCCAGGAGCCGGCTCCCGCCCCGCGCCGCCGCCGGCCGCGTGTGGCCCGTCCGGTCGAGGACACCGTGTCGTTCCAGACGGTCGAGACCGCCGCGGCCGCTCTGCGCGCCGCGTCGGCGTCGGCCGCTCCGGTGGTGGAGGCCGCTCCGGCCGCCGTCGCCGAGGCCCCGGTGGAGGAGCCTAAGAGGGCTCCCCGTCGCCGTACGGCCAAGAAGGGCACCTCCGTCGCGGAGCCGGTCGCCGAGACCGTCGCCGCCGTCGCCGCCGCCGCCCCGGTCGTGGCCGAGCCCGTCGCGCCCGTCGCCGCGCCCGCCGCCGAGGTCACGGCCGAGGTGCCCGCGCCGCGCCGTCGCCGGGTGGTGCGGAAGGCCGCCGGTTCGCCGACGGTCAGCGCCCCCACCGAGACGGTGATCGTCGAGACGGCGCCCGCGCCGGTCGTCGAGGAGGAGCCGAAGAAGCCGGCCCGTCGCCGGGTGGTCCGTAAGGCCGCCGGTTCGCCGGCCGTCTCCACCTCGGCCGCCGAGACGCTGGTCATCGAGACGCCGGTCGCCGTCGCTCCGGTCGTGGAGGCCGCTCCGGCCCCCGCCGCCGAGGCCCCCGCCGCCGAGGCCCCCGCCGCCAAGGCCCCGGTCGCCGAGGTCCCGGTCGCCGAGGTCCCGGTCGAGGAGCCGAAGAAGGCCCCCCGTCGCCGTACGGCCAAGAAGGCCGTCGCCGCCACGGAGCCGGTCGCAGAGACCGTCGCTCAGCCGGTCGCCGAGACCGTCGAGGCGCCGGCCGCCGAGGAGGCCCCCAAGGCTCCCCGTCGCCGCGCGGCCAAGAAGGCCGTCACCGCCGAGGCGCCCGACGCTTCCGAGCCGAAGGCGCCGACGCGCCGCCGTACGACGAAGAAGGCCGCCGCCGAGCCGGTCGCCGAGGCCGCCGAGGCCGAGGCCCCGAAGGCCCCGCGCCGTCGCACCACGAAGAAGGCGGCGGCTCAGCCGGAGAGCTGATCCCGTCCGTCCTCACCGCTGCGGCCCGGCCCCTCACCAGGGGCCGGGCCGCAGCGGCGTTCCACCGGCCGCCCCGGCGCACGCCCCTCCGGTTACAGTCCAGATATGAGCAAGCCCCGGTCCCTCGTGCTCCCGCCCCGCACCCGCGCCCGCCCGCTGGTGACCGCTCGTGGTGACTTCGCCGTGCTCGACACGGAGCCGCTGGGCGAGCGGCGCGGGACGGTGCTGCTGCTGCCCGGGTACACCGGCAGCAAGGAGGACTTCCTGGCCCTCCTCGAGCCGCTGAGCGAGGCCGGGTACCGGGCCGTGGCGGTGGACGGGCGCGGTCAGTACGCGTCTCCCGGGCCCCGGGGCCGGGCCGCCTACCGGCGCCGGGCCCTCGCGCTCGACGCGGTGGCGCAGGCCGCGGCGCTCGGGGACGGACCCGTCCATCTGCTCGGTCACTCGTTCGGCGGCCTGGTGGCCCGGGGGGCCGCGTCGCTCGCCCCGGCGGCCTTCCGTACCCTCACCCTGCTCTCCTCGGGCACCGGCCGGGTCTCCCGGCCGCAGCGGATCCGGATCCGGGTGCTGCGTGTCGCGCTCGCGCTGCTGCCGAAGGAGCGGGTGTGGCAGGCGATGTGCTGGCTGGACAGCCGGGGCGAGGAACCGGACACGGACGACGCACCGGAGCTCGCGGGCTTCCTGCGGCGGCGCTGGATGCGGACCCGCACCCCCCAACTCGCGTGCGCGGGGCGGCTCCTGCTCGACCGCCGGGACGGTACGGCGGAGCTGACCGCGCTCCGGCTGCCGCTGCACATCGTCTACGGCTCGGACGAGATGGTCTGGCCCGTCGAGGACCTCGCGAGGGCGGCCGCCCGCACCGGCGCGCACCACACCGTGGTGGCGGGCGCCGGCCACTCCCCCAACGTGTCGCACCCGCGCGAGCTGACGGACCGGCTGACCGGCTTCTGGGAGCGGAAGGCCGCCCCCGTCGAGGTCAGAACTGCGCCTTGAGGTGCTGCCAGAAGCCGTCCCGCAGGGCGCGCCGGAGTGCGGCGTGGCCGCGCAGGGAGCGGCTGAGGAGTCGTTCCGCCTCGACGAGCAGGTCCTGGTCGACGGTCCCGGGGAGGTAGGGCGCGCCCGGCAGGAGTTCGGCGAGCCGGTCGCGGCCGCGTTCTCCGAGCCAGGTCGCCGCGATCTGGGCGCCGACGAAGCGCACCTCCTCGCGGGAGGGCGGCGGCTCGCCCTCGTTCTCGTACGTGGTGACGGGGCGGCGGGTGACGTACGGGCGGCAGAAGTCCAGCTCGAAGGTGCGCTGGCTGTCGACCTCCCAGAGGAGCGCCTCGGCCTGGTTGCGTCCCTCGGCGGCCTCGATGCCCCAGAGGTGGACGCGGGCCCCGTAGCCCTGGGCGGCCTCGACGGCCGAGACGAGGTCCTCGTCGCCGCCGACGAGTGCGGCGTCGCTGATGGCGCGGTGGCGGGCGAGGGACTCCAGGTCCGTGCGGATGAGGGAGTCGACGCCCTTCTGCTGGTTGTTGGCGTTGAGGTTGCCGAGGCGGACCTTGACGTCGGGGAGTTCGGCGATGGCCTGCTGCTCGGGGGTGTGGATACGGCGTCTGGCCCCGTCGTACCAGTAGACGCGGAGGAGTCTGCTGTCGGCGAAGATCGTGCGGGCCTTGTCGATGAAGGCCTCGATGAGGCCCTCCGCGTCGAGGTCGAAGGAGCGCCGGTCCTCGGTTCCCGCGACCAGCAACCCCGCCGCAGCATGGACGTAACCTGCGTCGACGAAGATGGCGTGGGTAGAGGGAGTCTTGGCGACCTCGGCCAGCATCCGCCGGAGGAGCTCGTTGGTGCGCTCCACGCGCGCGTCGAGGGCGCGGAGGCGGGCGTCGGTCTCGGTCACCTGTGGGGTGTCTGCGTCGTTCATACGGGGCTCATTGTCCGCCGTGGGAACCGTGGCCGCCACATCCTCCTACCGGTTAGTAGTTAGCCATCCGAAAAATTTCCTTAGCGTAAGGAATGTTTGCAGGATGCACGTCGTTGGACCCCTATGTAACGCAGTTCTCCACCAGGAGGATCAACTCAGACGAAGGGAGAAGCCCATGCGCTTCGAAATCCTGCGACTCGACGACATCGACGGCACGCCCGTCGACCGAACCGTCGTGGACGCCGCCTCCGTCAATCGGATCGTGCAGCAGGCCGCCTCGATCGGCCAGCGCATCTGGATCCGCCCCGCCGAGACCTCGGCCTCGTAACAGGCCAGGTCCACCCCACGCACCGCGCCCCCGCACGGACTTCGCAAGAGCGGAATCCGTACGGGGGCGCAGTGGTGTCCGGGGACGCCCGGGGTGTCCAGGGGCGTCCGGGCGGCGGCTCAGGCGTTCTGGATCACCTGGGTGACGCCGTTGATGATCTGCTGCACCGCAATGGCGGAGAGCATCATGCCGGCGAGCCGGGTGACCAGGACCACGCCGCCGTCCTTGATGACCCGGATGATCAGCAGCGAGTACCGCATGGTCAGCCAGAGCACGACGTGCATGGCGACGATGGCGGCCCAGACGGAGACCTGCGCGGCGGCGCCGTCGGCGTTCTGTACGGCGAGGATGACCGAGACGATCGCGCCGGGGCCCGCGAGCAGGGGCATGCCCAGCGGGACGAGGGCGACGTTCACGTCCTTGGTCTGCTTGGGCTCGTCGGTCTTGCCGGTGAGCAGGTCGAGCGCGATGAGCAGCAGCAGGAGACCGCCCGCGATCATCAGCGCGGGGACGGAGACGTGCAGGTAGGCGAGGATCTGCTGGCCCAGGATGCCGAAGACGGTGATGACACCGAAGGCCACGGCGACGGCCTGCCAGGCCATCCGGCGCTGCACCTTGGCGGCGCGGCCGGAGGTGAGGCCGAGGAAGATCGGGGTGATCCCGGGGGGATCCATGATCACGAAGAGGGTCAGGAACAGCGAGCCGAAGACGGCGACGTCGAACACGGTGGGGTGCCTTGCGGAGAGGTGGAACGGTGGGGTGTCGCCCACGCCGACGGAATGCGGGATTCCGGTGACAGGGCAGGGGGCGCGCCGCCGCCGCACGGCAGGGAGCCGTACGCGGGCGCGTGAAGGGTACGCGGGGTGGGCGGGCGCACCGTCGCACGGGCGGGGCGGCGGGCGCGGTGGCCTGCCGCCGGAGCGGTGGGACGGCGGGGTACGGGCGGAGGGCCCGGCCCGGGACTAGACGGAGGTTCCCCCCGCGCCGGGGACCGGGAAGGCCCCCGACGCGCGGCGGGTGATCTCGCCGTAGATCTCGGGGTCGGTCGTGTACTCGCCGAGGCGGCAGGTCTTGCGGCTGCCGTGGTAGTCGCTGGAGCCCGTGGCCAGCAGACCGAGCTCCTTCGCGAGACCGCGCAGCCGCGCGCGGGTCGCCTCGTCGTGGTCCATGTGGTCGACCTCGATGCCGTCGAGCCCGGCCTCGGCGAGCCGGGCTATCGAGGCCTCGGGCAGCACCTGGCCGCGCTTGACGGCGAGCGGGTGCGCGAAGACGGTGACCCCGCCGGCCGCCTTGACCAGGCGGATCGCCTCGACCGGGTCCAGCTCGTGCTTGCCGACGTGCGCCCGGCCGCCGTCGGCGAGCCACTCGGGCGTGAACGCCCCCGACACGTCCGGTACGACTCCGAGCGCGACGAGCGCCTCGGCGACGTGCGGGCGGCCCACGGAGCCGTCGCCCGCGATCCGGGCGACCTGCTCCCAGGTGACCGGGACGCCGAGCTCCTGGAGCTTGCCGACCATGGCACGCGCGCGCGGCACCCGGTCGTCCCGGACGAGCTCGCGCTCGGCGAGGAGCGCGGGCTCCAGGGGGTCGAAGAGGTACGCGAGCATGTGCAGGCCGATGCCGTCGACCCGGCAGGACAGCTCGGCCCCGGTGACGAGGGTCAGCCCCTCGGGCAGCGCCGCGATCGCCTCGGCGTGGCCGCGGGTGGTGTCGTGGTCCGTGAGCGCGACGACGTCCAGTCCGGCCGCGGCCGCGTTCCGTACGAGCTCGGCCGGGGTGTCCGTACCGTCGGACGCCGTGGAGTGGGTGTGCAGATCGATGCGCACGACGCGGTACTCCGGGGGCTCGGCACGGACGAGGGACGCTCCAGCATAACGGGCGATTCGAACACGCTTGTACGGGTCCACCGGGCCGACCGCCCCTGACCGCCGGGGCCGTCCGCCCAGCTCTGCCTAACCGAGCAGTCTCGGCGTCAGCGCCCCGCACGGCAGCAGCTCGACCTCGGCGCCCGCGTCCCGCAGGTCCGTGAGGACCAGTTCGTCGTACATCAGGAGGCCGGACTGCTCGGGCCAGACGATGGCCCACAGCCAGAGGCCCCGCGCCTCGCCCGCGAAGACCGCGCGGTCGTGGGGCGTGCCCTTGACGTGCCAGAGCGGGGTGGGCCGTCCGGCGGCGAGCACCTTCGTCTGCGGGGGTTTGTCGATGGCCATGCCGGGGCCGGGATCGGGGCCGTCGATGCCGGCGTACCGGGCGCCGAGGCCGACTCCGAGTTCCTCCGCGATGAGCAGCAGCTCACCGAGGCCGCCGAGCGGTCCCGGTCCCGAACAGGCGACGGCGGTCGCGCGTCCGCCGCTGCGGTCGTCACCGGCGTACGCGACTCCGGTGAAGAGCCAGCCGACGGGCAGGGGCCACGGCATCCACACCGGCACCTGCGACCTGTGCACCACGACGCCGAGGGCCTCGACGCTGGGCGGGATCACGGGCTGGAGCGGGTGCACCGCGCCGTGCACGTCGCACTGCCAGGAGTCGGCGAACAGCCCGGGCGCCCTGACCCGGCCACCACACTTCGGACAACTGGGTTCGCCCCTCATAGGGCTCAACGGTCCTACCCCTCGGGCCCGGCGTCAAGGACGGCCACCGATGATCACCCGTCCGGCCCGAGCCCTTCACCCTCGGTCGCCCCTGGCGCACCGTCGCTCACTCCAGACCCACGGCCGATCGGCCCAGGCCCAGTCCCAGGCCCAGGCCCACGGCCCGGCCGGCCCGAGGCCCAGGGCCCGGTCAGTCCAGGTTCACCGACCTGCGCAGCGGATCGCGCAGGTCCGTCCCCCGCGCCAGCCAGCGCTCCTCCAGCGCCTGCGCCCCGTGCACCCGCTTCCACGCGGCCTCGTTCGCGGTCATCGGGAGCAGCGGCAGGAAGCGCACCGGGTCCATCGGGGCGTCGAGCTCCAGGTCCTCGACGAGACCGCCCGGACCGGCGACCAGGACCGAGCTGAATGCGGCACCCGGCCAGAGCGGCTCGCCGACGTCGAGCGAGGCGCCGGCGGCCACGATCACGCCCTCGACCTGGGGGGTGGAGGCGAGGACGGCGAGCGGTCGCAGCACCTTGTCGGTGTCGGCGAGCCCGCCCCGTACCGTCAGGACGAGCTCCGCGCGCGGGCCCTTCACCGGGTCGGCGAGCGCGGCCGTCGGATCGGCCATCGGCTGCGCCGACATGCCGAGGGTCGCGTACCGCACGAGGTCGCCGTCGACGAAGCGGAGCACCTCGATCCGGTCCGTGCCGAGGAATGTCACCGCGGCCCGCGCGTCCGGTTCTCCGAGCGCCGTCCGCAGCCGGGCCTCGACCAGAGCAAGAACTTCTCCCATGGGTTGAGCATAAAGCGCGTATGGAACGGGCAAAGGAAGGGATTGACCCTCAGTCGGCTGATAGTCTTGGCCGCTGGTCAGGAGTCCCGAACTCCCGACTACTCGTCACACGTCATCCCTCACGAGGGACCGGCCGGAGGAGGTGGGGCTGCGATGGACCGAAGTCGGTCGGGCAGTACCAGCCGCTCTTCCGCCCCGCACCCGAGCCCGGTGCGTACGACTCTCCGGTGATTCCGGCCCGTACCCCTCCCGTACGGACTCCGCTCCCCGGCATCTCGCACGACGGAAGAGCATCTCGCCTTTGCCTGTCTGTAGCGAACGCCGTCACCGCGATCCCTCGGTGCCGCCCGCTTTGTGGACGACGTAACTCCACGTCCCCATTCCGGGCTGTGCCACGTTCGCCGGCGGCCTCTCCGTTAAGGAGCACGCCCATGTCGATGATCCGTGACCTGCGCGCAGCCGTCCGCCCGAGCCTGCGGCACCCCCTGCGCAAGACCCCCACCACGTACACCTCGTACGACCCCACCCGCGACCACTCGGCCTCCAGCGCCGTCGTCGACTGCGCCGTCTACCGCGACGGGCAGCGCATCGACGACAGCGAGTGCCTCACCCCGCGCGGCGCGATGCGCCAGGTGCGGGAGAGCGGCGGCTTCACCTGGATCGGTCTGCACGAGCCGACCGAGGCCGAATTCGCCGGTATCGCGGCCGAGTTCGGGCTGCACCCGCTCGCCGTCGAGGACGCCGTCCACGCCCACCAGCGGCCCAAGCTGGAGCGGTACGACGACACCCTCTTCACCGTCTTCAAGACCATCCACTACGTGGAGCACGCCGAACTCACCGCGACCAGCGAGGTCGTGGAGACCGGCGAGGTCATGTGCTTCACAGGACCCGACTTCGTCATCACCGTCCGGCACGGCGGGCAGGGCTCCCTGCGCAACCTCCGGCACCGCCTCCAGGGCGAACCCGAGCTGCTCACCAAAGGCCCCTCGGCCGTGCTGCACGCCATCGCCGACCATGTCGTCGACGGCTACATCGCGGTCGCCGACGCCGTCGAACTCGACATCGACCAGCTGGAGATCGACGTCTTCTCGCCGGCCGCGAAAGGCACCACGCGCGGTACGGACACCGGCCGGATCTACCAGCTCAAGCGTGAGGTACTGGAGTTCAAGCGGGCCGTCACCCCGCTGCTCCGCCCCATGCAGCTGCTCAGCGAGCGGCCGATGCGGCTCGTCGACCCCGACATCCAGAAGTACTTCCGGGACGTCGCCGACCACCTCGCCCGCGTCCAGGAGCAGGTCGTCGGCTTCGACGAGCTCCTCAACTCGATCCTCCAGGCCAACCTGGCGCAGGCGACCGTCGCGCAGAACGAGGACATGCGCAAGATCACCTCGTGGGCGGCGATCGTCGCCGTCCCCACGGCGGTCTGCGGCGTCTACGGCATGAACTTCGACCACATGCCCGAGCTGCACTGGAAGTACGGCTACCCGATGGTGCTGACCGGCATCATCGCGGTCTGCTTCACCATCCACCGCACCCTCAAGCGCAACGGCTGGCTGTAGCCGGCTGACGTTAGGCTTCGGGCCATGACCGAAGAGCTCTTCCTCGTCGAGGAGGCCACCAAGAAGTCCGGCCTCGTCTGGGTGCGCGGCACCGGGCCCGCCCGCGCGCTCTGGCACGTCTGGCACGACGGCGCCGCGTGCGTCGTCGGCGACGGCCCCGGCGAGCAGCCGCTGCCGGGGCTCCTCGACGGCGGTACGGCCGAGGTGACGGTCCGCAGCAAGGACAAGGGCGGCCGGCTCGTCGCCTGGACGGCAGCCGTACGCGAACTCGTCCCCGGCACCGAGGAGTGGGACGCGGCCGTCGCCGAGCTCAAGGGCAAGCGGCTCAACGCGCCCGACGGCGAGGCCATGACGGGGCGCTGGGCGCGCGAGTGCCGGGTGCTGCGGCTCGAACCGCGCGAGGCGACCACGGAGCTGCCGGACGGCTCCCTGGCCGCCGTACCGCTGCCCTCCGCGGCCACGACCCGCGACGCCGTGCCGGGCGGGCTCCCGAAGCTGCTGCTGAAGCGCCGTCGCCGGTAGGGCGTCCTACGTCCGGGGCAGCTGCTTGCCGTAGTCGAGGGTCTCCTCCTTGGACGGAGCCGTGAGCGGGAAGTCCTTGTTCCACTCGGAGAGCACCACGACGCCCGCTCCCCCGCCCCGCGCGAACTGCAGCGGGTACGGGGAGCCCTCGAGGGCCACGTCGAGGGTGCCGCCCTCGCCGCCCTCGCCGCCCTTGACCTTGACCGTACGGACCCCGCCGATCTGGTCCCGGTCGCCCTTGACCTTCTCGCCGTGCAGGCCGATGAGGCCGTCGAGGAGCAGACCCATGTCGGTGAAGCCGCGCAGCTGCTTGTACGCGGGGTCGCCCTGCGGCACCTTCACGTACATGTCGTCGAGCTTGTCGGCGGCCTCGGTGTCCGCCTCCGTCGGCTCGCTGCCGCCCTGGGCGTCCTCGTGCGCCCAGAAGTCCGCGTCGGCCTTCAGGTAGAGCGCGTCGCCGACCCGGAGCAGCTCGAAGGTGCTGTTCTTCGTCGTCACCGAACCGCTGGCGCCGTCCTGCTTGAGCCGCATGTTCAGCTTGAAGGTGTCGCCCTTGCTGACCAGGGTCCCGGCGAGCCGTACCGCCTTCGCCGTGTCCGCCACGGAACGCGCCTTGCCCTCGATCTCGGGCGCGGAGAGCTTCCCGACCCCGTTGGTCCCCTCGTCCGGGTCGGCGGCGCAGGCCGTGAGTCCCACCGTCAGTCCGGCGCAGAGCGCCAGGGGCGTGACAGCCCTGCGGATACGCGATGACGGGGAACGGACGGTCATCTGCGCTGCCTCTCGTGTCGTGGGGGGACGGCGGCGGGCCCGGGGGCCCGTGCGGACTGCGGGGGCCGGGCGGGGAGACTACCGCGTTCCCGGCCCGGCGGAACGGCCGGGTCCGGTGCTGGAGCCGATGGGGGGGAACGGCAGCTCGCAGCGTACCCGGGCCGGCTGCCGGACCCGGCGGCAGCCGTACGGGGGCGCCTGCCGGGGCGGGGCGGAACGGCGGCGGCAGCCGTACGGGGGCGCCGCCAGGGCGGCGCGGAACGGCTCGGGCTAGCCTGAACCCGGCAGAGCTCTGTTCAGGACTCGAATCGTGCGGCACCGAGGAGGCGCGTGGCATGGCGGCAGGCGCCCCCCGGATCTTCGTCTCCCACCTCGCGGGGGTCCCCGTCTTCGACCCCGTCGGCGACCAGGTCGGCCGGGTCAGCGACCTCGTGGCCATGCTGCGGGTCGGCCGCCGGCCCCCGCGGCTGCTCGGCATGGTCGTGGAGGTCCTCAGCCGACGCCGGGTGTTCGTCCCCATGACGCGGATCACGGGCGTCCAGTCCGGCCAGGTCATCACCACCGGCGTCGTCAACATGCGCCGATTCGAGCAGCGCCCCACCGAGCGGCTCGTCCTCGGCGAACTCCTCGACCGGCGGGTCCGGCTCGTCGGCCCCGGCGGGCAGGAGGGCGAGGAGGTCACCGTCCTCGACGTCGCCATCCAACAGCTGCCCGCCCGCCGCGACTGGGAGATCGACAAGGTCTTCGTCCGGCGCGGCAAGGGCGGGGCGCTGCGCCGCAAGGGCGAGACCCTGACCGTCGAATGGTCGGCCGTCACCGGCTTCTCCCTGGAGGAGCACGGGCAGGGCGCCGAGAACCTCGTCGCCACCTTCGAGCGGCTGCGTCCCGCCGACGTCGCCAACGCCCTGCACCACCTCTCCCCGAAGCGGCGTGCCGAGGTGGCGGCGGCACTCGACGACGACCGGCTCGCCGACGTCCTCGAAGAGCTGCCGGAGGACGACCAGATCGAGATCCTCGGCAAGCTGAAGGACGAGCGCGCGGCCGACGTCCTGGAGGCGATGGACCCCGACGACGCGGCCGACCTGCTGTCCGAGCTGCCCGAGGAGGACCAGGAGCGGCTCCTCACGCTGATGCGGCCGGACGACGCGGCCGACGTGCGCCGGCTCCTGGCGTACGAGGAGCGCACGGCGGGCGGTCTGATGACGACCGAGCCGATCGTGCTGCGGCCCGACGCCACGGTCGCGGACGCGCTCGCCCGGGTCCGGCAGCAGGACCTGTCCCCGGCGCTCGCCGCTCAGGTGTACGTGTGCCGGCCGCCGGACGAGACGCCGACCGGCAAGTACCTGGGCACGGTGCACTTCCAGCGGCTGCTTCGCGATCCGCCGTTCACGCTGGTCAGCTCGCTCGTGGACAGCGATCTGCCGCCGCTCGGCCCGGACACCCCGCTGCCCGCCGTCACGAGCTATCTCGCCGCGTACAACATGGTGGCGGCGCCCGTGGTGGACGAGGGCGGTTCGCTGCTCGGGGCGGTCACCGTCGACGACGTACTCGACCATCTGCTGCCGGAGGACTGGCGGGAGACCGAGTTCCACGAGGAGGAGGCGGGGCATGGCGGCTGAACGCACGCAGGACAGGGAGCGCGAGCGGGAGCGGGACCGCTCGGGTCCCCGCATCCGGCTGGACCTGCCGCGCGAGCGCCGGGCGAGGCTGCTTCCGGAGTACGACCCCGAGGCGTTCGGGCGCATGTCGGAGCGGATCGCCCGGTTCCTCGGCACGGGCCGGTTCCTCGTCTGGATGACCCTGACGATCATCGTCTGGGTCCTGTGGAACATCTTCGCCCCGGCCCCGCTGAAGTTCGACGAGTACCCGTTCATCTTCCTGACGCTCGCGCTGTCCCTCCAGGCGTCGTACGCGGCACCGCTGATCCTGCTCGCCCAGAACCGTCAGGACGACCGGGACCGGGTCAATCTCGAACAGGACCGGAAGCAGAACGAGCGGTCGATCGCCGACACCGAGTACCTGACGCGGGAGATCGCGGCACTGCGGATGGGCCTCGGCGAGGTCGCCACGCGCGACTGGATCCGCTCGGAACTCCAGGACCTCATCAAGGAGCTGGAGGAGCGCCGGGATCTATTCCCGTCCGGTGACACCCGTGGAAGTGACGTACCCGACCGTTGACAGGCCTTTCATGGCCCGGTGGTCGGCGCCGTACCATCGTCGGTATGGCTATGGAAGACGCGGTGCTCGAAGCACTGGCGACGGTGAACGACCCCGAGATCAACAAACCGATCACTGAGCTCGGCATGGTCAAGTCGGTGGAGATCGAACCGGACGGCAGGGTCGCCGTCACGGTCTACCTGACCGTCTCCGGTTGCCCGATGCGCGAGACGATCACCCAGCGGGTGACCGATGCCGTGTCCGGCGTCGAGGGCGTCTCCGGCGTCGACGTCTCGCTCGACGTGATGAGTGACGAGCAGCGCAAGGAGCTGGCGGCGGCGCTGCGCGGCACGAGCGCCGAGCGCGAGGTCCCCTTCGCGAAGCCCGGCTCGCTGACCCGGGTGTACGCGGTGGCCTCCGGCAAGGGCGGTGTCGGCAAGTCGTCCGTCACCGTGAACCTGGCCGCGGCGATGGCCGCGGACGGGCTGAAGGTCGGTGTCGTCGACGCCGACATCTACGGTCACAGCGTGCCGCGGATGCTGGGCGCGGACGGCCGTCCGACCCAGGTCGAGAACATGATCATGCCGCCGTCGGCGCACGGCGTGAAGGTCATCTCCATCGGCATGTTCACCCCGGGCAACGCCCCGGTGGTGTGGCGCGGCCCGATGCTGCACCGCGCGCTCCAGCAGTTCCTCGCGGACGTGTACTGGGGCGACCTGGACGTCCTCCTGCTCGACCTGCCCCCGGGCACCGGCGACATCGCGATCTCGGTCGCGCAGCTCGTGCCCAACGCGGAGATCCTGGTCGTCACCACCCCGCAGCAGGCCGCGGCCGAGGTCGCGGAGCGGGCCGGCTCGATCGCCGTCCAGACGCACCAGAAGATCGTCGGCGTGGTGGAGAACATGGCGGGCCTGCCGTGTCCGCACTGCGACGAGATGGTCGACGTGTTCGGCTCGGGCGGCGGCCAGAAGGTCGCCGACGGCCTGACGCAGACCACGGGTGCGACGGTCCCGGTCCTCGGCTCGATCCCGATCGACGTACGGCTCCGCGAGGGCGGCGACGACGGCAGGCCGGTCGTCCTCACCGACCCCGACTCCCCGGCGGGCGCGGCGCTCCGCGCGATCGCCGGCAAGCTCGGCGGCCGCCAGCGCGGCCTCTCGGGCATGAGCCTGGGCATCACACCGCGCAACAAGTTCTGAGAAGAGGGCGCCCCCGCGGGGGCGCCCTTCCTCGTTCTACGTCCTCCTGCGCCCTACGCGTACGCGTCGAGGTCCTTGATCTGCGAGAACCCGAGCCCGTACGCGCTCATGCCCCGCCCGTACGCCCCGATGTGGACCCCCGCCGCGGACCCGGCGAGGACCCAGCCGAACTCCGTCTCCCGGTAGTGGAAGGGCATCGGCTCCCCGTCCACCGGCAGCGACAGCGTCGACCAGGGCGGTCCTTCGAGGTCGTCGGCGAGCTCGAAGGCCGTCTCGGTCTGCTGGTCCAGCCAGTTGTCCCGCGTCGCGTGGTCGAGCGAGGCGGGCCAGGTGTGGACGAGCAGGCCCGAGCCTGCCAGCCAGGCGGCCGAGGAGACGGTGGTGGCGTCGAGGACGCCCGTCCCGTCACCGGACCGCCGTACCGGGCTCGCCGCGACCGTCACGACGACCGCGAACCGCTCCTTCTCCGTGGCGCTCGCATCCGACTTTATGGACGGCGTGTCGCCGTGCCCGGTGGACCCGTGCTGCACGCTGCCGTCCGCCGCCGTACCGACCTGCATCAGCCAGCGGGGCCCGGTGAACGCCTCGTCGAGGCCGTACCAGGCGAAGGGAGCCGCCAGGTAGCCCTCGGCGGTCCGCCGGGCCGTGGGTACGCCCTCCACCCGACTCGTGGTCTCCATCTCGGCCGCCTCCTCGTTCCGTCAACAGAAGGGAGGATAGCCACCGCGACGCGTCCGGTCGGTGACAGCCCGTCGTCAGGTCGCGTCGGAGTCGTACGGCGGACGCTCTCCGGTGTCCGGCTTGTCCTGCTTCTTCAGCAGGTCGGGCGAGGAGCCGTTGACCGCGGCGGGAGCGGCGGCGGAGGCGGCGGCAGCGGCGCTGTCCCGGCCGTGAACGGCGTCGGCGACGTCGTTCATCTCCTTCTTGAGGTCGAAGCTGCCGCGCAGCTCCTTGAGCTCGCGCAGGTCCTCGTTCTGCTCCATCTGCTTGCGCAGATACGTCTTGGGGTTGAGGTCCTCGAACTCGAAGTCCTTGAAGTCCGGGCCCAGTTCGCTGCGGATGTCCTCCTTCGCGCTGTCCGAGAAGTCACGGACCTTCTTGACGAAGCGCGAGACGTCCTGGATGACCTTCGGGAGCTTGTCCGGCCCGAAGACGAGCACGGCGAGGACCACGAGCGCCACCAGCTCGAGTGCGCCTATGTCGCTGAACACGTAGTAGCTCCTTCATGCCGGTCAAGGGCCCGGTCCACGGTACCCGCCGAAACCGCCGGACGGGTACCTCCCGGTGTCCGCCACATGGCACTCAGGTGCCCTGCGAGGAGCCGAGCGTCAGCGTCTTCGTCAGCTCTTTGCCACCGCGGGTCAGGGTGAGCTCGAGGCGGTCGCCGGGACGGTGGGCGCGGATCTTCACGATCAGTTCCTCGCCGTTGTGGACCCGCTGGCCGTCGACCTTGGTGATGACGTCGCCGGGCCGGAGGCCCGCCTTGGCCGCCGGGCCGCCGGGCGTGACGGAGGCGGCGCCGTCCTTGCCCTTCTCGCCGACGCGGGCGCCGTCGCCGTTGAACTGCATGTCGAGGCTCACACCGATGACGGGGTGGGTTGCCTTGCCGGTGTTGATGAGTTCCTCGGCGACGCGCTTGCCCTGGTTGATCGGTATGGCGAAGCCGAGGCCGATGGAGCCGGGCTGGCCGCCGGTGCCGCCGTCACCGTCGCCGGAGCCGCCGGCGGCGCGGATCGCGCTGTTGATGCCGATGACCCGGGCCTTGGCGTCGAGGAGCGGGCCGCCGGAGTTGCCCGGGTTGATGGGGGCGTCGGTCTGGAGCGCGTCGACGTAGCTGATGTCGCTGCCGTCGCCCTTCTCGCCGCCGGCGGTGATCGGTCGCTCCTTGGCGCTGATGATCCCGGAGGTGACCGTGTTGGAGAGGTCGAAGGGGGCGCCGATGGCGACGACGGGGTCACCGACGCGGACGTTGTCGGAGTTGCCGAGCGGCAGCGGCTTGAGGCCGGAGACGCCGGTGACCTGGACGACGGCCAGGTCGTAACCGGTGTCCTTGCCGACGATCTTGGCCCGGGCGGTCTCGCCGCTGGAGAAGGTCACCGAGATGTCCTCGGAGGACTGGGCCGAGTCGACGACGTGGTTGTTGGTGAGGATGTGGCCCTTGGTGTCGAGGACGAAGCCGGTGCCGGTGCCGGACGAACCGCCGCCCTTGACGTGCAGGGTGACCACGCCGGGCAGGGCGCTGGCCGCGATCCCGGCCACGCTCTCGGGGGCGCGGTCGGTGTCCCCGGCGTCCGCCTGGGGCAGCTCGACGGTGGTGAGCCCGCCGTTCCGCTCGACGTACGCGCCGATCCCGCCGCCGATGACACCGGTGACGAGCGCGAAGACGAGCGCACCCGTGACGGCGAGCCCCTTGCGGGACTTCTTCGCGGGCGCGGGCGGCAGCCCGGCCCCGCCGGCCCCCCAGGGGTCGTACTGCACCCAGGGCGCACCGGCGGCCTGGGGATGCGGCTGGGGGTGGGGCTGGGGCTGCGGGTGGGGGTGCGCCTGGGGCGGTACGGGGGGTACGTGGGCCTGCTGCGGCGGTACGGGCGCCGGCGGGCGCTGTACGGGCGGTGCGGGCGCCCAGGGGCCCGGCTCGCCGTAGGGCGGCGTCCGGTACTCGTCGGGGGCGTGCAGGGGCCCCGGCGCGGGCTGCGCGGCCGCCGGGGGCTCGGGGGGCCCGGCAGGAGCAGGGGCGGCGGGCTCGGCGACCGGCGCCTCGGCCGCCGGGGCGGGAGGCTCGCTCTTGGTCAGGAGAACGGCGGGCGCGGCCTCGGGCGTCGCCGCCGTATCCGTCACGTCCGCGACATCCGCCGCATGCGCCGCATCCGTGGCGCTCGTTGCGTCGGTCACATCCGTCACCTCCGCCGCGACTGGGGCGGCCGGCGGCTGCGGCGCGGGCAGGGGGAAGTCACCGTCATCGGCGCCACCCCCGGCGGAGTGGTCGGTGACGTCGCCGGTCGGAGGCGGCGAGGGTATCCGCGCCGCCTCCGGTGTGCTCGAAGGCCGGCTCCACCAGTTCGGCTTCCCGTTGTTCATGCTCTCCCCGCAGCCCGCTGACCCGTCCGCGCCCCTGGGTCGGGCGCCCGTGTCCCTGGATTCAACCAGGTCGCGGGTCAGCGGTGGGAGCCGAGCGGCGCGGACATCGGGCTCGGCGCCGGGCTGGGCCCGGGGGCGAAGGCCAGTTGGAGGGCCGGGCCCGTGGGGCGTATGAACGGCGAGAGCGGGAGGAGCGACTGCGGATCGGACCTCTGGAGCCGTACCGCCGACAGCGGCGGCGCGGCGGAGCGCACCGCGTCCGGGGGCACCGCTCCGGCCGGAACCGTGCCCGCGGGGGCCGCGGGGGCCGTGCCGTAGTTCCCCGTCGCCATCGGCCCGTGCGGGGCCACCGGCCCGTGCGGCATCACCGCCGGAGCGCCGAGAGACAGCGGAGTCACCGGAGTCGCCTGGCCCGCGTCGACGGACTGGGCGCCGGTCCGCTCGCCGGAGCGGGCGCCCCGGGTGACGGCCGTACCGCCGCCGGGTCCGCCCGTGACACCTGCGCGCAGCGGGGTGACCGCGGTGCCCGAGCCCTGGCCGCCGCGCCCGCTCGCGTTCACCGAGGATTCGAGGGGCAGGGTGCCGCCGAGGGCGATGGCCGCGAAGGAGACCGCGCTGGCCGCCGCGAAGGCGAAGCGCCGCCCGCGCCCGGAGGTTCCACGGTCGCCGACGTCGTGGATGCGGAAGCCGGTGCCCGGGGGGTGCGGGGTGACGACCGCCGCCGTGGCGAAGCCGTCGGACCTCACTCCGCCTGCGTCAAGCAGTTGTTCGAGGGGGCCTCTCGGGCCTCCGGGGGCTCCCGGCTCGCCGGGGCCTCCGGGGAGGCCTTGGAGACGGGCGAGGAAACCCTCCGAGGGCGGCGGGGGCGCGGCGGAGGCGAAGACGCTCTTGAGGGTCCGCTGCGCGTCGGCCTCCGCCTTGCAGCGGGCGCAGGTCGCGAGGTGGGCGAGGACCCGCTCGCGGGCGTCGTGGCCCAGCTCGCCGTCGACGAGGGCGGCCAGCCGGTCCCCGAGGTGGTGTTCCGCGGGGGTCGGTGACGACGGACGTGTGCCGCTCACGCTGTCCCTGCCTCCCATCCGACGGAGGCCAGGGCACGCTCCGCCCGTGCCTCGGGCGAGCGGTGCTTGAGGGCCTTGCGCAGGTGGGAGCGCCCGCGGTGGATCCGGCTGCGGACGGTGCCGAGCTTCACGCCGAGGGTCGCGGCGATCTCCTCGTACGACAGTCCTTCGATGTCGCAGAGGACGACCGCGGCGCGGAACTCGGGCGCGAGGGTGTCCAGGGCCTGCTGCACGTCGGCGTCGAAGTGCGTGTCGTTGAAGACCTGCTGCGGCGAGGGCTCGCGGCTGGGCAGTCGCTCGGCGGCGTCGTCGGCGAGCGCGTCGAAGCGGATGCGCTGCTTGCGGCGGACCATGTCGAGGAAGAGGTTGGTGGTGATGCGGTGGAGCCAGCCCTCGAAGGTGCCCGGCGTGTACGTCGACAGCGAGCGGAAGACGCGGACGAAGACCTCCTGGGTGAGGTCCTCGGCGTCGTGCTGATTGCCCGTGAGGCGGTAGGCGAGGCGGTAGACCCGACCACTGTGCGTGCTGACGATCTCCTCCCATGTGGGAGGGGTCCACGCCTGCGATTCCGCATCCGATGCGAAGGTCGCGGTGGTGGGAGCGGAGTCGGTGGTGCGGAAACGGTCAGCGGTGTCGGTCACGGATTTCGGCTCACCCGCCGACCTGAGAAGACGCCGAAGCACTCCTCCCCGATCCCCAGGCGCAGCCGCACCTCCCCTGTCGGCTCTGGTGGTGTCCAGTGGAGCCCCTACCATAGCCACCTCGCCCGTTAGCTCCGGATAAGAATCTTTACGCGAATTTGGGACCCGGTCGCCCGGCTGTCCCCGATCGCTTCCTACCCCTGGTGAACGCACGGTCCCATCTGCGGGTTCCCGCTGACAGCGGATACAGTCACCGTTGCGTCAACTACGGGGACAGGAGAGGGCCATTACCGCCAACCGGCAGACGAGCTGGTCGTTCGCCGACGCCTTCGTCGCCGAGGACGACGCTCTGCGCTGGGCCCGGGAGCGGGCCCGGGAGGCAGGGCAGCCCTCGGTGTCGCCGGGCACCGGTGGCGCGCTGCGCCTGCTCGCCGCGACGGCGGACGCCAAGGCGGTGGCGGAGATCGGGACCGGCACGGGCGTGTCGGGCATCTATCTGCTGCTCGGAATGCGCCCCGACGGCGTCCTGACCACCGTGGACCTCCAGCCGGAGCGCCAGCAGCTCGCCAAGACGGCGTTCCGCGCGGCCGGATTCGCGGGCAACCGGGCCCGGTTCATCCCCGGCCGCGCCCTGGACGTCCTGCCGCGGCTCGCGGACGGCGGATACGACCTCGTGTTCTGCGACGGCGACCGGCTCGAGTACCTCGACTACCTCGCTGAATCGTTGCGCCTGCTGCGACCGGGCGGTCTCGTCTGCTTCGAAGGTGTCTTCGCGGACGGCCGTACGGTCGACTCGGGGGCCCAGCCGGCGGAGGTCCAGCGGGTCCGCGAGCTGCTGCGCGCGGTGCGGGAGAGCCCGGAGCTCGTCCCCTCCCTGCTGCCGGTGGGCGACGGCCTGCTCTGCGCGGTACGCCGGGGCTGAAAGGCCGTCCCGCCCCCGTACGCCGGGGCTGGCAGGCCCGCCCCACATCCGTACGCCGGGGCTGACAGGCCGCCCCACCCCCGTACGCCCCCTACGCGCCGCCGCACGACCCCCGGCACACCGCTGCCCCGGTACGGGCAGGCCGTACCGGGGCAGCGGTGGGGAACCGTGGGGAGAGGGTCAGCCGACGACCTTCTTCAGAGCGTCGCCCAGTGCCTGGGCCTCGTCCGGGGTCAGCTCGACGACAAGCCGACCGCCGCCTTCGAGCGGTACGCGCATGACGATGCCCCGCCCCTCCTTGGTCACCTCGAGCGGGCCGTCACCCGTCCGCGGCTTCATGGCCGCCATGCTTGTTCCCCTTCCTGAAACCAGCTCATTGTCAGCCGGGCAGCTCCATGATGTGGAGCACGCGTCACCGGCTTCGAACACATTGCTTCCAGGTCATTATCCCGCATGGCAGGACCCGATGACCAACATCGAATGGCATCGCTTACGCAACGCGCTCTCTCAAAACCACACATTTCGGCGATCGCCCTGCGATACTTCGCCGCTCGGCGTCCGGCCGGGCCCCTTTTTTCTTTGACGCAGCTCACATGTGCGGTGCGGGTGATCTCCGCCATGCTGGGCTGGTCAACGACGCGAAGAGGCGAAGGGAACCCGATGGCCGACACGGTCCTGTACGAAGTGAGCGACGGACTCGCCACCATCACGCTCAACCGGCCCGAGGCCATGAACGCCATGAACGTGGAGGCGAAGGTCGCCCTCCGGGACGCGGCGGAGACGGCCGCCGCCGACCCCGCCGTACGGGCGGTGCTGCTCACCGCGGCCGGGGAACGGGCGTTCTGCGTGGGCCAGGACCTGAAGGAGCACGTGGGTCTGCTCATGGCGGACCAGGAGAACGGCACGCGCGCGACCATGAACACGGTCCGCGACCACTACAACCCGATCACCAAGGCGCTCGCGGGGATGCGCAAGCCGGTGGTGGCGGGCGTGAACGGCGTCGCGGCGGGGGCCGGCCTCGGTTTCGCGCTCGCGGCGGACTACCGGGTGGTCGCGGAGACGGCTTCCTTCAACACCTCCTTCGCGGGCGTCGCGCTCACCGCCGACTCGGGCGTGTCCTGGACGCTGCCCCGGCTGATCGGCGCGAGCCGGGCGTCCGACCTGCTGCTCTTCCCGCGCTCGATCAGCGCCCAGGAGGCGTACGAGCTCGGCATCGTGAACCGCCTGGTCCCGGCCGCGGACCTGGCCGCCGAGGCCGAGAAGGTCGCCCGCAAGCTGGCGGAGGGCCCGACGGTGGCGTACGCGGCACTCAAGGAGTCCCTCGCCTACGGCGCCGACCACTCGCTCGCCGAGGCCCTGGAGAAGGAGGAGGAACTCCAGGCCCTGGCGGGCTCGTCGGAGGACCACACGATCGCGGTCCGCGCCTTCATCGCGAAGGAGAAGCCGAAGTACCTGGGCCGCTGAGCGGAGGCCGCGCGCCGGAGCGGGGCGGGCGGCCGCTACCGGCCGCCCCGGGCCACGCACCCCGTCACATGGTCGTCGACCAGGCCGCACGCCTGCATCAGGGCGTAGGCCGTGGTGGGGCCGATGAAGCGGAGCCCGCGCTTCTTGAGTGCTTTCGAGAGGGCCGTGGACTCGTCCGTGACCGCCGGGACCTCCGAGACCGTACGCGGGGCGGGGCGGCCCGCGGCGGGGGCGTGCGACCAGATCAGGGTGTCGAGTTCGCCCGGGGACCAGGTGGCGAGCAGGCGCGCGTTGGCGAGGGTCGCGTCGATCTTCGCGCGGTTGCGGATGATGCCCTCGTCGGCGAGGAGCCGCTCGCGGTCCGCCTCGCCGAACTCCGCGACGGAGGCGATCTTGAAACCGTCGAAGGCGCGGCGGAAGCCCTCGCGGCGGCGCAGGATCGTGATCCACGACAGGCCCGACTGGAAGGCCTCGAGGCAGAGCCGCTCGAAGAGCGCGTCGTCGCCGTGGACCGGGCGGCCCCACTCCTCGTCGTGGTACGCCACGTAGTCCTCGGTCGAAAGGCCCCAGGGGCAGCGCAGCCGCCCGTCCGGGCCCGGGATCGGCCCGCCGGCCGTCATGCCGGCTCGTCCTCTCCGTGACCGGCGGCGGCCGCTCCCGCGAGCGCGTCCTCGAGCTCGGCGATCCGGGCGTCCCGCTCGGCCAGTTCGGCGCCGAGGCGGACCAGGGCGTCGTCGACGTCCGCCATCCGGTAGCCGCGGACCGCGACGGGGAGGCGGAGCGCCTCGACGTCGGCGCGGTCGACCGGGCGGGCTGTCGGGAGAGGGTCGACGAGCTGCTCGGGCGCCACCTCGGGCAGCACCTCGCCGTCGCCGCCGCCGACCACGGCGAGCGTCACCGCGGCCACGACCACGACCATCGTGATGAGCAGAAACCAGAACACCTGCGCGCCTCTCCCCGGAGTGGAAATCGTCCCGTGCCGATCGTGCCATGCGCCACTGACAGCTAGGGTCGCAGGCGAACGGACACGAGGGAGGACAAAAGGGATGCTGCGCTTGGGACGGCGTGAATTCGGGCCGCACGAGCCGGTGATCATGGCGATCGTGAACCGGACCCCGGACTCCTTCTACGACCAGGGCGCGACCTTCCGGGACGAGCCGGCGCTCGCCCGGGTCGAGCAGGCCGTGGCCGAGGGGGCGGCGATCATCGACATCGGCGGGGTGAAGGCGGGCCCCGGCGAGGAGGTGACGGCCGAGGAGGAGGCGCGGCGCACGGTCGGTTTCGTCGCCGAGGTCCGCAGGCGCCATCCCGACGTGGTCATCAGCGTGGACACCTGGCGGGCGGATGTCGGCGCGGCGGTGTGCGAGGCCGGGGCGGACGTCCTGAACGACGCCTGGGGCGGGGTCGACCCCGGGCTCGCCGAGGTGGCCGCCAAGTACGGCGCGGGGCTCGTGTGCACGCACGCGGGTGGAGCCGAGCCGCGGACGCGGCCGCACCGGGTCGCGTACGAGGACGTGATGGCGGACATCCTGCGGGTGACGGTGGGGCTCGCGGAGCGGGCGGTGGCGCTCGGGGTGCGGCGGGACGGGATCATGATCGACCCGGGGCACGACTTCGGGAAGAACACCCGGCACAGCCTGGAGGCGACCCGGCGGCTCGGGGAGATGACGGAGACGGGGTGGCCGGTGCTCGTGTCCCTGTCGAACAAGGACTTCGTCGGGGAGACGTTGGATCGGCCGGTGAAGGAGCGGGTGCTGGGGACTCTGGCGACGACGGCGGTCAGCGCGTGGCTGGGGGCTCGGGTGTACCGGGTGCACGAGGTGGCCGAGACGCGGCAGGTGCTTGACATGGTGGCGTCCATCGCCGGGCACCGGCCGCCGGCGGTCGCGCGGCGCGGGCTGGCGTAGAGCGGCGCCAGGGGGCGCCGGGACACGGCGCCCCCTGGGGGGCCTACTTCCCCGTTTCCTTCGTCACCAGCGTGACCGCTTCCTCCACGTCGTCCGTGACGTGGAAGAGGAGGAGGTCGCGTTCCGAGGCCTTGCCGCCTGCTACGACCGAGTCGCGGAGCCAGTCGACGAGGCCCTTCCAGTACTCCGTGCCGAAGAGGACGATCGGGAAGCGGGTGACCTTGCGGGTCTGGACCAGGGTCAGCGCCTCGAAGAGCTCGTCGAGGGTGCCGAGTCCGCCGGGCAGGACGACGAAGCCCTGCGCGTACTTCACGAACATCGTCTTGCGGACGAAGAAGTAGCGGAAGTTCACGCCGATGTCGACGTGCGGGTTGAGCCCCTGCTCGAAGGGGAGCTCGATGCCGAGGCCCACCGAGACGCCCTTGGCCTCCCTGGCCCCCTTGTTGGCCGCCTCCATGGCGCCCGGGCCGCCGCCCGTGATGACCGCGAAGCCGGCCTCGACGAGCGCCCGGCCGATCCGTACGCCCGCCTCGTACTCGGGCGAGTCCGGCTTCGTGCGGGCCGAGCCGAAGACGCTGATCGCGCTCGGCAGTTCGGCGAGGGCGCCGAAGCCCTCCACGAACTCGGACTGGATGCGCATGACGCGCCAGGGGTCGGTGTGCACCCACTCCGAGTCGCCCTCGGTGTCGAGCAGCCGCTGGTCCGTGGTGCCCGGCTGGATCTGGTCCCGCCGCCTGAGCACCGGACCGAGTCGCTGTTCCTCGGGCTTCGCCATTCCCTCGGGAATGCCCATGGCCTGCTCCCTCCGCCGATCGGCGGTCCACTTCGACCGCCAACTGATCTTCTGGTCCGGTCAGCGTAGGACCACAGAGGTGACGAAACGCGAAATTACGGAAGTCGGGCAGTCAGCCAGTCGCGGAGCCTGGCCTCGCAGTGGTGGATCCGGTCGACGGGAACGTGCTCGTCCCGCTTGTGCGCGTAGATCGGGTCGCCGGGCCCGTAGTTGACGGCGGGCACGCCGAGGGCGCTGAAGCGGGAGACGTCGGTCCAGCCGAACTTGGGCTGGGCGCTGCCGCCGACGGCCTTCATGAAGGCCTCGGCGGCCGGGTGGGAGAGGCCGGGCAGGGCGCCGGGGCTCTCGTCGTCGACGACGAACTCGGCGATGTCGCAGTCGGCGAAGACCTCGCGGACGTGGGCCAGGGCCTCGGCGGGCGAGCGGTCGGGCGCGTACCGGTAGTTGACGGTGACCGTGCAGGCGTCGGGGATGACGTTGGTGGCGACGCCGCCCTGGATCGCCACGGCGTTGAGGCCCTCGTGGTACTCCAGGCCGTCGATGACCGGCTTGCGCGGCTCGTACGAGGCGAGGCGGGCGAGGATCGGGGCGGCGGTGTGGATGGCGTTGGAGCCCATCCAGGAGCGCGCGGAGTGGGCGCGCTCGCCCGCGGTGTGCAGGATGACGCGCAGGGTGCCCTGGCAGCCGCCCTCGACCTGACCGTCGGAGGGCTCCAGGAGGACGGCGAAGTCGCCTTCCAGCCAGTCGGGGTGCGCGGCGGCGATCTTCCCGAGGCCGTTGAGGTCGGCGGCGACCTCCTCGTTGTCGTAGAAGACGAAGGTGAGGTCGCGGTTGGGCGCGGGGACGGTGGCGGCGATCCGCAGCTGGACGGCGACCCCGGACTTCATGTCGGAGGTGCCGCAGCCCCACAGGATGCCGTCCTCGTCGAGCCGGGAGGGCACGTTGTCGGCGATCGGCACGGTGTCGATGTGGCCGGCGAGGACGACTCGCTCGCCGCGGCCGAGGCGGGTGCGGGCGACGACGTTGTTGCCGTACCGGTCGACGGTGAGGTGCGGCAGGAGGCGCAGTGCCTGCTCGATGGCGTCCGCGAGCGGCTGCTCGGTCCCGCTGACGGACGGGAAGTCGACGAGGGCGGCGGTGAGCGCGGCCCCGTCCTGGGACAGGTCGAGGGGCGTGTCGAGCGGGGTGATGTCAGCCATGTGCCGACCCTAACGCGGCCTCCAGTACGGTGGGCCCCGTGTCCGAGCCCATCCGCCCCGCCCGTCGCGGCCGCCTCGCCCGTTCCGCGGCCGCCTTCGCCGTGCTCCTCGGCCTCGCCTCGTACGTGGCCGTGCACCAGATGACCGGGAGCAAGGGCACGCCACGGTGCAGTGTGGGCAGTGGCGAGAACCGGTACGAGTTCACGCCCGAGCAGGCGTCGAACGCGGCGACGATCTCGGCCGTGGGCACCACCAGGGGGCTGCCGGAGCGGGCGGTGACGATCGCGCTCGCGACCGCGCTCCAGGAGTCGGCGCTGCGGAACATCGAGCACGGCGACCGGGACTCGCTCGGCCTGTTCCAGCAGCGGCCGTCGATGGGCTGGGGGACGCCGGCGCAGATCATGGACCCGGTGTACTCGGCGGGGAAGTTCTACGAGGGCCTGGAGAAGGTCCGGGGGTACTCGCGGCTGCCGCTGACGGTGGCGGCGCAGAAGGTGCAGAAGAGCGGCTTCCCGCAGGCGTACGCGAAGCACGAGCCGGACGCCACGCTACTCGCGGCGGCGCTGACGGGCCGGGCGCCGGCGGCGCTGACGTGTACGGCGAACGAGACGGAGGGCCGGCCGGGCGATCCGGAGCTCGTGCGTACGGAGCTGGTGCGGGCCTTCGGCGAGAAGGCGGCGCCCCAGGCGGTCACGGGCGGTCCGAGCGCGGGCCGGTCGGCGACGGAGCCGCCGGTCCTCGTGGTGCCGGTACGGACCGCGGCGGGGACGGCGGAGGCGGCGCGCGGCGCCGACGGCACGGACGGCGCGGACGAGCGGCGCGGCTGGGAGCTGGCGCAGTGGGCGGTGGCGCGGGCGGACGCGCTGCGCATCACGGAGGTCACGTACGGGGGCCGGGTGTGGCGGGCCGGCGAGGCCGCCGGTGGCTGGTCGGCGTCCCCGGGGGCGGCCGCCGGGAGCGGCGAGACCGTCCGGATACGGCTCGCGAGGTAGCCGCGTACGGCCCGCACGGTAGCCGAATACGGCTCGCACGTAGCCGGTCACCCGTACGGTCGTTCACTCGGCGGTGGGACGGGCCGGGTTCGCGCCCGGAGAAATTCACCACCGTTCCGAGCCGCTTTTCACGCCCTGCGCCCCACCCTCCCCATCCCCTTGCGGGACAAGGGAAGTGACGGTTCGGCAGGCGTCTACGCAATGACGACTTCGTCCGTTTTCCTCCCCACCCGACAATACGACGCATTACCAACTCTTTACCTTCGACTGCCGCAACCTCTCCCGCCCCAGGGCCGGTTGTCACTGCGTCCGAACGAACCCCTCGCACCTCGTCGAAGGAGCACCATGTCCCTCCCCCTGACCCGTCGGATCGCCCGCGCCGCCCTCCTCATCGCGGCCGGAGCAGCCCCCGTGGTCGGTGCGGCCGGCTCCGCGAGCGCCCTGGACCACAGCCTCGCGCCGACCGGGGCCCTCAGCGGCGTCACCGCCCTGGACGCCGCCGGTGCGGGCACCGCCGTCGACAGCACCTCGCAGGCCGCCACCGGCGTCGTCGGCGCCACCGGCAGCCAGGCCGTCGGCACGGCCGTCCCCGCCGCCGGCAAGACCGTCGGCTCGGCGGGCAAGACCGCCACCCCGGCCGCCCAGGAGCTCGCCGGCGAGACCGCCGGCAGCGCGGGCGAGGTCGTCGGCGAGACCGCTGGCGCCGCGACCGAGAGCGCCGAGGCCCCGACCCACGGCGCCCTGGGCGGCGGCCTCGGCGACCTGCCGACCGGCCAGACGCTGGGCGGCCTGCCGATCGGCTGATCGCACGCACCACACGCATCGCAGGCACCACACGCACTGCACGCACCACCGCAGCGCCGCACGACGGAGGGCCCGGGGAGCAGCTGCTCCCCGGGCCCTCCGTCCTGTTCCGGGCCGGCCGTCAGCCGAGCCGCTTGACCGCCGCCTCGACGCGCTCGTCCGTGGCCGTGAACGCCACCCGCACGAACCGCTCCCCCGCCTCGCCGTAGAAGTCGCCGGGCGCCACCAGGACGCCCTTCTCCGCCAGGTACGCCACGGTCTCCCAGCACGGCTCGTCCCGGGTCGCCCACAGGTACAGGCTCGCCTCGCTGTGCTCGATCCGGAAGCCGTGCGCCTCCAGGGCCGCCCGCAGCGCCGCCCGCCGGGCCGCGTACCGCTCCCGCTGCTCGGCCACGTGCGCGTCGTCACCGAGCGCCGCCACCGTCGCCGCCTGGACCGGCGCCGCCGTCATCATGCCGCCGTGCTTGCGGATCTGGAGCAGCTCACCGAGCACGGCCTCGTCGCCGGCGACGAACGCGGCCCGGTAGCCCGCCAGGTTGGAGCGCTTGGACAGCGAGTGGACGGCGACGATCCCCTCGTACGAACCACCGCAGACATCCGGGTGCAGCACCGAGACCGGGTCGGCCTCCCAGCCCAGCTCCAGGTAGCACTCGTCGGAGAAGACGAGGACACCGTGCTCCCGCGCCCACGCCACGATCCGGGTCAGCTCGTCCTTGCCCAGGACCTTGCCGGTCGGGTTCGACGGGGAGTTGAGCCAGAGCAGCTTGAGCCCGGCCGGGTCCAGCTGAGTGGGGTCGTCGTACACGACGGGGGTCGCGCCGCAGAGCCGCGCCCCTACCTCGTACGTCGGGTACGCGAGGCGCGGGTACGCGACCACGTCACCCGCGCCGAGCCCCAGCTGCGTCGGCAGCCACGCCACCAGCTCCTTGGAGCCCACCACCGGCAGCACGTTCTCGTGGGCGAAGCCCACCGCGCCGAGCCGCCGCTCGCACCAGCCGGTGAGCGCGTCCCGCAGCTCCTTCGTCCCCCACACCGTGGGATAGCCCGGCGAGTCCGCCGCCGCGACCAGGGCCTCCTGGATCAGCGCGGGGACCGGGTCGACGGGCGTGCCGACCGAGAGGTCCACGATTCCGTCCGGGTGCGCGAGGGCCGTCTTCTTGTACGGCTCCAGCTTGTCCCAGGGGAAGACGGGCAGGCGCGAAGAGACTGCGCTCACGGGTGGCTCTCACTTCCTCGTACGAACTGGGGAGAGGCGTCGGGAAACGCCTCGGTCCCGCACGGCGGCCGACGCCGTACGGGACCGGATACGACCTGAAGCGGTCGATCAGCCGTTCTGCGGCGGCAGGGCGGCGATGAAGGGGTGGTCACGCTCGATCTCGCCGAGCTTGGAGGCACCACCGGGCGAGCCGAGCTCGTCGAAGAACTCGACGTTCGCCTTGTAGTAGTCCTTCCACTCCTCCGGGGTGTCGTCCTCGTAGAAGATCGCCTCGACCGGGCAGACCGGCTCACAGGCCCCGCAGTCGACGCATTCGTCCGGGTGGATGTACAAGGACCGCTTGCCCTCGTAGATGCAGTCGACGGGGCACTCCTCGATGCACGCCTTGTCCTTCACGTCGACACAAGGCTGCGCGATGACGTAGGTCACGCTGTCGTTCCTCCTCGATAGGGCTGGTCTGCGCGGGAGCGCGGCGTCGTCGATGCCCGCACCTAGTATCTCCGTTCTTGGGGGCGATCCGAACAGGAGGGGCGGAGAAGCTGTGGAATTCACCGGCGGAGGGCGGCTTGAGGTCCGGATCACCAGCGCTGACGTGGGAAAACGTGTCTCCGTTCGGTACGTGACGGAGTCACCGTCGGCGGGTGGGAGGTTCACCGACGCGGTCGGAGTTCTCACATCATGGGACGAAGCTGTGCTGCTGATCACACGAAAGAGCGGCGAGAGCGTCCGGATCCCGGACTCGACGCTGGTCGCGGGCAAGGTCGTCCCCGCCGCCCCGGCCCGCCGCCGCGGCCCCTCCGCCACCTTCCACGAGCTGGCGCGGGCCACCGCGCGCGCGTGGCAGCCGACCGAGAGCGAAGCCCTCGGCGAATGGACCCTGCGGGCCGCCGACGGCTTCACCCGGCGGGCCAACTCCGCCCTCCCGCTCGGTGATCCGGGACTCCCGATCGCCGACGCGCTCGCCCACGTACGCGCGTGGTACGCGGCCCGGGGGCTCCCCGCGTACGTACAGACCGCGACCGGCGCCGAAGGCACCCAGGAGCTGCTCTGCGCCGCGCTCGACCGGCACGGCTGGCGGCGCGAGGTCTCCGCGGAGGTACGGATCGGGGCGCTCGCCCCGATCGGCGACCTGGACGCCGACATCTCCGCCGTACGCCTCTCCCGCACCGTCGACGAGCCGTGGCTTCGCCGCTACCAGCGCTTCGGCCGGCCGAGCCCGGCGGTACGACCCGTGCTCGGCTCGGGACCGAGTGTGTGGTTCGCGTCCATGGCGGGCACGGAAGAGGTACCGGCGGCGATCGGGCGGTGCGTCGTCGACGGACGCTGGGCCGGCTTCATGGCCGTCGAGGTCGACCCGGACCGACGGCGCCGTGGCCTGGCGACGTCCGTCATGACGGCGCTGGCCCGACAGGCCCTCGACGAGGGCGCGTCGGCGGCCTGGCTCCAGGTGGAGGCCGACAACGACGGCGCGCGGGCGCTGTACGACGGCATGGGCTTCGCGCCCCACCACCACTACCACCACTACCGATGGGCGGAGGCGTGACGGACGAGGAACCACCGGACGCGCGGGACGGCGATGCGGACGGACCGGGCGGGTCGGACGGACCGGGCGGCTCGGGCGCGGCAGGCGGGTCGACCGGATCGGGCGCGGCAGGCGGACCGGGCAGCTCGGGCGCGGCAGGCGGGTCGACCGGATCGGGCGCGGCAGGCGGATCGGGCAGCTCGGGCGCGGCAGGCGGCTCGGGCGAGACGGTCGACTGGCGGCGGGAGTTCGCGGAGGAGGCCCGGACGGAACGGCCCGACCTCGCCCGGCTCTGTCTCCTCATCGGGGCGGTCGCCGACCCCACCGTCACCCGGCACGACCTCGACCAGGCAGAGATCGAACTCGACCGCCTCGCCGGGCTCCTCCCGTACGCGACCCGGATCACCGGCGACTGGGCCGGCGAACTCGCCGCGCTCCTCGGCCGCCACGAGGGCTTCGAGGGCGTCCCCGCCGACTACCAGCGCCTGGAGTCCTCGCTCCTCCACGAGGTGCTGCGGCGCCGCCGTGGCCTGCCCATCCTGCTCTCCGTCGTTTGGATGGAGGTCGCCCGCCGGGCCGGCGCGCCCGTGTACGGCCTCGGGCTCCCCGGTCACTTCGTCGTGGGCTTCGGGGACCCGGCCGACCTGAACCTCGCGGACCCCTTCGCCGGCGGGCGGGCCATGACCGGCGCGGACGCCGAACTCCTGGTGGCGAGCGCGACGGGCGAGGCCCTCGACCGCTCGATGCTCCGCCCTGCCGAACCCGGCGCGATCGTGCTGCGCGTCCTCAACAACATCCGCGCCTGGGCGGCCCCCCGCCCGGAGCGCTCCGACGTGGCCCTGTGGGCGGTGGAACTCTCCCTGCTGCTCCCCTCCCACCCGGCCAGACTCCGCTACGAGCGCGCCGAGCTGCTCGTCCAGCGCGGCGAGTTCCTGATAGGAGCGGCCGAGATGGAGGCGTACGCGCGGGTGATGGAGGCGGTGGACCCGGAGTCGGCGACGACGATCCGCCGCCGGGCGCAGGCGGCACGGGCGCGACTGAACTGACGGCGCCCGCGGGTGTCTTGCGGATCACGTGCCGCATCGCGACTGACGGACGCCCACCACGATTAGGATCCCTTCCGCATTCACGGGGGAGGATGATCACATGCGTCCATGGACGCCGAACGAGCCGTCACAGGTCGGGCCGTTCCGTACGGTCGCGGTACTGGGGCAGGGCGGGATGGGCCGGGTCCTGCTCGGCGTGGCCGCCGACGGACGGCTCGTCGCCGTCAAGCAGGTGCACGCCGACCTCGCCGACGACGAGGGCTTCCGGTCCCGGTTCCGACGGGAGGTCGACGCCTCGCGCCGGGTCTCCGGCGCCTACACGGCGCCCGTCGTCGACGCAGACCCGGACGCGGCGACACCCTGGCTGGCCTCGCTCTTCCTGCCGGGGCTCCCCCTGAGCGACGTGCTCGCGGCGGGCGTCCTGCCCGAGGAGCCGGTACGACAGGTGGCCGCCGGGCTCGCCCAGGCGCTGGCCGACATCCACCGGGTGGGCCTCGTACACCGGGATCTGAAGCCGTCCAACGTGATGCTCACCGACGACGGCGTCCGTGTCATCGACTTCGGCATCGCCCGGGCCGGGGACCAGCTGACGAAGCTGACGCACACCGGCGCGCTCATCGGCTCCCCCGCCTTCATGGCACCCGAGCAGATCCGGGGCGAGACCCCGGGCCCCGCCGCCGACGTCTTCGCGCTCGGCGCCACCCTGGCCGTGGCCTGTACGGGGAAGACGCCGTTCGCCGGTACCTCCGCCCCCGCCCTGATGTACAGCATCGCCCACGAGGAACCCGACCTCGACGCCGTACCGCCCGGCCTGCGCGGCCTCCTCACGGCCTGCCTCGCCAAGGACCCGGCGGGGCGTCCCACCCCGCGGGAGCTGCTCGCCCTCGTCGGCCCGGTCACGCCGTCGGCGCGACCCTGGCCGGAGGGCGTGCACCGGCGGATCGCGGAGCAGCGGGCGGAGATCGACCGGCTGGTGAGCGCGGTACCGACGGCCGCGCCCGTCCCGCCGACCGCCCCCGCTCCCCTCCCCCCGGTACGGAGCCGGGGCCGCCGGCGCTGGACGGTCGCCGCCGTCACCGCGGGGGTCCTCGCGGTCACCGGGGCGGCGGGGGCGGCGACGGGCTGGGCGGATGACGTGTTCTACATGATCGTCGACGAGCCCGTACCGACGCCGGGGAACGTGCCGCTGAGCCAGGTGGCGGACGCGTACACGGGCACGCTGCCGTCCTGCGCGAAGGCGGGCACGGGGCTGAAGCTGCCCGCCGGGTTCACGACGTGGCCGTACGAGGACGGTGGCCCTCCGCACACCAGCGACCGCGGGCAGAACAACCAGTGCGTCTGGCACACCCGCTCCGGTGACGAGATCACCATCATCTGGAGCCGTTACCTCAGCCAGACCGGCGGCCCCACCGGCGCGGAACTGTCGAAGGAGCACTACGAGGGCATGTACATGCGGGGCAAGACCCACCGTGGCACCACGCTCGACTTCGTGGAGGAGTCGCTCTGGTACCAACCCGACGGCACCTGCGTGCTGTACGGGCGGGACGTGAACATGGAGCTGTTCGTCCAGGTGAAGGGCCCCCGCTACCCGCTGGGGACGTGTGAGGCCCTGACCGAGGACCTCGGGAGGCAGGCCATGAAGGTCGTCGCCGCACTGAAGTCGAAGGACGCCCGATGACACGGCCCCTCGGACCCTCCGACCCGCGCGAGGCCGGCCCGTACCGGCTGCTCGCCGAACTCGGGCGCGGCGGCATGGGCCGTGTCTTCCTCGGGGCCGCGCCCGACGGCCGGCTCGCCGCCGTGAAGCAGGTGCACGCCCGGCTCGCCGCCGACGAGGGCTTCCGCGCCCGGTTCCGGCGTGAGGTCGAGGCCTCCCGGAGGGTGTCCGGGGCCTGTACGGCGGCCGTGATGGCCGCCGACGCGGACGCGCCCACGCCGTGGCTCGCCTCCGTGTTCGTCGCCGGTCCCTCACTGGGGTCGGCGGTGGAACGGTCCGGCACCCTGCCCGTCGAGACGGTACGGCGGCTGGCCGTGCAGCTGGCCACCGCCCTGCACGAGATCCACCGGGCGGGGCTCATCCACCGCGACCTGAAGCCGGAGAACGTCCTGTTGTCGGAGGACGGGGCCCGCGTCATCGACTTCGGCATCGCGCGGGCGGCCGAGGGCGGGGACGTGACCGAGCTGACCGGGACGGGCCTGGTGGTCGGCTCACCGGCGTTCATGTCGCCCGAGCAGGCGGAGGGGAAGGAACTCACCCCCGCGAGCGACGTGTTCTCGCTCGGGTCGGTACTGGCCCTCGCGGCGACCGGCACGAGCCCGTTCGCGGGTCCTTCGACCCTCCAGTACCTCTACAACGTCGTCCACACCGAACCCGCCCTCGACGCCGTACCACCGGCGCTGCGCGGCCTCCTGACGTGGTGCCTGGCCAAGGACCCGGCGGCCCGGCCGACCCCGGCGCAGCTGCTCGCGGCGCTCGGCCCGGCGGCTCCCGCGGCCCGGCAGTGGCCGCCCGCCGTCCACGCGATGGTCGCCGACCAGCAGCGGGCCGTCGATCACCTCCTCACGCGGGGCGACGACGACCCCGAACGCACGGTGGTCGTACCGCCCGGCACAGGCCCCGCCGCCCCGACGGCCGTGGCCACCCGACTGGCCGCCGCCGCACCCGCCCGCCGCCGGCGGGGCCGGGTCGCACTGGCCGCCGCCACGGTCACCCTGTGCGTCCTCGGTGCCGGGGCCTGGTGGTTCGTACGGGAAGGGGGCGGCGTCGCCGCCGGGCCGCCGGACCTCTACCTCACGATGCCGGTCTGCGGGGAGGTGGCACCGAAGCTCCCGCTGCCGGAGCGGCGGGCGGACCAGGACCAGTACTCCGAGTACTCGGACAACGCGTCCACGAGCTGCGCGTGGCACGACAAGGACGCGTACCAGTCGAACGGCTGGAGCTCCGACGCCCACGCCACGGTCCGGTGGGAACTGCGCCGCAGCACGCGCACGGACGAGAACGCGACGGAGCGCCAGAAGAGCGACTTCGCGAGCGGCGCGAAGGGCGAACGCCCGGAGACCGGCCTCGCCTTCGCGGACGAGGCCTTCTGGGACACTTCGAACGGCTGGCAGACGACGTGCACCCTGTACGTACGCAAGGGGAACCTGGTCGTGGTCGCCTCCCTGGGAGGCGCGAAGCACCCGGCCGAGACCTGCGAGAAGGAGGCCGTCGGCATCGCGGAGGCGGCGGTGAAGGCGATGCCGCGCGCCTGAGCGGCAGGTGCCGCCCCGGCGCGGCCGACACGTCGTCGGGCAGGCGCGGTTACGCCCCGGCCTTCTTCATCAACTCCACCAGCGTGGAGAAGCTGTCCGCGGCGTGGCCGGTGTCCATGCCGCGCCGGAAGAGCTCGACGACGGCGGCCGGAAGCGTGGTGTCGACTCCCGCGTCCGCGTTGGTGTGCAGGACGTGCTCGACGCTGGCCATCCCCATGGCGAGGCGGTCCACGTCGCCGATGTGCCGGCCGGCGTCGATGCGCTCGGCGTAGAAGGAGAAGAACCCCGGCAGCGAGTTCGCGGTCTCCACGGCGTGCGGCAGGATGTCCGCCGCCTTCAGGCCGTTGGCGTCGGCGAGGGCGACGGCCTGCCAGTAGCTCAGCATGGAGGTCCAGAACATGACCATGCCGATCTGGTACATGAGCGCGGCGAGCCCGGGGTCCTCTCCCCGGTGGTCGGTCCGCCCCGTGATGACTTCGAGCGCGGGCCGGTGCTGCTCGAAGACGTCACGCGGGCCGCTGTAGAAGGTCGACGATTCGGCCTGACCGATCCCGGAGGGCGGCACGGTGACGCCGCCGGTCAGCTGGACGGCGCCCCGCTCGGCGGCCCAACGGGCCGCGGCCCGGGCCTTCTCCGGCGTGTCCGAACTGAGGTTCACCAGGACCCGGCCGGTGAGGGCGGCCGCGGCGGGCTCGAGCGTGGCGTACATGGCGTCGTAGTCCGTGAGGCTGAGGATCACCAGCTCGTTGGAGGCGAGGGCCTCCTTCACGCTCGGTGCGAGCACGGCCCCCCGGGCGACGAGGGCGTCCGCGCGGGACGCGGTGCGGTTCCAGACGGTGACCGCGTATCCGCGGTCGAGGAAGGCGCCGGCCATGGCCTGTCCCATGGGGCCGAGGCCGATGACGGTGACCGAGTGCTTGGTGCTGCTCATGAAGATCCCCACTCCTCGCTAAAACGAACGCTCTACTTAGTGCGTGGTGAGAACGTAGCACAGCTCTAGAACGAGCGCTCTACCCAGTGAGCCGATACGGTGGCCCCATGCAGACCAGCACTCGGGACCGGATCGTCGTCGCCGCCTCACGTCTCCTGCAGCGGCAGGGCTACGTCGGCACGGGAATCAAACAGATCGCGCAGGAGGCGGAGGCCACCCTCGGCTCCATCTACCACTTCTTCCCGGGCGGCAAGGAGGCCGTCGCCGTCGCCGCGATCAGGCTCAGCACCGAGGAGTTCGCGACGCTCCTGCGGAAGGCACTGGACAGTGAGGACGACCCGGCGGAGGCGGTGGCGGCCTGCGCCCGGCAACTCGCCGACGAACTGAGGGAGTCGGGCTGGATCGACGGCTGCCCGGTCACGGCGGCGGCCCTGGAGACGCTCGGCACCGACTCGGAGATCCAGCAGGCATGCGCCGCCGCACTGCGCAGCTGGGAGCAACTCGTCCACGACAAGCTGCTGCGCTGCGGCTTCCCCTCCGAGACCGCCCGGGAACTGGCGAGCACCGTCATCTCCACCCTGGAAGGCGCCGAGGTCACCGCCCAGGTCACCCGCAGCGAGGACCCCCTCCAGGTAGCGGGCCGACAACTCGCCCGCCTCGTGCGCTCGTACGAGGTCTAGAGCCTGGTCACCTTGAGGAGGGCGGAGTTGCCCTCCGCCCCTCGCGTCGCGTTCCCTCCCATCCGACGCGGCGGCAGAATGCCCCCATGCCCCTGACCGCGGACATCCTCGTCGCCCTCGTCGCCCTGCTGCACGCCTACATCCTGGTGATGGAGATGTTTCTCTGGCAGAAGGGGATCGGTCGTCGCTTCTCCGGATTCGACGCCGAGATGGCCCGTGACACCGCCGCCATGGCCGCCAACCAAGGCCTCTACAACGGTTTCCTCGCCGCCGGCCTGGTCTGGGGGCTCATCGCCGACGACCCCACCGGCTTCCGCGTCTGCGTCTTCTTCCTGTCCTGCGTCGTCATCGCCGGGATCTACGGCGCCGCCACCGCCAACCGCCGCATCCTCTTCGCCCAGGCTCTGCCCGGGGCGCTCGCCCTCTCCGCCGTCCTCGTCTCCCACTGAGCTCACGGCTCGGGCAGTTCGATGCGAACGAGCCCCCGTCCCTGGAAGGGGCGGGGGCTCGTTGACCGGGACAGCGGCTGTCAGCCCTCGCCGCTGAGGTCGATCGTCTTCGTGCGCTCCGCCTTCGTCTTGCCGCGCAGCGCGTCACGCATCACGTACGCGACGTCGTCGGCGGAGACCTGATGCTTGGCGCCGTCGCCCTTGGTGATCATGACCCCGTCGAAGGCGCCGTCGAGGAGCCGGTCGATCGCCTTCTTGTCGTAGACCTCGACCAGACGGCCGTCGACGGCCTTCATGGAGAGGATCTGCGGCAGGGACCGCGCCGGGCCGAAGTCGATGTACTTGCCGCCCGCGTAGATCCTGATCAGGCCGGACATGGCGGGGGTGGCGAAGTCCTTCATCGCCCGGTCGAGCTCGGCCTTGGTGATGCTGGGCCGGCGGGTGGTGACCGGCAGTTCCACGAGCCGGTTCTGGCCCGTCTCCACCTGGGCGCGGAAGGCGTCCCGGACGGAGATCATCGAGCGCTGGAGGTCGAGGCCCTTGCCCGGCTTCCCCTCGACGGGCGTCACCTTGTTCGGCGCGAACAGGATCGTGCCCTCGGTGGCCGAGGCGGACGTGCCGGCCAGGTCGCGCAGGGCGACGGCGAGCTTCTCCTCGTCGACCGGGAAGACCGGCTTGGCGACCCGCTCACCGCCGAAGAGGGAGCCGATGACCGAGACGGGGTTGTAGTCGCTGCCCGCTGCGGCGCGGACGGTCTCCTGGCTGTCGAGCGCCAGGCCCGCCTTCTCCGGAGGCAGCTGGACCTTCTTGCCGCCCAGGTCGAGCTGGAGCGGGGTGGCGGCGCGCTTCCCGAGGGCCGCGTCCAGCTTGTTGACCCCCTCCTCCTTCGTACCGCCGCCGATGTCCACGCCGAGCACCGTGGTGCCCTTGGGGACGTCGGAGTGGTTGAGGAGCAGTCCGGCGCCGTACGCGACGACGCCGAGGCCGAAGAGCCCCGCGGCGACGAGGACCAGCTTGGAGCGGCCCTTCTTCACCTGGGCGCGGCCGGCCGCCGCCTGCCGCGGTGCGGGCGCGGGGGCCGACGTCGGGGCCGTGCGCTCCTCGGCGCGGGGGGTGGGGTTCGGGCGGGCCGCCGTCGGCGGGACGACGGGGATGCCGCTCGTGAGCGTGTCCCCGGAGACGTGCCCGGTGCCGTCGTGCGCGCCCGGGCGTCCGGGGCCGGGGGCAGGCGCGGAGGGCTGCGGGGTGAGGATCGCGGTGTCGTCGGACATGCGGGGGGCGCCGCCCTGGCCGGGGCCGGCGAACGGCGAGCCTCCGCCGGCCTGACCGGGGCCGGGGAACGGGGAACCCGCGCCGCCCTGACCGGGGCCGGGGAACGGGGAACCCGCGCCGCCCTGACCGGGCCGCTGTCCGGGGCCCTGGCCAGACTCGCGGCCGGGTCGCTGGCCGGGGCCCTGCGCCCGGCCCTGCCCCGGGCCCTGGCCCTGGCCCTGCGCCGGGCCGCCGAGCGAGGCGGTCCCGGTGACCGGGCCCGTGGTGGGGCCGGTCGGCGCGGCCGCGCCGGGGCCCCGGTACGCGGGCGTGCCGGCGGCCGGCGTCCCGCTGTACAGGGGGGTTCCGGCGGCGGGAGTGCCGTCGAAGCCGGGGCTGCCCGCGCCCGGGGTGCCGCCGTATCCGGGGTGCCCGGCGCCCGGGGCGCCGCCAAGACCCGGCGCCCCCACGCCCTGTGCCCCGTCGTAGCCCGGGTTCCCGGCGCCCTGAGTTCCCTCGTAGCCCGGCGTCCCGTCGTACATCGGCGTACCCCCCGCAGGGGTGCCGTCATACCTCGGCGTCCCCCCCGCCGGCGTCCCCGGGTACATCGGCGTACCCCCCGCCGGGGTCCCGGTGTACGTCGGTGTCCCCCCGGCCGGCGTGCCGCTCTCGTACAGCGGGTTGCCGGCCGTCGGGTGGGGTGCCGTGACCGGGCGGCTCGACGGGGTGTTGCCCACCGTCGGGACGCCCGAGGTCGCGGAGCCCGCGAAGCCCGTGCCCTGGGCTTCCTGGCCGAGGGGGGCGGGCTTCGGGGCCGGGGTCGGCGCCGACGGCAGCGCGGGCGCCGGGGCCGGGCCCTGGGGCGCCGCCTTGCGGGGGGCGAACCAGTCGCTCGGCTCCTTCGCCTTCGGCGCCTCCTCGGCCTGCGGCGGCTCGGCGGCCGCCACCGGCTCCGGCGCCGGCCGCTCCACGGCGGGCGCGGGCTCCGGTGCCGGGTCGGGCGTCGGCGTGGACGACTCGACCGTCTTGCGGACGACGACCGGCGGGATCGGACGCGAACCCGGGATGTTGATCCGGATCCGGGTCGTCAGCGTCGTCTCCGTCTTGGGCTCCTCCGGCGGACCGGACGCGGCGGCGGTCTCCTCCGGCGCGTCCTGCGAGGGGTGGAGCGACGGATACTGACGGGATCCGTACGGCGGTGTACCCGAGGGGTACGCGGCTCCACCGCGCCCCTGGGCGCCGGAGGACGAACTGTCAGTCTCTCGACCAGTTTCACGACTCAAAGCAGGATCTCCCGGTTGGCTCCACCGCCCGCTCTTGCAGATGCTCGTGTAACCCGGGCGGTTCGGCGGCGCGCACCACCATACTGGCCGCCGCCGTCACATACCTGACCCCTGGGTGAAGGACCACGGGCAATCCGGCCGAAGTCAGGGCGTCATCGGTCTCAAGTCGTCCTGTTCACGGGGCCGGACGCGGCAATCGGGACAGAGTGGCGCACATCACAGCGAGCGCCATGCCTCCGAAGAGGAAGAGGAGCTCGCCGACGCCTCCGGCGAACACCCCGTCACCCTCGGGGCGTCCGAGGCTGAGCAGGATGACGGCGAGGAGCCAGCCGCCCCCACCGGCGACGACGCCGGCCTGGGTGCCGGTCGCGCGCAGCCCTCCGTAGAAGACGGCGGTGGCCGCGAGGAGCGCGAGGAACAGGCCGCCGGGGAGCCAGGCGGCCTGGACGAGGGCGCCCGCCGTGCCGACGAGGACGCCGAGGACGAACAGTCCGGCGTACCAGGCGAACCGGACGTTACGGGCGGCCGCCGGAGCCGTACCCGAGGTGCTCACGCGGTCACCCCCGCGAAGAGGTCCGTCTCGCGTACGCCCGCCGGGGCGCCGGGGACGCCCCGGACCAACTCGTAGTACTCGGTGGTGAGGATCGGCTGGCCCAGGTCGTTGGAGAGGGCGAAGAAAGGGCCGTCCACGGCGACTTGGGTGGCGTGCGCCGCCATCGCCGCGCTCTTGCGGGCGGCGTGCGCCGGGCCCGCGTCGATCTCGGCGGTGATCCGGTCCTCGTCGACGACGCCCGGGACGTCGTCGATCGCGGCGAGCGCCGGGAAGGCGGAGCCCTCGGCGCGCAGCCGGGCGAAGCCGGCCTCGACGACGGGGCGCGGGACGCGGTTCCAGTAGATCTTGGCGATCGTGTGCGCGGGCCCGAGGTCGGGGCGGTAGGCCGGGTCCGCGGCGAGTTCGGCGGCGCGCATGGCGACCCGGTGGGCCTGGATGTGGTCGGGATGGCCGTAGCCGCCGTCGGGGTCGTAGGTGATCAGGACCTGCGGGCGGTTCTCCCGGATCACGTCGACGAGGTAGGGGGCGGCGATGTCGACGTCGGTGTTCCAGAAGGCGTTCTCACGCTTGTTCTGTTCGACGCCCATCATCCCGGAGTCGCGGAACCGCCCCGGGCCGCCGAGGAAGCGGTGGTCGGTGACGCCCAGCTCGGTCATCGCGGCGGCGAGTTCACCGACGCGGTGGGGGCCGAGCCGGTCGTCCCGGTCGGGGGCCAGGTGGGCGAGCTCGGGCGGGATGACCTCGCCCTCCTCGCCGAGCGTGCAGGTGACCAGGGTGACGAGGGCGCCCTCGGCCGCGTACCTGGCCATGGTGGCGCCGTTGTTGATCGACTCGTCGTCCGGGTGCGCGTGCACGAGCAGCAGACGGCGGGCGGGGAGATCGGACATGTCCCCACCCTACGAGGTCCGGCCGCCTGGCAGGTCAGTGCGTGCGGGAGGTCGTGCGGGGGATCAGAACTTGATGCCGCCGACCATGTTCGCCACGTTCGTGGTGAGGGTGCTGATGGACGGGGCGATGGACGAGCTCGCCAGGTAGAAGCCCAGGAGCGCGCAGATCGCCGCGTGGCCGGCCTTCAACCCGGATTTCCGGATCAGAAGGAAGACGACGATCGCCAGCAGCACCACCACGGAGATCGAGAGTGCCACGGCGGTTCACCTCCACACTTCTTCGGTCGGATATTCGAGCGGTTCGGTCGATCAGCATGTGCCAGAGGGCATGCCGATCGGATGCATACCCACCTAGCGCTACGGATCATAACTATCCGTGCCATCGCATCGATCGGCGGACGGAGGCACGAGGGGGGCGCACAGCGCTAGTTTCAGCCGCATGACCTCGTCTCGACAGCAGTCGGCCACACCCTCGGCCGGGCTCTCCTTCCCCCGCCAGCACGCCAGGACCCAGCGGTTCACCCTGGGGGTCCCGCGTGCCTTCTCGGTCTCCCCGGACGGGGAGCGCGTGGTGTTCGTCAGATCCCCTTCGGGTACGGACCGTTCGCACCGGCTCTGGGTCCTGGACCTGCCCCGTGACGGCGGGACGCCCGGGGAGCGGGTGGCGGCCGACCCGGAGGTGCTGCTCGCGGGGGCGGAGGAGGAGCTGTCGGCGCAGGAGCGGGCACGCCGGGAGCGGAGCCGGGAGGGCTCGGCCGGGGTGGTGTCCTACGCGGTGGACGGGGCCGTGGAGTTGGCGGCGTTCGCCCTGTCGGGGCGGCTGTTCACGGCGGAGTTGCGGGCGGGGACGGCGCGGGAGCTGCCGGTGCCGGGCCCGGTGATCGACCCCCGGCCCTCGCCCGACGGGCGGCTCGTGGCGTACGTGGCGGAGGGCGCGCTGCGGGTGGTGGGCGCGGACGGTGCGGGCGACCGGGAGGTGGCCGTTCCGGAGGACGGGCACGTCTCCTACGGATTGGCTGAATTCATCGCCTCGGAGGACATGTCCCGGGAGCGGGGTTTCTGGTGGTCACCGGGCTCGGACCGGCTGCTCGTCGCACGGGTGGACGACCGCGCGGTACGGCGCTGGTGGATCGCCGACCCGGCGCATCCGGACCGGGAGCCGCAGCCGGTGGCGTATCCGGCGGCGGGCACGGCCAACGCGGAGGTCCGGCTGTTCGTGATGGGGCTCGACGGGGCCCGTACGGAGGTGCGGTGGGACCGGGAGCGGTACCCCTATCTGGCGCGGGCCCACTGGTCGGCGGCGGGGGCCCCGCTGCTTCTCGTCCAGGCGCGGGACCAGCGCGAGCAGGTGTTCCTCGCGGTGGACCCCGAGTCCGGGGAGACGACGGCCGTACGGGAGGAACGGGACCCGGCGTGGCTGGAGCTGCTGCCGGGGGTGCCGGCGTGGACTCCGGACGGACGGCTGGTGCGGCTCGGCGACGAGAGCGGGGCCCGCGCCCTGTCCGTCGGGGACGAGGCGCTCACCGACGGCAGGCTGCACGTCCGGGCGGTGCTCGACATCGGGGCGGACGACGTCCTCGTGTCGGCGTCTGCGGGCGCGGGTGCGGCAGCCCCGGAGACCGGTGAGATCCATGTGTACCGGGTGACGGGTGCGGGCGCCGAGCGGCTGTCCGAGGGCGTCGGGGTGCACGGGGCGGTGCGCTGCGGGGCGGTGACCGTGCTCGTGTCGGCGCGGCCGGAGGCGCCGGGGAGCGTGGCGCGGGTGCTGCGGGACGGCGAACAGGTCGCGGTGGTGGCCTCGTACGCCAAGGAGCCGGTGATCGGCGTCCGGGTGCGGCTCACGGAGGCCGGGGCCCGGCGGATCCCGTGCGCGGTGCTGCTGCCCTCCGGGTACGAGGAGGGTGACGGGCCGCTGCCGGTCCTGATGGATCCGTACGGCGGTCCGCACGGGCCGCGCGTGCTCGCCGCGCACAACCCGCACCTCACCTCCCAGTGGTTCGCCGACCAGGGTTTCGCGGTGGTCGTGGCGGACGGGCGGGGCACGCCTGGCCGCTCCCCCGCCTGGGAGAAGGCGATCCTGCGGGACTTCACGCCGACCCTCGACGACCAGGTGGACGCGCTCCAGGGGCTCGCCGGGCGTTTCCCGCTCGATCTGGAACGGGTGGCGATCCGGGGCTGGTCGTACGGCGGGTATCTGGCGGCCCGGGCGGTGCTCCAGCGGCCGGACGTGTTCCACGCGGCGATCGCCGGGGCGCCGGTGACGGACTGGCGGCTCTACGACACCCACTACACGGAGCGGTACCTCGGCACCCCGCAGGACGATCCGGAGGTGTACGCGGCGCAGTCGCTGCTCACCGACGACGGGCTCACAGGGCCGGAGGTCCCGGTGCGGCCGATGATGATCGTCCACGGTCTCGCGGACGACAACGTGGTGGTCGCGCACGCGCTGCGACTCTCCTCCGCACTGCTCGCCGCGGGCCGGCCGCACGAGGTGCTTCCGCTGTCCGGGGTGACCCATATGACGCCGCAGGAGCAGGTGGCGGAGAACCTGTTGCTGCTTCAGGTGGACTTCCTGCGGCGGTCCCTGGGGCTGTCGGAGGGGCGGCCGGAGGAGGGGAGCTGAGTCACCAGCCGGGCGGCGGCGGGTAGGGCGGCGCCGGGGGCGGCATCCTGTGCGGCGGGTAGGGGCCGGGTACGGCGGCGGGGGCGCCGCGCCCGGCGAGGAGGGCGAGGACCGCGCCGCCGACGAGCAGCCCGAAGAAGGCGCTGAGGACCTCCATCCCGGGGGCCGTCGCGAGGTCCCCGATGTGGCCGACGAGTTCGTTCCGGCCGGTCCGCGCGACGTCGGCGATGCCGCCGGCCGTGAGGAACACTCCGGCGAGGAGCCCGAAGGCCCGGCTGTGGCGGGCCCGTACGAGGGCGGAGACGGCGGCCGTCCCGTACAGGGCGACGAGGACGAGGGAGAGCCAGCCGGGCGGGGGCGCGAGGGCCGGTTTGATGACGGACCGGCCGCCGACGAAACGGTCGACGGTGATCTCCACGGGCAGTTCGACGGCCCAGTACGCCTCCCACGCGACCGCGACGAGCACGGAGACGCCGAGGAGGACCCCGGCGGTGACGGCGGGGCCGGTGCGGGGGCGGGTGGGCGGCTGCTCGTACGAGGTGGTGACGCGGCTGCGACCGGCGGCGGCGAGGGCGACGAGTCCGGCGGCGAGGGCCAGCGCGAGGAGCGCGGTCACGAGGGCCCCGCTGTCGGTCGCCCAGAGTCCGGGCAGCCGCAGGGCGAGGGTGACGGCGCCGGTCGCGGCGAGCGCGGAGGCCGCGTGGCGCGAGCGGAGGGCGGCGACGGCGGTGGCCGCGGAGACGGCGAGGAGCACCGGGTCGACGAGGGAGGTGGCGGACCGCCCCCGGATGAGGAAGTGGTGGTCCCCCGCCCAGTACCGGCCGAGGTCGGCGGGCGAGCCGAGCGCGGCGAGGTCCTTGAGGATCCACACGGCGGCGATCAGGGCGAGCGCGGCGCAGAGCGCGGCGCCCGTGAGCCGGGCCGGACGCGTCAGAGTCACGGTCCCGATACTCACGGTCGTCACCAAGCGAAACAAGCGGTTCCGCGGAAGCCACGCGTAACAGAGCTGGCGCCTCTGAGAACCGGCGAGTGAGCCGAAGGAGCACGGTCGGGCGTGTGAGCCCGGCTTGAGCGCCCCGGAGGTGAACCGAGCCGAAAAAAGGGGGCAGCCGGCCGGGGACGCATGGCGTCCCCGGCCGGTACACGGCACCCGCACGGCCGTACGCTGTCGAGTCTGGCGTGTCCGTATATCGGAGTCGCTACCGTCAAGTTGCCTGGGCGTTAAGGCGCTTCGGGCTTGCGGAAGAAGCCGCGGCGCGGCGGGGCTTCCGGTTCGTCCGTGTCGTGTTCCGGGGGGACCACCTGCTTCTCCTCCGCGAAGTGGCAGGCCGAGTCGTGCCTGGCCGGGCTGTCGGTGAGGCGGAAGACCGCCGGGACCGCCAGGAGGGGCACTTCCAGGGCGCAGCGTTCCTGGGCCTTCCAGCAGCGGGTGCGGAAGCGGCAGCCGGAGGGGATGTTGGCCGGGGAGGGGACGTCGCCGGTGAGGATGATGCGCTCGCGGTGGGCGCGTGCCTCGGGGTCGGGGACGGGGACGGCGGAGAGCAGAGCCTGGGTGTAGGGGTGCGTGGGGTGGTCGTAGATCTGGGTGTCGGTACCGATCTCGACGATCCGGCCGAGGTACATGACGCCGACCCGGTCGGAGATGTGCCGGACGATCGACAGGTCGTGGGCGATGAAGACGTACGACAGGGAGAACTCGGTCTGGAGGTTCTCCAGGAGGTTGACGACCTGCGCCTGGACGGAGACGTCGAGCGCGGAGACCGGTTCGTCGGCGACGATGATCTCGGGCTGGAGGGCGAGGCCGCGGGCGATGCCGATGCGCTGGCGCTGGCCGCCGGAGAACTGGTGCGGGTAGCGGTTGATGTACTCGGGGTTGAGGCCGACGACGTCGAGGAGGTCCTGGACCTTCTGCCGGCGGGAGCCCTTCGGCGCGACCTCGGGGTGGATCTCGTACGGCTCGCCGATGATGTCGCCGACGGTCATGCGCGGGTTGAGCGAGGTGTACGGGTCCTGGAACACCATCTGGATGTTGCGGCGGACGGCCTTGAGGGCGCGCGGGGAGAGGGTGGTGATGTCGTCGCCCTTGTAGCGGATCGAGCCGGACGTCGGCCGCTCCAGGTTGACCAGCATCTTCGCGACGGTCGACTTGCCGCAGCCGGATTCGCCGACGATGCCGAGGGTCTCTCCGGCGGTGAGGTCGAAGTCGACCCCGTCGACGGCCTTGACGGCGCCGACCTGCTTCTTGAAGAGGACGCCCCGGGTGAGCGGGTAGTGCTTGTGCAGGCCCCGGACTTCGAGGATCGGCTCGGTCGTCCTGGTCGTCTCGGACGCCTCGGCCGGATCGGCCGTCTCAGCCATGGAGGCACTCCTTCCAGAAGTGGCAGGCGCTGGCGCGCGGCACGGGGGACTCGGTCACCTCGTACAGCGGGGGTACGTCGGTCCGGCAGCGGTCCCTGGCGAGGGGGCAGCGGGGGTTGAAGGCGCAGCCGGGCGGGATGTGCAGGAGGTTGGGCGGCAGGCCCTTGATGGCGTACAGCTCCTGGCCCTTCTGGTCCAGGCGCGGGATCGAGTCGAGGAGGCCCCGGGTGTAGGGGTGGGCGGGGGCCTTGTAGATCTCGTGGACGGGGGCGCGTTCGACGATCCGGCCGGCGTACATGACGGCGATCTTGTCGGCGACGTCGGCGACGACGCCCAGGTCGTGGGTGATGAGGATGAGGCCCATGTTGAGTTCGCGCTGGAGCTCGGCGAGCAGGTCCATGACCTGGGCCTGGACGGTGACGTCGAGGGCGGTGGTGGGCTCGTCGGCGATGATCAGTTCGGGTTCGAGGGCGAGTGCCATCGCGATCATGATGCGCTGGCGCATGCCGCCCGAGAACTGGTGGGGGTACTGGCCGACGCGTTCCTTGGCGGCGGGGATGCGGACCCGGTCCATGAGTTCGACGGCCCTGGTCTTGGAGTCCTTGCGGGACATGCCCTTGTGGACCTGGAACATCTCGCCGAGCTGGTCGCCGACGCTGAGGACGGGGTTGAGGGAGGACAGGGCGTCCTGGAAGACCATCGCCATCTTGGCGCCCCGGATCTTGCGCCGTTCCTCCTCCTTGAGCTTCAGGAGGTCCTGGCCCTGGAAGAGGATCTCGCCCTGGGTGATCTTCCCTGGCGGGATGTCGAGGATGCCCATGACGGCCTGGGCGGTGACGGACTTGCCGGAGCCGGACTCGCCGAGGACGGCGAGGGTCTCGCCGGCGTCGACGGAGTAGTCGACGCCGTTGACCGCCTTGGCGACCCCGTCCCGGGTGTGGAACTCCACGTGCAGATCGCGCACTTCGAGCAGCATGGGTCCCTACCTCAGCTTGGGGTCGAGGGCGTCGCGGACGGCGTCGCCGAGCATGATGAAGGCGAGCACGGTGATGGCGAGCGCGCCGGAGGGCCAGAGCAGCATGTGGGGGGCGTTGCGCACGTAGGCGGCGGCCGAGGAGATGTCGATGCCCCAGGAGACGGTGGGGGGCTTGAGGCCGACGCCGAGGAAGGAGAGCGTGGCTTCGAGCGCGATGTACGTGCCGAGGGCGATGGTCGCGACGACGATGACGGGCGCGAGGGCGTTGGGCGAGATGTGGCGGAGCAGCATCCGTGAGTTGGAGGCGCCGAGCGCGCGGGCGGCCTGCACGTAGTCGTTCTGTTTGACGGTGATGACGGAGCCGCGGGCGATGCGGGAGATCTGCGGCCAGCCGAGGAGCACCATGAAGCCGATGACGGGCCAGACGCTGTTGGCGCTGACGACGGAGAGCAGGACGAGGCCGCCGAGGACGACGGGGATGGCGAAGAAGACGTCGGTGATGCGGGAGAGGAAGCCGTCCCAGGCGCCGCCGTAGAAGCCGGCGAGGCCGCCGAGGACGGAGCCGAGGAGGGTCACGCCGAGGGTGGCGAAGACGCCGACCTGGACGGAGGCCCTGGCTCCGTAGACGGTGCGGGTGTAGACGTCGCAGCCCTGGCCGTTGAAGCCGAAGGGGTGGCCGGGCTGGGAGCCCTCCTGCGCTTTGGAGAGGTCGCAGTCGAGGGGGTTGCCGCTTGCGATGAGCTGCGGCCAGATCGCGATGACCACGAGGAAGACGATGATGAGGCCGGAGACGATGAAGATCGGGTTGCGGCGCAGGTCGTGCCAGGCGTCGGACCAGAGGGAGCGGGGCTTGTTGTCGGGGCCGGTGCCCTGGGGGCCGCCCGGGGTCTTCTCCAGCGTCTCGCCCTCGTCCATCGCGAGGTCGGTTCCGCCGCCGGCTCCGGTGTGGTTGATCGCGCGGCCGTCGTCGAACGGTTGAGGCTGCTCAGGCATAGCGGATCCTCGGGTCAAGGACGGCGTACAGGAGGTCGACGAGCAGGTTCGCCACCAGGAAGACCAGGACGAGGACGGTCACGAAACCGACGACGGTCTGGGTGTTCTGGCGGAGGATGCCCTGGTAGAGCTGGTAGCCGACGCCGTGGATGTTGAAGATCCGTTCGGTGACGATGGCTCCGCCCATGAGCGCGCCGACGTCGGTGCCGATGAAGGTCACCACGGGGATGAGGCTGTTGCGCAGCAGGTGGCGGGTGATGACCCGGCGGCGGGGCAGGCCCTTGGCGACGGCGGTACGGACGTAGTCGGCGCGCTTGTTCTCGGCGATGGAGGTCCGGGTGAGCCGGGTGACGTACGCGAGGGAGACCGAGGCGAGGACGAGTCCGGGGACGATCAGCTCGTCGATCGGGGCGTCGGTGGAGACGGCCGGTTTGATCCAGCCCCACTTCACGCCGAGGAGGAGCTGGAGCAGCAGGCCGGTGACGAAGGTCGGGACGGAGATGACGACCAGGGTCAGGAGCAGCACGGTGGTGTCGATGGGGCGGCCGCGGCGGAGGCCGGTGAGGACGCCGAGGCTGATGCCGATGACGATCTCGAAGACGATGGCGACGAGGGTGAGGCGGATGGTGACCGGGAACGCGTTCGCCATCAGCTCGGTGACCTCCTGGCCGTTGAAGGCCGTGCCGAAGTCGCCGGTGAAGACGTTGCCCATGTAGGTCAGGTATTGCTGCCAGACGGGTTTGTCGAGGCCGAACTCCTTCTTGAGCTGGGCGGCGGTCGCCGGGTCGCACTGGCGGTCGCCGCACAGTCCGGCGACGGGATCGCCCATCACGTTCACCATCAGGAAGATCAGCAGCGTGGCGCCGAAGAAGACCGGGATCATCTGCAGCAGTCGCCGGATCACATATCGACCCATGGGGGGCTCCGGGGGGTTGGCTCCGCTTAGGGGGTTCCGGGGAAGGCGTACGGCCCGGCGCGGGGGTCCGCGGGCCGGGCCGTACGCCTCCGACCTGCTACGACGTCAGTTGACCTTGATCTGGTCGTAGACCGGGACGCTGAAGGGGTTCAGGGAGACGCTGCTGACGCGCTCCGAGTAGCCGGCGCTGCCGTTCTGGTACCAGAGCGGGATGGCGCCCATGTCGTCGCGGAGGATGCCCTCGGCCTGCTGGAAGAGTCCGACGGCCTTCGCGGTGTCCGGCTCGGCGTTGGCCTGGTTCACCAGCTTGTCGAACTCGGGGTCGGTGTACTTTCCGTCGTTGGACGAGGCGTTGGTGTAGTACAGCGGCTGCAGGAAGTTCTGGATGAGCGGGTAGTCCATCTGCCAGCCGGCGCGGAAGGGGCCGTTGAGCTTCTGCGTGGTGACCTGGTTGCGGTAGTCGGCGAAGGTGCCGACGGGGTTGCCGACGCAGGCGCGGTCGTTGCCGAGGGCGCGGTTGATGGAGTTGCAGACCGCGTCGACCCATTCCTTGTGGGAGCCGGTGTCGGCGTTGTACGAGATCCGCATCGTGCCGCCGGGGATGCCGCCGCCCTCCGCCACGAGCTTCTTCGCCTCGGCCGCGTCGTACTTGCACATGTCGCCGCAGACGTCCTTGAAGCCGCCCTCCTCGCCGAGGACCGGGGACGTCCAGTCGACGGCGGGGGTACGGGTCTTCTGGAAGATCGTCTCGGTGATCTGGGCGCGGTCGATGGCCCGGGAGAGTCCCTGGCGGAGCTTCTCCTGGCCGGGCTTGTTCCAGGCGGCGTCGTAGAACGGGAAGGACAGGGTCTGGATGATGCCGGCGGGGACGTTGATGTAGCGGTCGCCGAGGTCGGCCTCGACGTTCTTGAGCTGGGAGGCGGGGACGTCGTCGACGAGGTCGAGGTTGCCGGCCGTCAGGTCGGTGTAGGCGGTGTTGTTGTCGGTGTAGACCTTGAGGGTCACGCCGCCGTTCTGCGCCTTGTCGGCCCCGGGGTAGCCGTCCCAGCGCTTGAGGGCCATCTGGGAGCCCTTGGAGTACGAGTCGACGGTGTACGGGCCGTTGCCGACGGGCTTCGACAGCCAGCCGGCGTGGTCGTCGTAGAAGGCCTTGGGGAGCGGGGCGAAGGCGGCGTAGCCGAGGGTGACGGGCCAGGTGGAGAACTTCTGGGTGAGCTTGACGGTGAAGGTCTGGGGGCCGGTGACCTTGAGGCCGGACATGGTCTCGGCGGTCGGTTCGCCCTTCTCGGGGTGGACCTTGTCGTAGCCCTCGATCTGGCCGAAGAAGTAGGCGTTCTTCTGGTTGTTCTTCAGATGGGCGCCGTAGTTCCAGGCGTCGACGAAGGACTTGGCGGTGACCTTCTCGCCGTTGGAGAAGGTCCAGCCGTCCTTGACCGTGATGGTGAAGTTGGTCGAGTCGGTGGTCTCGATCTTCTCGGCGAGCATGTCCTTGGCCTCGCCGGTCTTCGGGTCGTACTGCTTGAGCCCGCGGAAGATCATGGAGAGGACCTTGCCGCCCTGGACCTCGTTGGTGTTGGCGGGCTCCAGCGGGTTCTGCGGGTCGCCCCACGAGGAACTCACGATGCCGTCGGCACCTCCGCCGCCGCTGTCGTCGCCGCCACCGCAGGCGGTCGCCGTGAGGGCGACGGCGGTGGCCAGAGCGGCCCACTTGGCGTGCGTGGCTCCGCGCATGGAGTGCCTCCCGAATGTCCTAAGTCTGACTTAGGCCCCAATATCACCCGATATTGACGGGTGTGCACTTTTACGAGGGCCGGACGGTCGGGCCTCCCTCCCGCACGTACGAGGGCCGGACGGTCGGGCCCCCTTCCCGTACGTACAGCGAAGGGGCGCCCCTTTCCGTACGTACGGAAAGGGGCGCCCCTTCTCGGGTCTGTCGCTCTGTGCGTCAGTGCACCGGGACGACCTGCTTCTCCTCGGCGAAGTGGCACGCCGAGAAGTGCGCGGCCGGGGAGTCCTCGCCCTGGAAGCGCTGCGGCACCGCGAGGAGCGGCGTCTCCTCGGCGCACTTGTCCTGCGCCTTCCAGCAACGGGTGCGGAAGCTGCAGCCCGACGGCGGGTTCGCCGGCGAGGGGACGTCACCGGTGAGGATGATCCGCTCGCGGTGCGCGCGGGCCTCCGGGTCCGGCACCGGCACCGCGGAGAGCAGCGCCTGGGTGTACGGGTGCGTCGGGTGCTCGTAGATCTGCTCGTCCGTACCGATCTCGGCCATCTTGCCGAGGTACATGACGCCGACGCGGTCCGAGATGTGCCGGACGATCGACAGGTCGTGCGCGATGAAGAGGTAGGAGAGGTTGAACTCGTCCTGGAGCTTCTCCATCAGGTTGATGACCTGCGCCTGGACGGAGACGTCCAGGGCCGAGACCGGCTCGTCGCAGATGATGATCTCCGGGTTGAGCGCGAGGCCGCGGGCGATGCCGATCCGCTGGCGCTGACCGCCGGAGAACTGGTGCGGGTACCGGTTGATGTACTCCGGGTTGAGGCCGACGACGTCGAGCAGCTCCTGCACCTTGCGGCGCCGGTCGCCCTTCGGGGCCACCTCGGGGTGGATGTCGTAGGGCTCGCCGATGATGTCGCCGACCGTCATGCGCGGGTTCAGCGAGGTGTACGGGTCCTGGAACACCATCTGGATGTTGCGGCGGACGGCCTTCAGGGCGCGCCCGGACAGCTTGGTGATGTCCTGGCCCTTGTAGAAGACCTCGCCGGCGGTGGCCTTCTCCAGGTTCATCAGGAGCTTGGCGACCGTGGACTTGCCACAGCCGGACTCGCCCACGATGCCGAGGGTCTCGCCCTGGAAGAGGTCGAAGGAGACCCCGTCCACGGCCTTGACCGCGCCGACGTTCTTCTTGAAGAGGATGCCCTGCGTCAGCGGGAAGTGCTTCTTCAGGCCACGCACCTGGAGGATCGGCTCGCCGCGGCCCACGGGGGCCTCGATGGCGGCTACGGCCTCCGCCTCGGACGCGGCCACGGCCTCGTCGTTCTTGCTGAGGTCAGCCATGGATCGTCTCCTTCCAGAAGTGGCAGGCGCTCTTACGGCCCGGGAGATCCGCGCCGTCCTGCTCGGTGACCGGCACCAGGGCCGGGATCTCCGTACGGCAGATGTCGTCGGCCTTCGGGCAGCGCGGGTTGAAGGCGCAGCCGGACGGCACCTTGAGCAGGTTGGGCGGGAGGCCCTTGATCGCGTAGAGCTCCTGGCCCTTCTGGTCCAGGCGCGGGATCGAGTCCAGGAGACCGCGGGTGTACGGGTGGGCCGGGCGGCCGTACAGCTCGTGCACCGGCGCCTGCTCGACGATCCGGCCGGCGTACATCACGGCGATCTTGTCCGCGACGTCGGCGACGACGCCGAGGTCGTGGGTGATCAGGATCAGACCCATGTTGTATTCCCGCTGGAGCTCCGCGAGGAGGTCCATGACCTGGGCCTGGACGGTCACGTCGAGAGCCGTGGTGGGCTCGTCGGCGATGATCAGGTCCGGCTCCAGGGCGAGCGCCATGGCGATCATGATGCGCTGGCGCATACCGCCGGAGAACTGGTGGGGGTAGTCGGAGACCCGCGCCGCGGCGGCGGGGATCTTGACCTTGTCCATCAGCTCGATGGCCTTGACCTTGGCGTCCTTCTTGGACAGGCCCTGGTGCACCCGGAACATCTCGCCGAGCTGGTAGCCGACGCTGAGGACCGGGTTGAGGGAGGACAGCGCGTCCTGGAAGATCATCGCGATCTTCCGGCCGCGGATCTTCCGGCGCTCCTCCTCGGACATCTTCAGCATGTCCTGGCCGCGGAACAGGATCTCGCCCTGCGGGATCTTGCCAGGCGGCATGTCGAGGATGCCCATGATGGCCTGCGCGGTGACGGACTTGCCGGAGCCGGACTCGCCGAGGACGGCGAGGGTCTCGCCGGCGTTCACCGAGTAGTTGACGCCGTTGACCGCCTTGGCCACACCGTCACGGGTGTGGAACTCGACGTGCAGGTCACGGACTTCGAGCAGCGGACCGTTGTGGTCGGAGCCGTCGCGCGGCGCGGGGACGGCCGCGGTCTTGTCGATGATGGTCATCTTTTACGCCCTCCTCAGCGCAGCTTGGGGTCGAGGGCGTTGCGGACGGCTTCGCCGAGCATGATGAACGCCAGAACGGTGAGGCTCAGCATGATCGACGGGTACAGCAGGATGTGCTGCGACGTACGGATCGCCTGAACACCCGCGGAGATGTCGACACCCCACGAGACGGTCGGGGAGGCAAGGCCGAGACCCAGGTAGGACAGGGTGGCCTCGGCCGAGATGTAGCCGCCGAGCGCGATGGTCGCGACGACGATCACGGGGGCCATGGCGTTCGGCAGGATGTGCCGGAAGAGGATCCGGGTGGTGCCGGCGCCGAGGGCCTTCGCCGCGTGGACGTAGTCGGCGTGCTTGACCGTGATCACGGCACCGCGCATGACGCGGGCCATCTGCGTCCAGCCGAGGAAGGCGAGGGCGAAGACGACGACCCAGACGGTCCGGTCGACGAAGGCCTGGAGGACGACCATGGCGCCGAGGAGGAACGGGATGCCGAAGAAGATGTCGGTGACCCGTGACAGCACCGCGTCGATCCAGCCGCCGAAGTAACCGGCGATCATGCCCGTGATGCCGCCGACGACGGTGACGATCAGGGTGACGCAGATGCCGACGATGATCGAGGCGCGCGTGCCGTAGATCAGTCGGGCGTAGACGGACCGGCCCTGGATGTCGTAGCCGAACCACCCCGGGGAGCCGATGTTGCCGAGCTCGGGCTTGCCCACATAGTGACGGACGAGGTCACCGGCGGTGGGCGAGGCGCTGGTGAACAGGCCCGGGAAGGCGGCGATCAGCAGCAGGAAGAAGATCAGCACCGACGACACGAGGAAGTACGGGTTGCGGCGCAGGTCGCTCCAGGCGTCGCCCCAGAGGCTGCGCGCCTTCTCGCCCTTGACGTCGGACACGTCCACCGAGGGGGTGGCGACGGCGTCCTCGGTGGCGGCCGCGGTCGCGGTCTTGGTCACGTCAGGCATACCGGATCCTCGGGTCCAGGACCGCGTACAGCAGGTCGATGAGCAGGCTGGTGATGAGGTACACGACGACCAGGATGGTGACGAGGCCGACGAGGGTGGCGCCCTCGCGTCGGCTGATCGACTCGTAGATCACACCACCGACGCCCTTGACGTTGAAGATGCCTTCGGTGACGACCGCGCCGCCCATGAGGGCGCCGATGTCGGTGCCGAGGAAGGTGACGACCGGGATCATCGAGTTGCGCATGAGGTGGACGCCGATGACGCGGCGCTTCGGCAGACCCTTGGCGACGGCCGTGCGCATGTAGTCCGCGCGGAGGTTCTCCGCCATGGAGGTGCGGGTGAGCCGCGCCACATAGGCGAGGGAAAGACCGCCGAGGACGATGGCGGGGGCGATCATCTCGGAGAGCAGCTGATCGTTGCTGACGTTCGGCTCAATCCAGTCGAGCTGGACCCAGAAGACCAGCTTGACGATGTAGGCGAGCACGAAGACCGGGATCGAGATGATCAGCAGGGTGAAGATCAGGATGGCGTTGTCGGCCAGACGGCCGGACTTCAGGCCGGCGATGACACCGAGAGTGATGCCGAAGGTCAGCTCGAAGGCGAAGGCGAGGGCCGCCAGTTTCAGGGTGACGGGGAACGCGTCCCCCAGCACTTCGGTGACGGGTCGGTCGTTGCGGATCTGCGTCCCGAAGTCGAAGTGGAAGAGGATCCCGGTGATGTAGTCCCAGTACTGCTTCAGGATGTGCTGGTCGAGACCGTACTTGTGTCTGAGCTCCGCGAGGGTCGCCGGCGACGCACCCTTGTCGCCGAACAGTCCGGCCACGGGGTCGCCGGGCAGGCTGTAGACCATGAGGAAGATCAGCAGGGTTGTCCCGAAAAAGACCGGGATCATCTGGAGCAGTCGTCGTGCGACATAGCGCCCCATCATGCCTCCGTTGAGATGTGACGGCCGCAGCCGAGGGCCCTCCCGCGACAGCCCGGCCCGTTTCCGGGCACGGCGAGGTCGTGGAAGGGCCCCCCAGCCACTGCGTAAGGCACCGAGACGGGACTGACGATCCGTCAGTCCCGTGACGGCGTGCGGACTACGTTCGGGTTTACTTGTGGACCTCGACGCCGGTCAGGATCGGGTCGCCGTCCTGACCGTAAGCCACGCCCGAAACCTTCTCGGAGTAGCCCGCGTTGACCTTGTAGTACCAGAGCGGGATGGACGGCATGTAGTTGACCAGGTCCTTCTCGATGGCCTGGAACTGCTTGACCGACTCGTCCAGGGTCGCCGCGGAGTCCGCCGTGGCGATCTTGGCGTCCAGCGCCTTGTTGGAGAAGTCACCCTGGTTGCCCGCCGCACCCGTGCGGAACAGGTCCGAGATGAAGTTGGCGTTCACCGGGTAGTCGAGCACCCAGCCGGAGCGGTAGAGCGACTTGACCTGCTTGGTCTTACGAGCGGTCAGGTCGGCCTGGAAGTCCGGCTTGCCGTCGCCGACGCACTGGACGCTGGTGGCCTGGGTGATGGAGTTGCAGACAGCGTCCACCCACTCCTTGTGGCCACCGTCGGCGTTGAACTGGATGGAGATCTTGTTGCCGGGGACGCCGCCGCCGGCCTTGATGAGCTCCTTGGCCTTCGCCGGGTCGAACTTGGTGACGCCGGCGCCACCGTCCTCCTGGAAGCCCAGGACACCCTTGGCGACCCAGCCGGTCGCGGGCTCACGCGTACCCTGCAGCACCGTCTTGGTGATGGTGGCGCGGTCGATCGCCATCGACAGACCCTGGATGACGCGCGGGTCGATCTGCTTCGGCTTCTTCCACTGGTCGGCGTAGAAGGCGACGGCCATGGTCTGGATCGCGGAGTACGGCTGGTCCACGGCGCGGTCGCCGAGGTCCTGGCGGTAGACCGGGAGGTCCTTCGGCGCGATCTGACGCAGGACGTCGACGTTGCCGGACTTCAGGTCCTCGTACGCGACTTCGAGGGTGGTGTAGTTCTTGAAGACCACACCGCCGTTCTTCGCCTTGTTCGGGCCCTTGTAGCCGTCGTATCGAGTGATCTCGATCTTCTTCTTGTGGTCCCAGCTCTTGAACTTGTAGGGACCGTTGCCGACCGGCTTCTGGCCGCCCGCGGCCGGGTCCTTGTAGAAGGACTCCGCCATCGGCGCGAAGACGATGTAGGCGAGCTTGTGACCGAAGTACGGGACGGCCTTCGTGAGCTCGATCTTGAAGGTGTTCTCGTCGACGACGGTCAGACCGTCGAGCTTGTCGGCGGTCTGCTTCGCACCCTCGGCGTCCGGGTGGACCTTCTCGAAGCCCTTGATGTCCGCGAACCAGGACGCGAGGCCTTGGGCGTTCTTCAGGCTGGCGTTCCAGTTCCACGCGTCCACGTAGGACTTCGAGGTCACCGGGGTGCCGTCGTGGAAGGTCCAGCCCGGCTTGAGCTTGACGGTCCAGGTCTTCGAGTCCGTCGTGGTGACCGACTCGGCGTTGATCATCTCCAGCGAGCCGTCAGCCTTGTAGTCGACCAGGGTCGAGAACAGGCCGGCCATCACGGCGGAGCCGTTGGACTCCATCGTGTCACCGGTGAGCAGGGGCTTCTCAGGCTCGCCCAGCTCAACGGAGAAAATTCCGTTCGGGTCAACCGCACCCTTGGCGTCGCCGCCGTCGCTCTTACCCCCGCCACAGGCGGTCGCAGCAAGGGCAACGATGATCGCGCCCGTTACCCACTTGGCGCTCTTGGCACCGCGCATGGGTTCCTCCTCATGAGTCCACTTTTGTCACTACAAGAGGGGCACTCCGAGTTCTGCCGACACCCCTGACGGCTTTGGACTCAAGTGCCCCGAGTGTGCTCGTGAGTCGGCACTCCCCACAGTGCGTGACCCATTGACCCGAGCTCAATGGAGCCAACTATTAAGTACGCCCGGGCCGTAAACCACACTTAAGTGGTCTCGTTTTGACAACATCACCTAGGGCCCAGATACCGAAATCCGGACAAAGTGAGCACAGACAGACACCCCCGAAACGGACCGTTAACACACGTACCGGAGAGCGATGGCCGATATGCGGACACCCGGCCTTCGAAATCGAGTTGACGGAACTTGACGGAACTTGACGAAAAGCCCGGACCCCCACAGGTGTCTGTGGGGGTCCGGGCTCTGTTGCTGACGTCACGTCAGTCGAGAGCGGCGAAGATCACAGGTCCGTGATCTACCCCACCGCTCTCGGCCGTATGCGCCCGAATCAGCCGTTCTTGGCGCGGGAGGAGGCACGGCCTCGCGCGTTCTGGTCCAGGATGACCTTGCGGATACGCACGGCCTCCGGGGTGACCTCGACGCACTCGTCGTCGCGGCAGAACTCCAGGGACTGCTCCAGGGACAGCTTCCGCGGCGGGACGATCGCCTCGAAGGAGTCGGCGGAGGCGGAGCGCATGTTGGTGAGCTTCTTCTCCTTGGTGATGTTCACGTCCATGTCGTCGGAGCGGGAGTTCTCGCCGACGATCATGCCCTCGTACACCTCGGTGCCGGGGTCGGTGAACAGGACGCCGCGCTCCTGGAGGTTCGTCATCGCGAAGGCGGTGACGGCGCCGGCGCGGTCGGCGACCAGCGAACCGTTGTTACGGGTCGTCAGCGTGCCGAACCACGGCTCGTGGCCCTCGTGGATCGAGTGGGCGATGCCCGTACCGCGGGTGTTGGTCAGGAACTCCGTACGGAAGCCGATGAGGCCACGGGACGGGACGACGAACTCCATGCGGACCCAGCCGGAGCCGTGGTTCGACATGTTGTCCATGCGGCCCTTGCGGATGCCCATGAGCTGCGTGACGGCGCCCATGTGCTCCTCGGGGACGTCGACCGTCAGACGCTCGACGGGCTCGTGCACCTTGCCGTCGACGAGCTTCGTGACGACCTGCGGCTTGCCGATGGTCAGCTCGAAGCCCTCGCGGCGCATCTGCTCGACCAGGATGGCGAGCGCGAGCTCACCACGGCCCTGGACCTCCCAGGCGTCCGGGCGCTCGGTGTCGAGGACGCGGAGCGAGACGTTACCGATGAGCTCGCGGTCCAGACGGTCCTTGACCTGGCGGGCGGTGACCTTGCGCTGCTTGACCGCGGACTTGGCGTCCGCGCCCTTGCCCGTGCCACCGCGGCCGACGAGCGGCGAGGTGTTGGTGCCGATGGTCATGGAGATGGCCGGCTGGTCGACCGTGATCAGCGGGAGCGCGATCGGGTTCTCCGGGTCGGCCAGGGTCTCGCCGATCATGATGTCGGGGATACCGGCGACGGCGCAGATGTCACCGGGGCCCGCGACCTCGGCGGGCTTGCGGGTGAGCGCCTCGGTCATCATCAGCTCGGTGATGCGGACGTTGGAGATCGTGCCGTCACGCTTGATCCACGCGACCGTCTGGCCCTTGCGCAGCTCGCCCTGCTCGACGCGGAGCAGCGCGATGCGGCCGAGGAAGTTGTCGGCGTCGAGGTTGGTGACGTGGGCCTGGAGCGGAGCCTCCTCGTCGTACGACGGGGCCGGGACGTGCTCCAGGATGGTGGAGAAGAACGGCTCCAGGCTGTCGCTGTCGGCGGGGACGGTGCCGTCCGCCGGCTTGGTCAGCGAGGCGACGCCGTCACGGCCGCAGGCGTAGACGATCGGGAACTCGATCTGGTCCTCGTCGGCGTCCAGGTCGAGGAAGAGGTCGTACGTCTCGTTGACGACCTCGTCGATCCGGGAGTCCGGGCGGTCCGTCTTGTTGATGCAGAGGATGACGGGCAGGCGCTGCTGGAGGGCCTTGCGCAGCACGAAGCGGGTCTGCGGGAGCGGACCCTCGGAGGCGTCCACGAGGAGGACGACCGCGTCCACCATCGACAGACCGCGCTCGACCTCGCCACCGAAGTCGGCGTGACCGGGGGTGTCGATGATGTTGATCGTGATCGGGGCCCCGCCGTCCTTGGGGTGATATTTCACCGCCGTGTTCTTGGCGAGGATCGTGATGCCCTTCTCACGCTCCAGGTCGTTCGAGTCCATCATGCGGTCGTCGAGCTGCTGGTGGGCGGCGAAGGCACCGGCCTGCTTGAGCATGGCGTCGACGATGGTCGTCTTGCCGTGGTCGACGTGGGCGACGATGGCGACGTTACGGATGTCGTGGCGCGTGGGCATGGGTGCTTGCGCTTCTCTCGGATCGTGGGATGCGGCGTCAGTTCCTCGTACGCCCGCCGGGCGGACGCGCCACGGCTATGTCCTATGGTACGGGGCTGCCGCGCAACGGGCTTCCCCGCCCGCTTCCGAGAGGGTCTACTGGGGGGTTTCACGTCGGTTCCGCGTCGGGTTCCCGCGTCGCGCCCGGGGTGCGGCGCGACGGAGGTACGACATCGGTACGACGGCGGTGCACGTGCGGGGAGAGACTGCGGAGAGCTGCGAGCGACTGCGGAGTGACAGTGGACGGCCGGGTCAAGGGGCCGTCGCGATCCTGCCCGCCGGGATCACCGGCGGGCAAGGAAATTGAGCTGCTTCTGAGGTTGTGACCAGCGCTTTCAGAGCTTTCAGCGGTTTCGTTCCGTGCCGTTGGAGCTTTCGGGCTTCTTGTAGCCGATGTCCTGGTAGCGAGGCCCGGCCAGACCCCAGGCTCCGGCGTTCACCAGATCGGCCTTGGCGGCGACGAGCTGCGGCCGCTGGTAGAGGGGGATGGAGCCGGCGGCGGCCCAGATACGGGCGTCGGCCTGGCGGACGAGCTCGCGGGCCTCCTCCTCGTCGAGCGTCCCCGCCGCCTGGTCGAACAGTTGATCGATACGGTCGGTGCCGACCCGCGAGTAGTTCTGCTCGACCAGGAGGGAGCCGTCCGAGGCCGGCTCCGGCTTGGCGAAGATCGGCCGGGCGTCGGTCGCCGGGAAGGCGGAGGCGGGCCAGGAGTACAGGGCCAGGTCGTAGTCGCCCGAGGCCACGTGGTCCTTGAAGAAGCTGTCGTCGGAGACCTTGGTGACCTCGGTACGGATGCCCACCACGTCGAGCATCCGGACGATCCGGTCACCGACCGCGCGCAGCGACTCGGAGCCGGGGCCGGACGGCAGGACGAAGCGGAGGCTGAGCGCCTTGCCGTCCTTGCCGAGGGCCCGGCCGGCCTCAGGCACGGCGGCGGGGGCGGCGGTGCCGCGCGGGGCATAGGCCCCCGCGACGCCCTTGTCGGCCGGGTGGGCGGCGCGGGCGGCGGAGCCCGTACCGGTGTCGAGGGCCTCGGCCCGCGCGAGGATCGCGGCGCTCTGGCGGGCGGCGGCGGGGGCCGGGGCGAGGATGTGGGTGCCGTTCTCGGGACCGTTGGCGCCGAGGGCGGGGGCGGGGGCGGCCGGGTGTTTGCGCGGCTTGTCGTCGCCGACGACGTAGAGGCCGTCGTCGGAGGCGGTGTCGCTCCCCTTCTTCTTGGCGTCGGCGGAGCCCTCGGCCTTCTCGGCGTCGGCGGCCTTCTCCCCGGCCTTCTCCCCGGCCTTCTTCTCCGCCTCGCTGCCCGCCTTCGTGCCCGCGCCCGCCGGCTTCCTCCCCGCCCCGCCCGGCACCCAGCCCGCGTCGGCGAGGAGCGCCCGCGCCTCCTCGGTGTCCTGGTCGCCGAGCGCGTCGCTGCTGTCCGCGTAGGCCGCCTGCCCGGCGAGGGCGAGGTGGCTGCCGGGCGGGTGCGCGGGGAGGCCGAGCGGCTTGAGTACGGAGTCGGCGAGTTCCTGGCGGTTGATGGCGCGGGCCACGGCTCGCCGTACCCGCTCGTCGGCGAGCGGTCCGGACTCGCCGTTCAGTGAGAGCTGGGTGTAGGCGGGCTCCAGGGACTTGCGGACCACGTACCGCGCGAGGGTGTCCTGCGCGCTGGCGTACTGGGCGACGGCCTGCTGGTTCTCCTCGCGGGCGGCCTGGACCTCCGCCGCCTTCTCCTCGTCGGACCCATGGGCGAGTGCCCAGGACTTCAGGGCCTTGGAGGGCGTGATCGACGAGCCGGGGCCGTGGGCGAGGGCCGCCTGCGCGCCGCTTCGTCCCGCGGCGGCGTCCCGTAGCGCGAGGGCGATCCGCTCGGCGGTGGAGCGGTCGATCTCGGCCAGGTCGAGGGTGCCGGCGGCGAGGGCGTCCGCCCGGTCGGCGCGGGGGACGGCCTTGAGGACGAGGGAGTCGAGCTTGGCGGGCTGCCCCCACCAGCGGGGGTTGCGGGTGAGGGTGACGTCGCCGTTCTTGCGGTCGATCGTCTTCAGCAGGAACGGTCCTGCGGTGGCCTTGAGGGTGGTGCGGGCCCCGTCGTTGAAGGAGTTCGGGGAGCCCATCACCTGCTTCGGGTAAAGAGGGGTGAAGAGGGACTGCCAGTCGGCGTAGGGCTTGGAGAAGGTGACCCGTACCTCCAGGTCGTTCTTGCCCCGCTCGATCTTCTCGATCCGCTCGTAGCCGGAGTTGCGCGCGGTCCAGTACGCGGTGTCGCGGCCGCTCAGCGCGCGCCACTGGGCCACGAAGTCGGGCGCCCCGATCTCGCGTCCGTCGCTCCACACCGCCTGCTGGTTGAGCTTGTAGAGGACGACCTGCTTGGGCTCCGTCTCGACGACCTGCGCGGACTCCAGGTAGTCGGCGTTCCGCTGCGGCCTGCCCCGCTCGTCGAGCGTGTAGAGGGAGGGGAGCACGGCCCCGGCGATGCGGGAGGTGGTGCCGTCGGCGTCGGCCTGGAAGGTGTTGAAGGTGGTGGGCAGCGCGTCGACGGCCCAGCGCACGGTGCCCCCGTCGGCGACCTTGTCGCGCGCCGCGGGCGCGTTGTCCTGGGCCACGGCCGGGACCCCGTCGCTCTCGTCGCCGGAGCTGCATCCGGCGAGGACGGTGACGGCGAGGACGGCGCTGGTCAGGGTGGCGACGGAGCGGAGCGTGCGGGAGCGGGGGCTCCTGGAGCATGTCCTCCCGCGAGGGGCGCCGATCTGGGACATGACTTGTACCCCTTCGTCCAGATTCATTCCATTTGGAGATGATCACACCTATTGCTCATACACTGAAAAGGACGGAGCGGATCCGGCCACGGCGACACGGCGGCACGTCCGGAAAACGCCACTCGTGCGGCCCAACCCGCCGAGGAAGGAGCGCTCCGGACGAGTGGAAACCCGTGCACATGGCTTCCCATGCGGGATGTGACGCGCGACACTCCTGCCGAAGCCGCTCGCGGAAGTGAGGGCAACCCATGTCCGTTCAGGACGATCTGGCGGCCGTCAGGCGCTGCCTCGAAGACCTGGTCCGCACGGTCGGACAGCTGGAGCGGTCCGTCACGGCGGAGTACGGCGTACCCCCGGCCTCCGGGCGCGCCGAGAACGTGGTGACCATCCCCGACGCCCCGTACGACAGCGGGCTGTGGACGGACACGGACGACGAGGGGCTCGGAGCACGCGACCGCCACGCGCCGTAGGACGTACCGGCGCCCACGGACGCGGCGGCGCCTCAGGACGTACCGGCAACCGACCGTAGGAGGGCCTGTTGGCCACAGGTACGGAACCCCCGGGCGCGGCGACGGGGGTTCACTCCCCCGGCCGCGCCGCCATCGCCGCCCGCCATCTGCGCACCGACCGGTGGTGGCTCTCCCCCGCGGCCACCGCCGCCGGACTGCTCGCCTTCGTGGCGTACTCCACCTGGCGGGCGTTCGCCAACGCCGACTACTACGCCGCCCCCTACGTATCGCCGTTCTACTCGCCCTGCCTGGCGGAGAACTGCGTCCCCATGAGGGGCGGTCCGAACTGGGAGATCTTCGGCAGCTGGTGGGGGCTCTCGCCCGCCCTGCTGATCCTGGTCTTCCCGCTGGGCTTCCGGCTCACCTGCTACTACTACCGGAAGGCCTACTACCGCGGGTTCTGGGCCGCTCCCCCGGCCTGCGCGGTCGCCGAGCCGCACCGGACGTACACCGGCGAGACCCGTTTCCCGCTGCTCCTGCAGAACCTCCACCGGTACTTCTTCTACGCGGCGCTGCCGGTGGCCGGAATCCTCACGTACGACACCGTGCTCACCTTCCGGAACGCCGACTACGCCTGGGGCCACGCGGGGCTCGGGACGGCTCTCTTCCTCGTCAACATCGCCCTCATCTGGGCGTACACCCTCTCCTGCCACTCCTGCCGGCACATCGTCGGCGGCCGGCTCAAGCACTTCTCGAAGCACCCGGTCCGCTACCGGCTGTGGACCTGGGTGGGCCGGCTGAACGCCCGCCACATGCTCCTGGCCTGGGCATCCCTGGTCAGCGTCGCCCTCTGCGACCTGTACGTGTACCTGCTCGCCACCGGCACCTTCGACGACCCGAGGTTCTTCTGAGATGACGCACGTCGAGCGAGAGCAGTGGGACGTGGTCGTGGTCGGCGCGGGCGGCGCCGGGCTGCGGGCCGCGATCGAGGCACGCCGCGCGGGCGCCCGTACGGCGGTGATCTGCAAGTCCCTCTTCGGCAAGGCGCACACCGTGATGGCCGAGGGCGGCATCGCCGCGTCCATGGCCAACGTCCATCCGCAGGACGACTGGAAGACGCACTTCCGCGACACCATGCGCGGCGGGAAGTTCCTCAACCAGTGGCGGATGGCCGAGCTGCACGCCCAGGAGGCCCCCGAGCGGGTCTGGGAGCTGGAGGCCTGGGGTGCGCTCTTCGACCGCACGCCGGACGGCCGGATCTCCCAGCGGAACTTCGGCGGCCACGAGTACCCGAGGCTCGCGCACGTCGGTGACCGGACAGGTCTCGAACTGCTCCGCACCCTCCAGCAGAAGACCGTGGGCCTCCAGCAGGAGGACCACCGCGAGAGCGGCGACCACGAGGCACGCCTGAAGGTCTTCCAGGAGTTCACCGTCACCCGTGTCCTGAAGGACGCGGACGGCAAGGTCGCCGGGGTGTTCTGCTACGAGCGGGAGAGCGGGCGCTTCCTCGTCCTGGAGGCGCCCTCGGTCGTCCTCGCGACCGGCGGCATCGGCAAGTCCTTCAAGGTGACGTCCAACTCGTGGGAGTACACGGGCGACGGGCACGCGCTCGCCCTGCTCGCGGGGGCGCCCCTGACGAACATGGAGTTCGTGCAGTTCCATCCGACCGGCATGGTCTGGCCGCCGTCGGTGAAGGGCATCCTCGTCACCGAGTCCGTACGGGGCGACGGCGGGGTGCTGCGGAACTCCGACGGCCGACGCTTCATGTTCGACTACGTCCCGGACGTCTTCAAGGACAAGTACGCGGAGACGGAGGAGGAGGGCGACCGCTGGTACGAGGACCCCGACCACAACCGCCGCCCGCCCGAGCTGCTGCCGCGCGACGAGGTGGCCCGTGCGATCAACGCCGAGGTGAAGGCCGGGCGCGGCTCCCCGCACGGCGGGGTGTTCCTCGACGTGTCGACCAGAATGCCGGCCGAGGCGATCAAGCGGCGGCTGCCCTCGATGTACCACCAGTTCAAGGAGCTGGCCGATGTCGACATCACGGCGGAGGCCATGGAGGTGGGGCCGACCTGTCACTACGTGATGGGCGGGGTCGCCGTCGACTCGGAGACGGCGGCGACGGTGGGCGTGCCGGGACTCTTCGCCGCCGGTGAGGTCGCGGGCGGCATGCACGGCTCCAACCGGCTCGGCGGGAACTCCCTCTCCGACCTGCTGGTCTTCGGACGGCGGGCCGGTCTGTACGCGGCGCAGTACGCGCTGTCGGGGGCCGGCGGCGCGGCCGGCGGGGTCGCGACGGCGGACGTCGAGGCCGCGGCGGCGGAGGCGCTGGCCCCGTTCGGCGGCCCCGGCGGTGGGGGCACCGGTGGGGGTGACGGTGGGGCCGACGGCGGGGGTGGGCTCGGCGGCCGGGCCCCGGAGAATCCGTACACGCTCCACCAGGAACTCCAGCAGACGATGAACGACCTCGTCGGGATCATCCGGCGGGAGGGCGAGATGGCCGAGGCCCTGGAGCGGATCGCCGCCCTGCGGGAACGGGCCCGGCGAATCGTGGTCGAGGGCCACCGGCAGTTCAACCCCGGCTGGCACCTCGCCCTCGACCTGCGGAACATGCTGCTCGTCGGTGAGTGCGTGGCCCGCGCCGCACTGGAACGCACCGAGTCCCGGGGCGGGCACACCCGGGAGGACTGTCCGGGGATGGACCGCGCCTGGCGTCCGGTGAACCTGCTGTGCCACATCGAGGGTGACGGCATCGGGCTCGAACGGGTCCGCACCGAGCCCGTCCGCCCCGACCTGCTCGCCCTCTTCGAGCCGGCGGAGCTGGCCAAGTACCTCGCCGAGGAGGAGCTGGGGTCATGACGACGTACGACGCGAGGTTCCGGATCTGGCGGGGCGACGCCGACGGCGGGGCCCTGACCGACTACACGGTGGAGGTGCACGACGGCGAGGTCGTCCTCGACATCGTCCACCGGCTCCAGGCCACCCAGGCGCCCGATCTCGCGGTGCGCTGGAACTGCAAGGCGGGCAAGTGCGGTTCGTGCTCGGCCGAGGTCAACGGCAGGCCGCGGCTGCTCTGCATGACCCGGATGTCGGTCTTCGGGCGGGACGAGGTCATCACGGTGACCCCGATGCGCGCCTTCCCCGTCGTACGCGACCTGGTCACGGACGTGTCCTTCAACTACGCGAAGGCCCGGGAGATCCCGGCCTTCGTCCCGCCGCCCGGGGTCGAGCCCGGCGCGTACCGGATGCGGCAGGAGGACGTCGAACGCTCGCAGGAGTTCAGGAAGTGCATCGAGTGCTTCCTGTGCCAGGACACCTGTCATGTGGTGCGCGACCACGAGGAGAACAAGGAGGCCTTCGCCGGGCCCCGCTTCCTCATGCGGATCGCGGAGCTCGACATGCACCCGCTGGACGCGGCGGAGGAGGCCGGGGTCGACCGGAGGCGGACGGCGCAGGAGGAGCACGGGCTCGGCTACTGCAACATCACCAAGTGCTGTACGGAGGTGTGCCCGGAGTCCATCCGCATCACCGACAACGCCCTGATCCCGCTGAAGGAGCGGGTCGTGGACCGGAAGTTCGACCCGCTCGTGTGGCTGGGCGCCACGATCCGGCGGCGGTCCTCCTCCTGACCGATGCCCCGCCCGTGCCCAGCGGCCGGCCTCAGTGCCAGCCGGCCCGGTACGCGGCCCAGTCGCCCTCCTCGGCGGCGAAGTCGACGTACAGCGCGACGCCGAACCGTTCGCGGCCGGGGTCGGTGCGGCCGAGGCCGAGTCTGGTGCCACGGACGGCCGCCTCGACGGTCTCCGCGTTCTCGTGGTGGCCGAGGTCGTTCTCGTGGAAGAAGGGGAGCCCCATCAGGAGGTCGGTCGACTCGGGGGTCACTTCGAGGGCGAGGCTGGTCTGCTGGGCGACGTACCCGCCGTAGAGGCTCTCCAGCGGCATCCACGTGTCGTACGACATGACGGCTATCTGGTCGACGCGCCTGGCGACCTCTCCGAAGAACTCCTGCGACCACCACTTCTCGCTGCCGCTCAGCGCGCCGTTCACCGAGTGCAGGCCGGGCAGCGGGTCGATCTGGTGGGCGGCGACCGAGAGCGGTGCCTTCCGCGCCCGGGTCAGCTCCCCGAGGTCGTCGAGGAGCGAGAGGTAATGGGCGTCGTCGGACAGCAGCGGCTCCAGGTCGAAGTGGACGCCGTCGAAGCCGGTGTCCAGGATCTGCCGGGCCGAGGTGACCACGGCCGCCCGGGACTCGGCCTTCTCCAGGTGCAGTCCGTTCGGCCCCTCGGTGGCCAGGACGTCGCCGAGCCAGGCCTGCACCCGTATCCCGGGCATCGTGCGGTGCACCGCTTCGACGAGCCACTTCGCGCGGGGGTATCTGGCGGCGGGCAGGGTCCCGTCGTGCTCCAGAGGTCCCGCGTGGACGTACAGGTCGCGGATGCCCGTGCCCTTGATCCGCTCGGCGAACGCGGCGAGGTCGGCGTCCTTCTTCCGCCCGTCGACCCAGGCGTGGCCCAGCCAGATGGCGTCCTTGCCCCGGGTCCTCGCGTCCTCCCTGAGGTCCCCCGCGTAGTTGACGCGCAGGGCGAGCGCGCTGAACAGCGGGGGCGCCACGAGGACGAGGACGAGACCGAGCGCGAACCAGCGCCCCCGTCGCCACATACTCCTCAGCCGTCCACTCACCCGAGCCCCCCAAGAGCCGTCGTGTCACTGGTACCACCGCCTCACACCGTAGCGGCGGCTACTGACAGTGACGCCGAACGGGCTCGAACGGTTTCGCACGGGGCGTGGGGACGGGCTTCGGTATCGGCTCGGGTACGGGCTTCGGTACGGACTGCCGTGCGGCACCGGCCGCCCGGTCGCGAGGCGGCAAAGGCAGACATAACCTCCCTTTTGTGACGCGAAAAGCCACCCGAGCCCTTCTCGCGGTACTGGTGGCGGCGTGGTGGCTCCTCGTGCCCGCCGTTCACGGTGCCCACGCCGACGACCCCGTCGTCCTGTCCCGGGACGGGCTGATCACCGACCGGGTGGACGCCCTCGGCGACCGCCGCACCGCCGCGCACCAGGCCCTCGACCGGCTCTACGACGCCCGGCGGATCCAGCTCTTCGTCGTCTACGTGCGGGACTTCTCCGGCCGTTCGGGCCAGACCTGGGCCGACGCCACGGCGGAACGCAACGGTCTCGGGCTCGACGACGTCCTGCTCGCCGTCGCCACCCACGACCGCCAGTACGGCTACTCGACCGATCCGGGCTCCCGCTTCACCCAGGCCCAGCTCGACGAGGTGGCCCGGACGGCGATCGAACCGGCGCTCCGGCAGAACGACTGGGCGGGCGCCGCCATCGGCGCCGCCGACGGATACGCCGCCGTCCTCGCCGGACAGCCCATCCCGATCCCGGCGCTCACCCCCGGGCCCGCCGACCCGGGCGGCGGCGCCGACGACGGCACCTCGGGCAGCGATCTCATCCTGCCGCTGGTCCTCGTCGGCGGCGCCGGGGCCGTGGGGGCGTACGCGTACCTCAAACGGCGCCGACGGACCGAGACCCGCACCACACCGCAGGGCGGCCAGGGCTGGGGGGCGCCGAAGGAGCCCGCGCCGCCCTCCCTCGACGAACTCGACGGGCAGGCCCGGCGGACGCTGGTCGACACGGACGACGCCGTACGCACCAGCCAGGAGGAACTCGGATTCGCCTCCGCCCAGTTCGGCGAGGAGGCCGTACGGCCCTTCACCGAGGCGGTCGCCTTCGCCAAGGAGCAGCTGACGGCCTCGTTCCGCTTGCGGCAGAAGCTCGACGACGCCTTCCCCGAGGACGACTCGACCCGCCGGACCATGCTGGACGAGATCGAGCGCCGCTGCGCCGAGGCGAACGCGCGCCTCGACGCCGAGAGCGAGGACTTCGACCGGCTGCGGGCCCTGGAGCGGACCGCGCCCCAGGCGCTCGAATCGGTCGAGGCCGCGGTCCGGGATCAGACCGGGCGGATGGGCACGGCAGAGGCCGCCCTGACGGCGATGCGCGAGCGGTACGCGGAGACGGCGGCGGCGCCCGTCGCGGGCGACGTCGAACAGGCCAGGGACCGGCTCGTCTTCGCGACGACCCATGTCGACCGGGCCCGCCTGCAGATCGGCGCCGGGGACAACGGCGGGGCGGCCGTGCACATCCGGGCCGCCGAGGGGGCGGTGGACCAGGCGGCCCGGCTGATCGAGGCGGTGGACCGGCGGGCGCAGGAGCTGGCCGAGGCGGTCGGCAGGCTGCCGGGCGCGCTGTCGGAGACGGACGCGGACCTGGCGGACGCCCGGGGCCTGTTGAAGGGGACCGCCGAAGGGGTGCCCACGGCGGATCTCCAGGGCCGGATCGCCCGCGCCGAGTCGGTGGTCGCGGAGGTGCGGCGCGTCATGGAGGCCGGGCGGTACGACCCGATCGGCGCCCTGCGCCGGGTCGAGGAGGCCGACGCGGCGCTCGACGAGGCACTGGAGGGCGCACGGGAGCGCGAATCGGGCAGTCGGCGCGCCCGTGCGCTCCTCGATCAGGCGATGCTGACGGCCCGTTCGGCGATCGGAGCGGCCTCGGACTACATCGCCACCCATCGGGGCGCGGTGGGCAGCGAGGCCCGTACGCGGCTTGCCGAGGCCCAGCGTCGCTGGGAGAAAGCGCATGCGCTCGCCGAGGCCGACGACCCGCAGACGGCTCTCGCGGAGGCGCAGCAGGCGGACGCCCTGGCCCAGCGCGCCCAGGACCTCGCCGAGCAGGACGTGCGGACCTATGGGAACCCGAACGGCCTGGGCGGTGTACCAGGAGTAGGAGGAAGCGGTGGCGGCGGGCTCGGCGGTGCGGTGCTCGGCGGCATCATCCTCGGCGGACTGTTCGGCGGGGGAAGGGGAGGCGGACATGGGGGGTTCGGTGGAGGTTCGGGCGGGGGGTTCGGGGGCGGAGGCTTCGGCGGCGGGCCCGGCAGCTTCGGTGGCAGCGGCACACGCGGTCGGCTGGGCGGCGGCGGCCGGTTCTGAGGGCGGCGCGAGCCGTGTCCTCTCCCTTTCTGTCCCTCTCAAGGAGAAGTGCGATGACGAAGCAGACCGTCCTCGGCCGGGTCACCCAGCTGGCGAAGGCCAACATCAACGCCCTGCTGGACCAGGCGGAGGATCCGCAGAAGATGCTGGACCAGCTGATCCGCGACTACTCGAACAACATCACGGAGGCGGAGGAGGCGGTGGCCTCGACCATCGGCAACCTCCGGCTGATGGAGCAGGACCATCAGGAGGACGTGGCGGCGGCGAAGGAGTGGGGCGGGAAGGCGCTGGCCGCCAGCCGGAAGGCCGACGCGCTGCGGGGCGGCGGGCAGACCGCGGAGGCGGACCGCTTCGACAACCTGGCGAAGGTGGCGCTCGGCCGCCAGCTCCAGTCGGAGAAGGGGGCGACGACGGCGGAGCCGACGATCGCCGCGCAGACCGAGGTCGTGTCCAAGCTCAGGACGGGCCTGGACCAGATGAAGGCCAAGCTCGGCGAGTTGCAGGCGAAGCGGGACGAGCTGGTGGCCCGCGCCAAGTCGGCGCAGGCGCAGAACACGATGCTGGACGCCGTGAAGAACATCGACGTGCTCGACCCGACCAGCGAGCTGAGCCGGTTCGAGGACAAGGTGCGCCGGGAGGAGGCGCGGGCGATGGGCAAGCAGGAGCTCGCCGCCTCCTCCCTGGACGCGCAGTTCGAGCAGCTCGACGCGTTGGGCGACAGCGCCGAGATCGAGGCCCGGCTGGCCGCGCTCAAGGGCTGATCGGCAAGGTTCTAGAACATGCTGAGAAGCTGTTCCACCGTGGGTTCCGCCGCCCCCTCGCCGTCCGGGAGGGCCAGTTCGAACCAGACGGTCTTGCCGCGCGGGGTGCGCCGCGAGCCCCAGGAGGAGCTGAGCAGCCCGACGAGCTGGAGGCCGCGGCCGCCTTCGTCGGTGTCCTTGGCCCGGCGGCGGCGGGGCTGCACCAGACCGGCGTCCCAGACCTCGCACACGAGGGTGCGGTCGCGGAGCAGCCGCAGCCTGATCTCTCCCTCGCCGTAGCGCAGCGCGTTGGTGACGAGTTCGCTGACGAGGAGTTCGACGGTGTCGACGAGCGGTTCGAGGCCCCAGGCCGCCAGCTGGGTGCGGGCGAGTTCCCGGGCCCGGCCGACCGAGCGGGGTTCCCTGGGCAGCCGCCAGTCGCCGACCGCCTCGGCGGGCAGTCCCTGGATCCTGGCCATGAGGAGGGCGATGTCGTCCTCGCCGTGCCCGGTCTCCAGGGTGGTCAGGACCCGGTCGCAGACGTCCTCCAGGGGGCGGGTCTGGTCGGTGAGGGCGCGCTGGAAGTCGCTCAGGCCCTCGTCGAGGGGGTGGTCGCGGGACTCGACGAGCCCGTCGGTGTAGAGGGCGAGGAGGGCGCCTTCCGGCAGTTCGACCTCGACCTCCTCGAAGGGTTCGCCGCCGACCCCCAGCGGCATCCCGGGGGGAACGTCGAGCAGCCGTGCTTCCTCGCCGGGTTCGACGAGGACCGGCGGGAGGTGCCCGGCGTTGGCGAAGGTGCAGCGGCGGGTGACCGGGTCGTAGACGGCGTAGACGCAGGTGGCGAGGTAGACCTCGGAGAGCTCGGGGCCGCGGGACTTGTGGCTCCGGGACTGCTGGGCGCCGATGGGGGCGCCGAGGCCGCGGGCGATCTCGTCGAGGTGGGAGAGGACCTCGGCCGGCTCCAGGTCGAGCTGGGCGAGGGTGCGGACGGCGGTGCGCAGTTCGCCCATGGCGACGGCGGCGCGCAGGCCCCGGCCCATGACGTCCCCGATGACGAGGGCGGTGCGGTGGCCGGGGAGTTCGATGACGTCGAACCAGTCGCCGCCGACCTCGGTGGCGGTGGTGCCGGGGAGGTAGCGGCAGGCGATGTCGAGTCCGGCGGCCTCGGGGTCGCCGGGCGGGAGCAGGCTGCGCTGGAGGATCAGGGCCCGTTCGTGCTCGCGGCGGTAGAGGCGCGCGTTGTCGATGCAGACGGCGGCGCGGGCGGCGAGTTCGACGGCGAGGGCCCGGTCGCGTTCCCCGAAGGACTCGCTGCCCTTGGCGCGGGAGAACTGGACGAGGCCGACGACGGTGTCGTGGGCGACCATCGGGACGACCAGGGTGGACTGGACGAGGTCGCCGTCGGCGCCCGGCACGGTCCGGAGCCGGCCGGTGCGCAGGGCTCCCGCGCAGGGCGAGTTGAAGGGGTAGCGGTGGACGGCGCCGAGTTCGATCGGTTCGGGTCCGCAACAGCCGCTGCCGGGTCCCTGTCCCCCGGTGGTTCTGAGGGGGGTGTCGGAGACGGCGCTGGCGACGGCGACCCTGCGGAGTTCGGCGCTGCCGGCGCCGTAGCCGACGTCGTGGGAGCTTCCCCAGCGGCCGGGCGGTGCCTCGTCGCCGGTGAGGAGCCCCTGGTAGAGGTCGACGGAGGCGAGGTCGCAGAAGCCGGGGACGGCGACGTCGAGCAGTTCGCGGGCCGTGGCCTCCAGGTCGAGGGAGTTGCCTATGCGGGCGCCGGCCTCGTTGAGGAGAGCCAGGTTGCGGCGGGCGCTGGCCGCTTCCCTGGCGGCGTTGTGACGGCGGGTGACGTCGATGCCGAGGCCCGCGACGCCGATGGGACGGCCGGATCCGCTGTGCACCCGGTAGAGGTTGATGGACCAGTGACGGCGGTCCCTGGCGCCGGGGGCGGCGCCGACGATCTCGAAGTCGGTGACGGACTCGCCGGTCTCCAGGACGCTGCGGAGGGCGGCGGTCATCCGGTCGGCCTCGGGCCGGTTGAGGTAGTCGTGGACGGTCCGGCCGCGGTGGTCGTCGGCGGAGCCGCCGAAGACGGTGGCGAAGCGCCGGTTGGCCCGCTTCACGGTGAGGTCCGTGCCGAAGAGGAGAAACCCGAAGGGGGATTGGCCGAATATCGCCTGGGAGGCGGCGAGGTCGGTCTCGATGCGGCGCAGGGCGCGGACGTCGACGACGATGCAGAGCGCGGCTCGCTCCCCGGCCTGGGTCTCGCTCGGCATGACGTACATCTCGGCGATGCCGTGGGGCCGGTCCTCGCCCGGGACCCGGAAGGGGACGAGGCCTGTCCACTCCTTGCCGTCGAGGATCTCCCTGACCCTCCGGTGGCCGCGCTCGCGCAGGTCGGCGGGCATGAAGGCCTCGACGGGGTCCTTGCCCCTGGCCTCCTCGGCGGTGACTCCGAAGAGGTCCACGGCCCGTCGGCTCCACTGCTCGACGAGGCCGTCGGGCCCGATCGAGAAGGAGGCCACCCGGATGTAGTCATAGATGGATCCGGGCGGGCTGCTCTGCCACACGACGCCGCCGCTCGCCTGCTCAGGTATCTCGCTCACGCGACCGTCCCCTCCAGCTCACCGCACCGGACCGGCCATGCCCGCAGTATTCAATACGGCAGGCCCCGACGGCACGACGTTCACGATCACAGGGTGGTCTCGTTCGCCTCGCGCCGAGTACAGGTGATCGTTGTCCCACCCTGTTTACTCACCAGGGAGAGCCAGCTCGAACCATACGGTTTTGCCGGCCCTTCCCTTACGGGTGCCCCAGCGGCGGGCGGAGCAGGCCACCAGACCGAGGCCTCGGCCCCCCTCGTCGTCGGGTCCCGGAGCCCGTGCGGTCGGCGGATCCGGAAGCGGATCGGAAACCTCCACGAGCAGTGCGGGCGGGTGGGCCGGGTCGGCGCCCTCGGGGTGGGGGCGGACCAGACGGACCCCGATCGGGCCGGAGGCGTACCGCAGGGAGTTGGTCACCAGCTCGCTGACCAGCAGGACCGTCACATCGCCGAGGGCCGTGTCGAGCTCCCAGGCCCGCAGGGTCTCGCGCACGTTATGGCGAGCCGTGCGCACGGCGTTGGCCTCCGCCGGGAAGTTCCACTCGGCGCGGTCGCCGTCGGTGTCGATCACACCCGATCACTTCCCCAGCCGTGCGTCAGCAGGAAGGCCCACGTCCTCGTTCAACGGGTCAATCTGGACATACCCGGAATATGGGGTGGGATATCGCGCTGGGCGCAGCAGCGGGCGCACGGTGGCACGAACGGCGTAGGGAGTCAGTCGCGCGCTCCCACTTCGGGTGCGTCCGGGAGTCCCGGAGGCCCTGGGAGCCGTCGTGCGGCCTCGGCGACGGCGGGGCGGTCCTGGTCGAGCCAGTCGACGGAGTCCAGCTCGGACCGGGAGAGCCAGCGGAGTGCGTCGTGGTCCTCCAGCGGGCGCGGTTCGCCGGAGAGCAGCCGGGCGGTCCACACCCGGAGGACGTATCCGGGCTTCAGCGGCCACTCGCCGGGGATGCGTTCGCCCGGCTCGACCTCGACGCCGAGTTCCTCGCGGAGTTCGCGGATCAGGGCCTCTTCGGGACTCTCACCCGGTTCGAGCTTGCCGCCCGGAAGCTCCCAGCGGCCGGCGAGCTCGGCGGGGGCGCTGCGGCGCGCCGCGAGCAGCCGCCCCTGGTCGTACAGGGCGCCGGCGACGACGACCACGGGGGGCGCGGCGGGGTCGGTGGTGCGTTCCGTCATGGGCGTGAGCGTAGCCCGGCGCGGCCGGCGCCCGTCGGGGTCAGAGGGCGGGGCTGCCGATGCGCTCGATCCAGTAGAGCTGCTTGTGGCCGCGGTCGTCGAGGCTGTCCGCGACCTTCCGCGCTTCGCCCTCGGTCGCGTACCGCCCCACGCGGTAGCGGTTGCCGTTGTCGTCCTGCCGAATGACGAGCCAGGCGAGGTCGGGGCCGCTGTCGGTCATCAGGCTTCTCCCTCCGCCGGTCCGGGCGCCGCGATGGATCTCCGGGAAACCGCAATGCGCATATGCCGGAGCTTACGCCTGACCTTCACACAGCGGATACGGAATTACACAAAGAGATACGGATCGGCCGGGAAGCGACGGAGGGAGGCCGAAGGTCGCACCCCGACGACGGTCGACGCTCGTCAACGGCTGCCGTCACCGGGCCGTTCGCGGCCGGGATGGATGGCGGCGCGGGGCGCGGGGCCGTTCAGGGCCACGGATGGCGGCACGGCGGCGCGCGGGCGGAGACACAGGGCACGGCGTAGGGCGTGGACCTGGGGCGCGAGGGTGGGGCGAGCACGGGGCGCGACTGCCGCGCGTTCGGGCGAGCCGGCGCCCCGTCAGTCGGCGGCAGTCGTCCACCGCCGGGCGGCTATCGCCGGTGTATCGCCGCGTGTTCAGCGCACCGGTAGGTGGTACGAGAGGCGGTAGCGGTCGGCGGGGACGACGACGTCCGCGGTTTCGACGGCCCGCCCCGAGGCGTAGTACGTCCGCTCGACGACCATCACCACATGGCCGGGCACCCCGCCGAGCGCCAGGAGTTCCTCGGCGAGGCCCGGCCGGGCCCCGACCTCCTCCACCACGTTGTCCACGACCACGTCGATGGCCGCCATCCGCTCGACGACTCCGCAGCCGCCCAGCGGGCCCTCCTCGGGCAGCATCACCGGCGTCCGGCCGGTGACGGCGAGCGGCTCCCAGGAGGTGGCGACCATCATGGGTTCGCCGCCGTCCCGGTACACGTACCGCGTGCGCATCACCCGCTCCCCCGGCTCGATCCCGAGCCGCTCGGCCACCTCCGCGCTCGCCGGTTCCTGCTCGCTCCCCGACTCCCAGGTGCCGCGGGCACCCTCGGCCGCCTGCTCCTGACGGAAGGGGCTCGCACCGGACGCGGGGCGGTAGCCGGAGCGGGCGATCGGGCGCGGCACCGGGCGCTCCCGCACATAGGTACCCGAGCCCGAGCGCCCCTCCACGAGCCCCTCGGCCATGAGTACCTTGCGGGCCTCCAGCGCGACGGTGTCCGACACCCCGTACTCCTCGCGGATGCGTGCCTGCGAGGGGAGACGGGTATGCGGCGGCAGCGAGCCGTTGGCGATCTTCTGCCGTAGATCGCTCGCCACGCGCAGATAGGCGGGCTGCTCACCGAACGTCACTGGACACTCCCCTCAGGTTGACTGACAGCTACAGCCTGACAACCGACGGTCGCCATCCGCAAGCATGGGCCAAAGTTTCACTCGAAGTGATGACAGACCGTCGGCAAACCTTGCTACCGACGGTCACCCCCAAGCGGATGATGTCGCACCCCTTGACCCGCATTGGTCCAGACCAATACGTTCCTGCCTGCACGCCCCGCACGCTCCCTCTCGCACGCGCCATCCCGCCTCGCACAGGAACGAGCCCATGCGTCCCAGAGCCATGACCAAGCTGACCTTCGGTGCGGCCGCCGCGGCCACTCTCGGCCTCCTCGCCACCCTGGTCCCCACCGCCGACGCGCACCAGCCCTCCGGGCACAAGCCCGAGCTGAAGCGCATCGGCTACTTCACCCAATGGGGCATCTACGGAAGGAACTTCCAGGTCAAGGACCTGGAGACGAGCGGCACGGCCGCCAAGCTCAGCCACGTCAACTACGCCTTCGGTGTGATCGGCCCGGACGGCAAGTGCCTCATGGGCAACGCCCCCGGCTCCGACCCCTGGGCCGACTACGTGCGCCCCGTCGACGCCGCGACCTCCGTGGACGGGGTCGGCGACACCGCCGACCAGCGGCTGGCCGGCAACTTCAACGAACTGCGCGAGCTCAAGGCGAAGAACCCCGGCCTCAAGGTCATGATCTCGCTGGGCGGCTGGAGCGGCTCCGCGCACTTCTCCGACGCGGTGCGCACCGACGCGGGACGCAAGGCGCTCGTCGCCTCCTGCATCGACACGTACATCAAGGGCGACCTGCCCGTCGACGGCGCCCGGGGCGGCGCCGGAGCGGCCGCCGGAGTCTTCGACGGCGTCGACCTGGACTGGGAGTGGCCGGGTTCGGACGGCGCTCCCGGGAACGTCATCCGCCCCGAGGACAAGCCCAACTTCACCAAGCTGGTGAGGGAGTTCCGCACCCAGCTCGACACGTACGGCCGCTCGCTGCCGAAGCGCAAGCACTTCGAACTCAGCGCGTACGTGCCCACCGCTCCCGCCAAGATCGACGCGGGTTTCGAAGTCGCCAAGATCATGCGGGACTTCGACTTCGTGAACCTCCAGGGCTACGACTTCCACGTCTCCGGCGAGAAGACCACCGCCCAGCAGTCCGCGCTCTTCGCCAAGAACGACTTCAGCGTCGACCAGACCGTCAGGGCCTGGCTGCTGCGCGGGGCGCCCGCCCGCAAGCTCGTGGTGGGCATGCCGTTCTACGGCCAGGGCTGGACCGGCGTCACCGGTGGCGGCGACGGCCTCGGGCAGCCCGCGACCGGTCCCGCACCGGCGACCTGGGCGGCCGGCTCCGAGGACTACAAGCACCTGAGGAAGCTGGAGGAATCGGGGACGTACAAGCTGTACCGGGCACACGGGAACGGCCACGCCTGGCTCTTCGACGGCACCACCCTGTGGACATACGACGACCCGACCGTGCTGCGTACCAAGGCCTCCTACGTCCGGCAGCGCGGACTCGGCGGAGCGATGGTCTGGTCGCTCGACGGGGACACCCCGGACGGTGAGCTGATCACCGCGATCGACCGGGGTCTGACCCGGCGCTGACACCCCCGACCCGGCCGCCCGCGCGGCGGTCGGGGCCCCCTGAACCGCGGACCGGGCACGCCGCTCGCGGTGCGTCGCCGGGAGCGGCGGTCGGTCACGGGCCGCCGCTCCCCCGGCCACCGCTCCGGTCCGCACACGACGGGGCCGGGCCTCCCGAGGGAGCCCGGCCCCGTTCGTGTACGCGCCCCGCGGCCGCGGCCCGGCGGACCGGCGGCCCAAAGGCCCCCGCGGCCCCCCGGCCCACCAACCCAACCCTCAGGCCGAAGTGCCCTCGCCCTCCGGGAGGGTGTCCGTCAGGCCGAGTGCGGTCCGCGCGGCCGCGCTGTCGGGCAGGGCCTCCCAGGCCGTGTCGTACGCCTCCCAGTAGGCGTCCGCGTCGGCCGCCGTCGCCAGCTCGCGCCACAGCTCCGAGGCCGCGCCGAGCTCCGTGCGGAGCTCCTCGACCGGGGCCTTGGGCAGGCCGCTCCAGGAGTGGTCCCCGAGGTCCGCGCGTGCCTTGTCGATCGCCGCGAGCATCTCCCCCGACCACGCCTTGTTGCCGGCGAAGTCCTCGTCCGGGTCGTCCTCGGGCTCCCGCTGGGTGACCGTCTCGATCGGGTTGACGGACCTCAGGAAGTGCTCCTGGTCGAGGGTGAGGGTGGTCGCGTCGGAGCGCACCGAACCGCTGAAGGGGTTCTTCTCGGTGGCGTACGCGCAGGTCACCGTCCGGTCGCCGAGGCGCCAGCTCTCCTTGCTCGGCAGGTAGTAGTAGAGCCAGAAGTGCTCCGGCACGGCCCAGGTGTCCAGGGCGTAGTCGGCGTTGATCGTCTCGCAGCGCTGCTCCGCGATCTTCTCGATCGCGTCCTCGCCGGGCCACTTGTCGATGCCGGTGACCTTGTAACCGCCGGTGACCTCGCCGTCGTGCGGGCGCTCGCAGTCGACGATCGTGACCTCTTCCGTGTACTCCTCCAGCTTGCCGTCGTCGCTGAAGCACTGCCCGGTCCGCAACGAGAACGGTGACTTCGAGCGGGCGGCCTCGTCCATGCCCTCCTCGAAGCCCTCCTTGAAGCTGCTCCAGGCCGGGCCGCCTCCGGTGGCGAGGCCGATCACGAGCAGCAGACAGCTGACGGCGGAGAGCACGATGCCGGAGACCGCGAGCCCCTTGCCCGCCTGGTCCCGCTTCCTGATCTGCGGGAGGGCGACGAGGCCGAGGATCAGGCCGAGGGGCGGCAGGCAGCAGACGATGCCGGAGACGAGGGAGGCGACGGCGAATCCGTTGGTGGTACGCCGGGGCGGACCGTACGGGGCGGCTCCGGGCGCTCCGGGCCCCCCTGGCGCCCCGGGCGCACCGGCGTAGGGCCCGGACGCGTACGGCATCCCGGGGGAGGTGTACGGCCCCGGGGCGGGCCATCCCCCCTGCTGCGGGCCTCCCTGGGGTGAGGGGGACGGCGGGGGCGGCTGGGTCGGCTCCACGGGTACGGGCTCCTGTTGGGGGCTGCGACGCGAACAAACGATCGGTCGCGCATCGTACGTGGAGGGGTGGGGGGCCGGACACGCGGGGCCGACGGACGGAAGGGGCGGCCGCCCGGTAGGCGACCGCCCCTCATCCGCGTCCTGCGACTTTCAGCGGAGTTCAGTCAGTTCGGCGAGCTTCGAGGACCGGACCTCAGAACTGCAGGGCCCAGGTGTCGATCTTGCCGACGTCGGCGTTCGCGTTGTCCGTGACCCGCAGCTTCCACGTGCCGTTGGCGACCTCCGAGGAGGCGTTCACCGTGTACGTGGTGTTGATGTTGTCCGCGCTGCCACCGGTACCGAAGGCCTTCAGGGTGTACGCCGAGCCGTCGGGGGCGATCAGCTGGACCTGGAGGTCACCGATGTAGGTGTGGACGATGTTCACCGGCACCTGGAGGGCGGAGGGGGCGTTGCCCGTGATGCCGCTGACGGTGACCGGGGACTCGACGGTCGCGTTGTCGGCGATGGCGTAGTCGGTGGTGTTCTCGAACTTCTTGCCGGGCGGCGGGGTGGTGCCGCCGTCACCGACGTAAAGGAGGCGGTTCGGGGAACCGGTGCCCGGGTTGGTCACCACGTTCGGCGTGGCGGCGTTCACCAGCGCGGTGCCCACCTGGGCGGGGGTGGCCGTCGGGTTGTTCCCGAGGTACAGCGCGGCCGCGCCGGCGACGTGCGGGGCCGCCATCGACGTGCCGGAGATCGAGTTGGTGGCGGTGTCGCCGGTGTTCCACGCCGAGGTGATGGACGAGCCCGGGGCGAAGATGTCCACGACGGTGCCGTAGTTCGAGAAGCTGGAGCGGGCGTCGGTGCTGGTCGTGGAGCCGACCGTGAGCGCCTCGGTCACGCGGGCCGGGGAGTAGTTCGACGCGTTGGCGTTGCTGTTGCCGGCGGCGACGGCGTACGTGACACCGGACGCGATCGAGTTGCGGACGGCCGTGTCGAGGGTGGAGTCGACGCCTCCGCCGAGGCTCATGTTGGCGACGGCCGGCTTGACGGCGTTCCGGGTCACCCAGTCGATGCCCGCGACGACGCCGGCGGTGGTGCCGGAGCCGTTGTTGTCGAGCACGCGGACGCCGACGATCTTGGCCTTCTTGGCGACGCCGTGGGCGGTGCCCGCGACGGTGCCGGCGACGTGGGTGCCGTGGCCGTTGCCGTCCTGGGCGACGTTGTCGTTGTCGACGGCGTCGAAGCCGTTGAAGGCGCGGCCGCCGAAGTCGCTGTGGGAGATCCGTACACCGGTGTCGATGATGTACGCCGTGACGCCCTGGCCCGCGGTGTCCGGGTAGGTGTAGCTCTGGTTCAGCGGGAGGCCCCGCTGGTCGATCCGGTCCAGGCCCCAGGACGGCGGGGAGGGCTGGGTGCCGTTGATCCTGAAGACACGGTTCTGCACGACGGACTTGACCGCGGGGTCGGCGGCGAGCTTCTTCGCCTGCGCCTCGGAGAGCTCGACGTTGTAGCCGTTGAGCGCCGCGGTGTACGTCTTCTTGATCTTCGCGCCGTACTCGGCGGCGACCGCGCGGCCCTCCGCGGTCTCGGCCTGCGCCGACTCCTCGAGGGTGACGATGTAGCTGCCCGCGATGGTTCCTTCGGCTCCGGCGTTCTCGATGACGCCCTCCGGGGCCGGCGGCGCGGCGACGGCCGGGAGGGTGGAGAGGGAGCCGAGAGCGACGGCGGCGACGGCTATGGCCGCGGCGGTGGCGACTCGGCGGCGTGAGTCACGCATCACTGACATGTGGGGGGTCCTCCTGATGTGGCGGTGCGCTGCAGTGGGGATACAGCAGGTGCATGACAAGACGACGTGAGCTTCGCGCCGTCTCGAACAAGCGGCTGCCGAGCGAAAGATTGGCGGATCCATAGGAATCGCACAAGAGCCGTGCAACCCCCGCAACAACCGCGCCATACGGCTGACATGCTGGACGCCATGACCGCCTATGTGTGCCCCCGATGCCGGGTCGAATCGCCGACGGACGCGCTCACCTGGTGTTGTCCGAAGTGCCGAGGGCCCTGGGACCTGGAATTCGCGAGTGCGCCGGTTTCTCTCCCGTCACTCGCGTCACGTGGAAATTCATTGTGGCGTTACGAGGAGGCGCTGCCTCCGATGCGGTACGCGCCGGAGGTGACGCTCGGGGAGGGGCGCACGCCGCTCGTGCCCCTGCTGCGGGCCGAAGCGGGGGCGCCGGCGTCGGTCTCGGCCAAGCTCGACTTCCTCATGCCGACGCTGTCCTTCAAGGACCGGGGCGCGGTGATGCTCGCCGCGCACGCCCTCCACCTCACGGAGTTCGGCCTCTCCGACCGGGTCGTCGCCGACAGCAGCGGGAACGCGGGCACGGCCGTCGCCGCGTACGGGGCGCGGGCCGGGCTCGACTGCCTCGTATACGTCCCCCGGGGCACGTCCCCGAAGAAGCTCGAGCAGATCCGGGCGCACGGAGCCGAGGTCGTCGAGGTGGCAGGCGACCGCGAGGCGACGGCCCGGGCGGCGCGGGAGGCCGCGGACGAGCCCGGCACCTTCTACGCCTCGCACGTGTACAACCCGTACTTCCTGCACGGCACCAAGACCTACGTGTACGAGCTCTGGGAGGAGCTCGGCGGCCGCCTCCCCGAGACGATCGTCGTCCCCGTCGGCAACGGCACCCTGCTCCTCGGCGCCGCCCTCGCCATCGAGGAGCTGCTCCACCACGGGCTCGTCGACACCCGTCCCGCGCTGGTCGCCGTCCAGGCGGAGGCCGTGTCCCCGCTGGCCGCGGCCTTCCACGCGGGCGCGGAGGAGCTCGGCGCGCCGGTCCCCGGCCGCCCCACCCTCGCCGAGGGCATCGCGATCCCGGCCCCGCCCCGCGCCCGCCAGATCCTGCGTGCGGTACGCGCGACCGGCGGCACGTTCCTGACGGTGACCGAGGATCAGATCCGGGAGGCGCAGCGGGACCTGGCCCGCCGCGGACTCTTCGTCGAGTCCACCGGCGTGGCCTGCTGGGCGGCGGTCCGGGCGGCCCCGCCCCGCCCCGGCCTCACGGTGGTGCCGCTGTGCGGGGCGGGGGCTAAGACCGGAATGGCGGGCTGAACGCGGGGCGGGGCGGCCTGTCGTGGCCGGGCCGGCTCAGAAGTCGTCGGCGCCGTTACGGAGCTCGTGCGTCCAGTAGCCCGTCTTCGCCGCGGCCTCGTTGACGGCCAGGCCGCCGGCGGGGGCCTTCACGACGATGCTGCCCTCGGCGGGGCCGTCGGCGGCGAAGAGGTTCACGTTGAACTCCTTGACGACCTTGTTGGGCTCGTCGACGCCGCCGAGCGCGACACGCACGTTCGCGTACGCGGGCGCGCCGGGCTTCAGGACGACCGGGGCGGCCGGCTTGCTCTTCGCGACGGCCGGGATGTCCTTGGCGGTCTGAACCGGGCCGAAGGCGAGGAGCGGGTACTGCAGGAGGGTGCAGGAGCGGCCGGAGACGTTGGTGGCGGTGAGGACGATGTGCTCGGTCGGGACCTCGTCCGCCTTCGCCGCGGTGACCTTGATGTCGCCGCGGGAGCAGGCGAGCGCCTCCGCGGAGGTCTTGCCCGAGTCGCCGCCGGTCGCCTTGCCGGACGTGGACGCGGACGTGCCGCTGCCGCCGGTGGTGGAGCCCGTGGTGGTGGCGCCGGTGGAGCCGCCGGTGGTCGCGCCGGTGGAGCCCGCACCGCCCTTCGCCTCGGTCTGGTCCGCGGTGCCGTTGCCGGCGGTACCGGCGGACTGCGACGAGGTCTGGCCGCCCATGTCCTTGGCTCCGGTGTCGCTGTCACCCCCGCACGCGGTCAGACCCAGCGAGAGGGCGGCGACGGCGGTGGCGGCCAAAACGGCGGACGTGTTGATGCGCATGGTGGTTCTCCCCGTGAAGTGCGGTCGGTCGCTGCACGTTCTCCGTGCTGCAACCAGACTCCCGCCCCGCGCTGTCGTCCCGCTTGCGTACCGCTAACGACCCGCTGACAGGCGCGAGAGACCCGCCGCCGCCCGGGCCGAACCCTCGGGGAAACCGGCCGCCTCCGCGGCGACGATCGCGCGTTCCAGCTGGTCGGCGGCCTCCTCCAGGCGGCCGATGCCGGCCAGTGCCTCGCCCCGGACGATCTGCAGCTGCGCCTGGACGACCACCGCGTCGGGTGCGACGAGTTCCCCGGCGCGAAGGGTGTGGGCGAGCGCCGCCTCGTAGTCCTCCGCCTTCAGGCAGTGCCCCGCCAGGTGCTGGAGGGTCAGCGCCTGGGTGGAGGGATGACCCGTGAGGTCGGCCAGCGACACGGCGTGGACCATGAGCAGTCCGGCGCGCTCGTGCTCCCCGGTGGCGTCCAGTACGGAGGCGTAGTTGATGTAGGCGATCGCCTCGCTGATCGTGTCGCCGGCCCGGGCCGCCAGTCCCGGCGCCTTCTCCAGGTGGACGAGCGCCTCGGCGTCCCGGCCCTCCTCGTGGAGGATCCAGCCGAGCAGCGCCCGCGTCCGCGACTGGGCGTCGAGATCGCCCACGTACTCGGCGGAGGCGAGCCCGGCCTCCAGGAGCGGCGTCCAGCCGTCACCGATCCGCATGAGCATCAGCGGCCACTGCACCAGGGCGAGCCGCCAGGCCCGGTCGTGCAGGCCGAGGGCCGCCGCGGCCGCGACCGCGCCCTCCAGTGCGGGGCGTTCCGCCACGTACCAGTCGAGGGCCGCCGTCCGGTCCTCGAACTCCCGTGTCGCGGCGGGCCGCCGGGCGTCGGCGGGCAGCGAGTAGCAGGGCTGGGAGCCCGGCTCCGCGGCGGCGTCGGCCGCGAGCCCCGTGTACAGGTAGTGGTCGAGGAGGCGGGGCAGGCCCTCGGGGTCGGCCTGCGGGGCGAGATGGCGGGCGTAGAGACGCACCAGGTCGTGCGGCGTCCAGCGGCCGGGGACGGACTCGGTGAGCAGATGCGCGGCGGCGAGCCGGTCCAGGTCGGCGGAGGCCGGCGCGGGAGACGTACCGGCGAGCGCGGCCGCCGCGAACCGGTCCAGGTCGGAGCCGGTGTGCAGGCCGATCGCGCGGAACAGCCGGGTCGCGGACTCGGGAAGCTGCTGCACGGTGAGACGCAGCGCGGCGGAGACGCCCCGGTCCTCGACGTCGAGGAGCATCAGCCTGCTCTGCTCGTCGGCGAGTTCGCCGACCATCGCGTCGAGCGTCCACTGCGGGCGCTCGGCCAGCCGGGCCGCCGTGACGCGCAGCGCGAGCGGCAGGCCGTCGCAGAGCCCGGCGAGCCGGGCGGCGGCGGCCGGTTCCGCGGCGACCCGCGTCTCGCCGAGGACGGTGGTGAGCAGGGCCGCCGCATCGGCCGGGGGAAGGTGTCCGAGCGGTACGGGCAGGGCCGCGTCGGAGGCGATGAGTCCGCCGAGCCGGTCGCGGCTGGTGACGAGCGTCGTGCAGTGGTCGCCGCCGGGGAGCAGGGGCCTGACCTGCTCGGAGGAGCGGGCGTTGTCGAGGACGACGAGCAGTCGGCGGGCGCCGGTGAGGTTACGGAACAGCGCGCCGCGCGCCTCGACGGCCTCCGGGATCCGCTGCGGCGGCACGCCGAGCGCGAGCAGGAACTCACGCAGGACGGCGGCGGTCTCGGGCGCCGGGGTGTCGCTGAAGCCGCGCAGGTCGGCGAAGAGCCGCCCGTCGGGGAAGTCGGCGCGCCGCTCGTACGCCCAGTGCACGGCGAAGGCCGTCTTGCCGACGCCGGCCGGTCCGGTGACGAGACAGACGGGGCCTTCCCCGCGCAGTGCCACCCGGTCGAGCGCGGCCAGTTCGGTGCCGCGCCCGGTGAAGCCGCGCGGCGCCCGGGGCAGTCCCTCCGGGGCCGGGGCCGCGGCCGGGACGACGGGGCGGGGCGCGGAGACGGGCCCGGCGGAGCGGAGCAGGGTCGCGTACGCCTCGCTGAGCGTCTCGCCGGGGTCGACGCCCAGTTCCTCGGCGAGCAGCCGCCGGGTGCGGTGGTACCAGTCGATCGCGTCCGACTGGCGCCCCGAGCGGCCGAGGGCCAGCATCAGCGCGGCCGCGAGGGACTCCCGCAGCGGGTGCGCGACGGCCTCGGTGCGGAGGACGGCGGCGGCCCGGCCGTGCTCGCCGAGTTTCCCGTACGCCTCCGCCAGCGCCTCCACCGAGGCGAGCCTCAGCTCTTCGAGCCCACCGGCCGCCGCTTCGAGGGGGCGGCTGTGCACGGTTCCGGTGAGGGCGGGGCCCTGCCAGTACGAGAGTGCCTCGCGCAGCATCCGTACGGCGTCGGCGGGCCGCCGCTGGACCCCGGCGAGCCCCACGAGTTCCTCGAACCGGTGCGCGTCGACCAGCGACTCGGGCATCCGCAGCACGTACGCGGAGCCCTGGGTGGCCAGCTCGACCCCGTACTCCTCGGCGCCGTGCTCGGCGAGCAGCGCCCGCAGCCGCGAGACGTGCCCCTGGAGCACGGTCTTGGCGTGGGTGGGCGGCTCCTCCTCCCAGAGGGCGTCGATCAACTGCCCCACGTTCACCGCACTGTTGGGCCGCAGCAGCAGCACGGCGAGCAGGCTGGACCGCTTGGCGGGCCCCAAGGCTACGTCCCCGTCCTCCGTCACGAGCGCGACGGAGCCGAGCAGCCGGAACTCCACCTGTGTACCTCCGCGATCCCTCTCCCGCATTACCCAGCGGTAGAGGATACGCGGGACGGAGGGGCCACCTGTGACCAGTCCTTCACGAGAACGTCTTCTTTTCGCCATCTCTCACGACAGTACAGCCGCCCCCGAATGGCCGGAAAGGATCGGTGGCGGAAATACAAAGATTATCCTTGCCAGGCCTGAACCCGACGCGTGTAGACTGCTTTTCATGAATGAAGAAGAGATACCGATAGATCAATCTCCTTCACTCTTCGGACGTGCTCGAACTCCGTTTATCCGGATGAAAGTGGAGGCTGTCCCGGTATGACATACGCGCCCACGCGACCGACGGAGCGGACGGACCGCGAGGCCCTTCGCGTACTCGCCGCGGACAGCAGCACCCAGGACGCCGACCTGCTCGTTCCGGAACTGCGCCGGCACGGGTTCAGGACGGAGCACGTCCGGACCGGCGCCGAGGCGCTCCGACACTGCAGGAAAGCCGACCTGCTCCTCGTCGACCTGGACCTTCCGGACCGGGACGGCGTGGAACTGTGCCGCAGCATCCGGGCCGTCTGCGATGTCGCGATCATCGTCGTCACCGCCCGCGACACGGAGCTCGACCGGGTTCTCAGCCTGCGCGCGGGGGCCGACGACTATGTCGTCAAGCCGTGCGGTCTGGCCGAATTGATCGCCCGGATAGAAGCGGTGATGCGCAGGGTCCGGCTACAGCCCTCCGTCCCCGACGACGTCATCTCCGTCGGTTCTCTGCGCATCGATCACCGCACCCGGGAAATCCTTATGGACGGCCGTCGCATCGAGGTCACCCGTAAGGAATTCGATTTGCTTTATCTGCTCGCCTCACGGCCGGGTAACGTCTTCTCGCGCAGGCAGATCATGGCCCAGGTGTGGAGCGACCCCAGGTCGAAACCCGGCCGGACCATCGATACCCACATCAGCAGCCTGCGCGGCAAACTCGGCTGTAGCCAGTGGATCACCACGGTGCGCGGTGTGGGTTTCCGTCTCGGACTCGCCTGATTTCGCCTTCGACTTCCGGGCCGGCACGCGGAGCCCGGGGTCCCGGGGCGTCCTCTCCTCGTGCCGGCCCTCGGTCGGCCGGCTCAACCGCGCGCGGCCACGAACTCCTTGACCGAGGAGATGACGTAGTCCAGCATCTCGTCGGTGAGCCCCGGATAGACCCCGATCCAGAAGGTGTGCTCGGTGATGATGTCGCTGTTCGTCAGCTCGCCGACGATCCGGTGCGGCTGGTCGATGTAGGCCGGGTGCCGGGTCAGATTGCCCGCGAACAGCCGGCGGGTGCCGATCTTCCGGTCCTCCAGGAAGGCCACGAGCTCGGCGCGGGTGTACGACGCCTCCGGGTCCACCGTGAGCACGAAGCCGAACCAGCTCGGGTCGGAGCGGGGGGTCGCCTCCGGGAGCAGCAGACCGGGCACGCCGTCCAGACCGTCCCGCAGCCGCCGCCAGTTGCGCTTCCTGGCGTCGATGAAGTCGTCCAGCTTGGCCAGTTGGGTCAGCCCGAGGGCCGCCTGGATGTCGGTCGCCTTCAGGTTGTAGCCGACGTGGCTGAAGATGTACTTGTGGTCGTACCCGGCGGGCAGGGTCCCCATCTGGTACTGGAAGCGCTTGAGGCACTTGTCGTTCTCGCCGGGCTCGCACCAGCAGTCCCGGCCCCAGTCCCGCAGCGACTCCACGATCCGGGCGAGGCCCAGGTTCGAGGTCAGGACGCAGCCGCCCTCGCCCATGGTGAGGTGGTGCGCCGGATAGAAGCTGACGGTGGTCATGTCACCGAAGGTGCCGGTGAGCTGCCCGTCGTACAGCGAACCCACGGCGTCGCAGTTGTCCTCGATCAGGAACAGGTCGTGTTCCTCGGCGAGTTGGGCGATCTCGGTGACGGGGAACGGGTTGCCCAGGGCGTGCGCGATGATGATGGCCCGGGTCTTCGGGCCGATCGCCGCCGCCACCCGGTCGGCCGTCGCGTTGCAGGTGGTGAGGTCCACGTCCACGAAGACCGGGACGAGACCGTTCTGCAGGATCGGGTTGACGGTGGTCGGGAAGCCCGCCGCGACGGTGATCACCTCGTCGCCCGGCCTCAGCCGCCGGTCCTCCAGGACGTGCGAGGTGAGCGCCGACACGGCGAGCAGGTTCGCCGACGAACCGGAGTTGGTGAGGTGGGCCTTGCGGCGCTTCATGCGCCGGGCGAACCCCGACTCGAACTTGCGGGAGCTGCGCCCGGCGGCGATGCGCATCTCGAGCGCGGCCTCCACCAGGGCCGTACGGTCCGACTCGTCGAGGACCGCGCCGGACGGCCAGATCTCCGTCGTACCGGGGACGAACTCCCGCTGCGGGGAGACCTCCTGGTGGTACTTGCGGACTTCCTCGAGTACCTGTTCCTTGCGGTCGCTCACGGTGATTCCTCTTCCATGTCAGCTGCGTCGGTCGTGGTGCCGGGCAGGGGGTGCCCCGGCGGAAGTACGGGCGCGAGCACCTCGCGCAGGGAGTCGTCGAGGGACCGGCGGGGACGCCAGCCGAGAAGCCGCTCGGCGCGCCCGATGTCCAGCCGCTGCCAGGCGACGTCGGTGCGCGAGGGCGGTCCTTCGGCGTCCTCGACGACCGGGACCTCGACACCGCTGAGCGTCACCATCCGGTGGATCAGCTCCCCCATCGGTACCGCCTCGCCGCGGCCGATGTTGATCACACGGCCCGTGACGGCGGCCGTCGGTGCCGTGGCCGCGGCGAGCACCGCGGCCACGGTGTCGCCGGCGTCCACCAGGTCGCGGGCCGCGCGCAGTGGCGGGAGCCGCAGCTCGGCGGGCTTCTCGCCGCGCTCGACGGCGCGGGCGGCCTCCCCGAGGTGGGCGGCGACCCGTCCGAAGAGGCTGCCCTCCGGCACTCCGGCGCCGATGACGTTGGCGAGCCGGAGCACCACGCCGTCGACGCCCCGGTCGGACACGCCGCGCAGGACGGCCCGGGTGCCCTGGAGCTTGGTGCGTCCGTACGGGGTGACCGGGTCCGGCGGGTGGTCCTCGCCGGTGGCCGCGCCCAGCGCCCCGGCGCCGTACTCGTGGACGCTGCCGAGCTGGACGAGCCGTACCGGAGGGCCGGGCCGCCCGGCGAGCGCCGTGACGAGGCGCTCGACCAGGTCGGCGTTGCCCGCGGCCATCTGCTCCTCGTCCGCCCGCCAGGCCCGCCCGGCCGCGTTGACGACGACGTCGGCGCCGGTCGAGTCGAGGAGCCCGGCGATCTCGTCCGGCGCCGCCGCGAGCAGATCGAGGCGCACGGCCGTACGGCTCTGGGCGGGACCGTACCCGTCGGCGCGGGATACGCCCCCGGTGCGGGACACCGGGTGGACGCGGGCGCCCAGGGCCGCGAAGCCCTCGACGAGGTGACGGCCCAGGAATCCCGTGCCGCCGAGGACGACGACCGAGAGTCCGGCCGCCGGACGGGCGTCGGGCCTCATGCCGTGACCTCCCCGCGGGCCGTCATCGGTTCCCCTTGGCCGTGCTGAAGCGCCGGACGATCGGCATCTCCACGTACCGGTGCAGCAGCCAGGCCACGGCGAGGGAGACGAGCAGGGCCGTCGCGATGTAGGCGATCACCATGGTCACGGAGTCGAACGGGCCGTGCATCACCTCGACGTTGAGGGTGTAGAGCACGAGGTGATGGCAGAGGTAGAAGGCGAACGACACGTTGCCGAGCAGCACCATCGTGCTCGACGACAGGAACGACGTCCGTCCCGCGATGTCCCGCTGCGCGGCGGCGACGATGAGCAGCACGCAGGAGATCAGCAGGGGCGCCCGCTGGCCGAACAGCCACGGGCTCTGGGTCGCCCAGTAGTAGCAGGGCACGAACGAGACGAGCACCCACGGCAGGCTCACCCGGGGGAAGCGGCCGGAGGTCACCAGGAGCGCGGCGAACATCCCGGCGAAGAAGTCGCAGAGGCGGCCGAGCGGGAAGACATAGGCGAACCACGTCTGGAAGCCGGCCGCGTCGGGGGCGCCCACGAGCCCACCGGTCCCCGCGGGCAGGTTGTACGCGAGGACCGGGATGAGGAAGGCGGCGGCCACGCAGAGCGCGAGTCCCGTCCAGGCCGCGCGTCGGCCGAGGCCGCGGAACCTGCCGATGACGAGGGGGAAGACCAGGTAGAACACGGCTTCCACGGCGAGGGACCAGCCAGGTGTGAGAACGCTGAAGTTGACCTCGGGGTTCGGTATCCACACCTGCGTGAAACTCGCGTAGGCGAGCAGGTCCTGCCATCGGATGCCCAGGTCCCACAGCAGCAGCGCCGCCGCGGCACCGGTCACGTAGTACAGCGGCACGATCTTGACGAAACGGCGGCGGTAGAAGCTGCCGGTGCGGTCGGTGGACCGGGCGGACCAGGTGAGGACGAAGCCGCTGAGGATGAAGAAGAAGCCCACGCCGGCGCTGCCCAGCTGGCCGGCCGCTGACATGAAGGCGGCGTTGGCCCCCGGGTCGGCGAACGTGGGGAAGATCAGGCTGGAGGAGCCGATGAGGAGGAAGGAGGAGTGGGTCACGAACACCGCGAGCGCCGCGAAGAAGCGCAGCCCGGTCAGCGAGTCGAGCCTGGCACGACCGACGGGAGCGGGCGGCGCCCCCTTCCGGGGGGCCACCGCCCGTCTGCGTACGTCCCCCGCTCTGCCCGGGGAGGTCATCGTCGGTTCCTGTGTCATGAACTGTCCTCCATGGAAGTGGGGTCCCGCGCGGCGGAGCACAGCAGAAAGGGGACGCCGAGAACGGCGTCCCCTTCCGAACGGTCCGGAGCTTCGCCCCGGGCGTCACCTGCGAGCTGGTCTCACGGCGTCGCGGGCAGGATGTTGTGGTTGGAGCGGAACAGGTTGGCGGGGTCGTACTTCGCCTTGATCTGGGCCAGCCGTTCGCCGGTGGCCCCGGGGTAGAGCGCCTCCCGGACGTCCTCCGGCCCGGCGTTCACCACGAAGTTGGCGTACGAACCGGAGTCGGACTGCCGGACGGCGGTCATGAACTCCTCGACCCAGGCCTCGTGCAGGCCGGCGTCGGCCAGGTCCGCGTAGACGGCCGTCAGGTGGGCCATGATCTTGCTCTGCCGGTGCGCGAAGGCCGTGGCGTCGGACGGGACCCGTGCGATGGCCCCGCCGAGCACCCGCAGCTGCGCCCCGGCGACCAGGGCGCTCGACCCGCTGACGCGCTCCACGATGGTCTCGGCGGTCGCGCGGTCGACCCGGTCGATGAACAGGTTGCGGGCCGCGGAGATGGGCCGCTGCGAGGGGTCCGCCGGGCCGAACATCCCGGGGTAGGGGATGGCCCGCACCATGTCGGCCAGCGGAGGGACGATCGCCCGGAACCGGTCGATGACCTTCTCGCCCGCCTCGGCGGGACCGGCGTAACACAGCACCGCCAGGATGATCGGCTTGCCGTGGTACTCCTCGGGCACGAACGGGAACGGCGGCGCCGTCCACACGTTCACGATCGTGGTGAGCTCCTCTGGGGCGGCCTCGGCCTCGGCGACGAAGGCCTCAAGGATCTCGGGGGTCACAGGGGTGACCATGATCCCGCCGTACACGCCGTCGAGTTCGTGCAACCGGAGCTTGAGGCGGGTCGCCACGCCGAAGTTGCCGCCGCCGCCGCGGAGCGCCCAGAACAGGTCGGGGTGGTGGTGCTCGTCCACCGACAGCAGTTCGCCGTCGGCCGTGACGATCTCGGCGGCCAGCAGGTCGTCGATGGTCATGCCGTGCTTGCGGGACAGGAAGCCGATGCCGCCGCCCAGGGTGATGCCGGCGACCCCGACGAGGCTGTTGTCGCCGAAGCCGGTCGCGAGCCCGTGCTCGGCGGCGGCCTCGGTGTACTCGCCGGCGGAGACCCCGGCCTCGGCCCAGGCCGTACGGGCCTCGACGTCGATCTCAAGGGCGCGCATACGGGACAGGTCCAGGACGATGCCGCCCTCGCAGACACCGTGCCCGGCGCCACTGTGTCCACCGCCGCGGACGGCCAGTTCGAGCCCGGTCTCCCGCGCCAGCGCGACGACGCTCGCGACCTGCGCGGCGTTCCCGGGGCGCAGGATGACGGCGGGCCTGCGGTCGACGTCGCCCGCGTACACGGAGCGTGCCGTCTCGTACTCGGCGTGGTCGGGGCCGATGACCTGACCGTACCGCTCATCGGTGAGCTCCCCGATCGACAGGGCGGCGCGTCCGTGAGGTGATGTCACAGAGTGACTCCTTAATATGCGACTCGATTTGCTGCTCAATACGCGACTCAATATGCCGCCCGATTTAGCACGGTTAGCAGAGTCGACACCCTGTCACCCGGTGATTTTTCATGTCAAACCTGAGAGTGGACTACCGCTCATATTCGGCCAGACATCGAGTTTTACGTCGAATTAACGGGCGGTGGATTTCACGAGGGTGAGCACGCGTGCGCCGTAGGCGAGGGCAGGCGATACCGAGTCGATGCTCATGCCCGCGGCCGTCGCGAGTTCCTGCCACTGGCCGTGGGTGCGCTCGCGCCCGCCGAAGTAGACGAGCATGCGGAGATCGGCGCTCGTGAAGCCCGGGTCCGGCGCGGACGGCGACTGGTCGGCGCACTCGACGAGCAGCACGGAACCGCCGGGTTCCAGCGCGTCCGCGCAGCGGCGGAGGATCCGTACGGCCTCGTCGTCCGACCAGTTGTGCAGGACGAACGACAGCGCGATCCGGTCCGCCTTCACCGGCAGCGGGTCGAAGAAGCTGCCGTCGAACACGTCGACCCTGTCGGCGAGCCCGGCCTCCTCGAACTTCCCGCGTGCCCGGGCCGCCGGGCCGGGGAGTTCGACGAGGGAGGCGCGGATACCGGGCTCCTCGGCCAGCAGGGTGGCGAGCAGGTCGCCGTCGGCGCCGCCCACGTCGAGGAGGTGCCGCACCCCGGTCCAGTCGTGCTCCGCCACCACCTGGGCGAAGACACTCCGCTGGCCCTGCGCCATCAGGTCGTAGAAGGTGGCGCCGAGGGAGGCGTCGTCCGAGACCTCGTCCCAGAAGTCCTTCCCGTACATCCGCCGGTGGACGGCGCCGCCGTCGCGGACCGCTTCGAAGAGGTGCACGAGCGCGAGGTCCGCCCGCCCCACCATGTGGCTCGGGTCCAGCCATCCGACCTGGGAGGCGGGGTGGTCGTGGGCGAGCAGCTCGCCGATGGCGGTCGGCTCGTAGTGGTCGGGGCCCGACTCCGTCAGGACGTCGACGGCGACCAGGTGCCGGAGCAGCCGCCGCAGGGTGTCCTGGTGGGAGCCGGTCGCCTTCGCGAGCCCCGCGACGTCGTGCACACCGTTCCGCAGGTGGTCGACGAGCCGCAGGCTCGCGGCCACCCTGAGCGCCATGGGGGTCACGAGGTCTCCGAGCCGCTGCAGCGCGGCATAACCGGAGGAGGTGTCGGCGATGGCGGTGGAGCCGCCGAAATCTCCGTCTTCCGGCTTCCGCGCCACTTCGGTTGTCGGTTCGTCCACGGACACGTGCTTCTCCAATTCACATGGGGTGATATCGACCGTCTGATACCGGGAATGGTGTTCTTCGAATACGCGGCTTTCAGGCCGCGTCCAGTTCCCGGTGGGCCAGGGCCGGGCCGAACCACCGGGTGAGCGCGGGGACGAGACCCGCGGTGTCGCTCTCCGGCGTGGCCGTGCCGGCGGCGTCCGCGACGGTGGCCGCGACCCAGGCGACATGCCCGTCGGGGCGGATCAGTACGGCCGCGGGCGCCGGTACGTCACCGATCACCGGGAACGGCCAGTGATCGCCCTGGGGCTCCGCCTCGACGAGGTCCACCCGGTCCGTCCAGCCGTCGAGGACCGTACGCAGGTGGGTCCGGCCGGTGAAGTCGAGGAGCACCGGCCGTGCGGCGTGCAGCAGCTCGTAGATCCGTATCTGCCCGGAGGGAGACTTGATGTCGAGGTCGGTCATCCGGCGGCCGAGGGCGGGGTGCCCGCCGTCCACCGGGTAGTACGTGTCGAGCTGGCTGATGACACCGCCCAGGTACCGGTTGCCGTCCTCGGACTCGACGAGGTCGGCGAACACCCCGCGGAGCGCGTCGGCGTGGGGGCCCGCGGGCCAGAGGGCGGTCTGCGCCCGGATGTTGTCGAGCATGCGCGTGGTGGCCGTGTGCCGCTCGGCGTGGTAGCTGTCGAGCAGCTCGTCGGGGGCCTGCCCGCGGACGACCGCGGCGAGCTTCCAGCCCAGGTTGACGGCGTCCTGGAGCCCCAGGTTCAGCCCCTGTCCGCTGGAGGGGAAGTGGACGTGCGCCGCGTCCCCGGCGAGCAGGACCCGCCGGTCGCGGAACCTGTCGACCAGCCGGCAGGCGTCGCTGAACCGGTCGAGCCGGCGGGCGCTGTGCATGCCGAAGTCGGTGCCGGCGATCTTGGCGCAGGCCTCGCTGAGCGTCTCCACGGTCACCGGGTCGTCCCGGTCGGTGACCTTGCCGAACTCCACGGTGATGATCCGGTACATGCCGGGGTACTCGGAGTGGAAGTTCATGAAGAACCCGTTCTCCCGACGGCCCTCGGGGCCGAAGACGACCTCGGCGGGGGGCTCGGTGAGTTCGACGTCGCCCAGCAGCGCGGTCAGCGTGGCCTCGGTGCCGGGGAAGGCGATGCCGGTCAGCTTGCGCACGGTGCTGCGACCGCCGTCACAGCCCACCAGGTAGTCGGCGCGCAGCAGCTCGGTGCCCTGCTCCCCGGTGATCTCCACCTCCACGCCGGTCTCGTCCTGGCGCAGACCGGTCACCTCGGCGGGCCGGCGGAGCCGTACCCCCAGCTCGATCGCGCGGTCCTCGAGGAGCTGCTCGATCCGGGACTGGTGGATGGCGATCGCGTACGGGTGCCTGGTCGGGAAGTCGTCGATGTCCAGGTGCATGAAGGCGAAGTGCGCGAGCGGCAGCGCGCTGCCCTCCGCGAGGAAGCGGTCGGCGAGCCCGCGCTGGTCCAGGAGTTCCACGCTGCGGGCGTGGAGGCCGCCGGCGCGTGACTCGCCGGTGCGCGCCGCGAGCTTCTCGAGCACCAGCACGTCCACGCCCGCGAGCCGCAGCTCGCAGGCGAGCATCAGCCCGGTCGGGCCACCGCCCGCGATGATCACATCTGCCATGAGGACACCTCTCTTGTTCCGCCACAGAACTGCGTACGGACGGTTCGTTTGTGTGGTTGCGTACGGGCCGATGCCGGGCCCAGCCGGCGCCCCGTACGGGCCGCGTCCCTAACGGAAGTCGGGCGCGTTCCTACCGGAAGTCGGCCGCGTGGTCGGCGGCCCACTCGTCGAGCGTCCGTGCCGGGTGGCCCGTGACCTCCTCGACCGTCGCCGTGACGTCCGCCGGCACGCCGACGAGCCCCGCCTGGAAGTCGAGGAGCATGTCCGCGAACTCGGCCGGGACCTGATCGCGGATCATCTGCTCGCGTGCGACCTCGGGCGCCAGCTCCTCGTACCGCACCGGGCGTCCGACGGCCGCGCCGATCCGCCGGGCCTGCTCGGCCTGGGTGAGGGACTCCGGTCCGGTCAGCACGTACTTCGCGCCCGCGTGACCGTCCGTCAGGAGCACCCGGGCGGCGACGTCCGCGATGTCCCGCTCGTGGATGGGCGCCATCTCGGCCTCGGCGTACGGCCCGCGCACCACGCCGTCCGCGCGGATCTGCGGCGCCCACTGGAGCGAGTTGACGGCGAACGCGCCGGGGCGGACGAAGGTCCAGTCGAGGCCCGACTGCTCGACCTCGCGCTCGATCTCCTTGTGGTACGCCACGATCGCGTTGTCGGCGCCTTCGGTGCTGTACTCGACGGCCGACGACGAGAGCAGGACGACCCGGCGCACCCCGCGCTCCTTCGCGGCCCGCAGGACCGGGCCCGCCGTGCCCGGCGAGGGGAACAGGAACAGCGCGGAGACGTCCTTCAGGGCGGGTTCCACCGTCTCCGGCCGGGTGAGGTCGCCGCCCACCACCTCGGCCTCCGCGGGCAGGCGGGCCGCCGCGGGGTCGCGGGTCAGGGCGCGTACGGCCGCACCCGCGGCGAGCAGCTGCCCGACTACATGACGACCGACGTTCCCGGTCGCTCCGGTCACCAGAAACACAGACCCTCCAAGGTCTTCGACGACGTCATTCCGCACGTGATCGCTCCGTCAGGCTGGCGTAGCGGCCGGAGTGGAAGATCAACGGCCGCGCGTCGGCGCCGACGGTCCAGTCGACCGCCTCGGCGATCACCAGTTCGTGGTCCCCCGCGACCTGGACCGACCTGATCCGGCAGTCCAGCCAGCCGAGTCCGTCCGCCGCCACCGGGTGTCCCGCGGCGCTCCTGGCCCACTCCCCCACGGCGAAGCGGTCCGCCCCGCGAGCCGCGAAGGTCCGGCAGACCTCTTCCTGCGTGTCGCTGAGGATCGTGATGGCGAAGCCGCCCGTCGCCCGGACCGCCGGCCAGGTCGTCGAGGTCAGCGCGGCGCAGAACGCGATCAGAGGCGGATCGAGCGACACGGAGGTGAAGGAGTTCACCGCCATACCGACCGGTCCGCGGTCCGACTCCGCGGTCACCAGCACCACTCCGGTGCCGAAACATCCCAGTACGTCGCGGAAACTGCGCTGGGTCAACACTGTCGCGCCCCCTGCTCTCTCCTGGGCCTCAGCGGAACCCGTCGGCGTTGTCGCGCGCCCACTGGGCGAACGTCCTCGCCGGCTTCCCCGTGACCTTCTCGACCGTGGGCAGGGCCTGGGTCTCCGTCACGGTCGGGTTGCCGAGGAAGTCGAGCGTGGCGGTCACGATCTCGGCCGGCATGAACGCGGACATCTCCTCGCCGGCCCGCTCCGCGGTGATCTCCTCGTGCCGCAGCTTCCGGCCGATCGCCTCGCCGATCGCCGCCACCTGCTCGACGGGCGTGACGGGCCGGGGGCCGCTGAGCGAGTAGACCGCCCCGGCGTGCCCGTCCTCGGTGAGCGCGGTCCGGGCCACCGCCGCGATGTCACCGGGGTGGATGGCGGGCAGGCCGACCCTCGCGAACGGCGTACGGACGACATCGCCCTGCGCGATCTGGGAGGCCCAGGCGCGGGTGTTGGACGCGAACTGGCCGGGCCGCAGGAACGTCCCTTCGAGGCCGGACGCCTCGATGGCCCGCTCGGCGTCCCGGTGGACCCGGCCGATCAGGGACTCCGGGCGGGTCTCCACGGCCACGCTGGAGAGCAGCACGATCCGCCGTATCCCGGCGCGGGCCGCCTCCTCGACCACCGCGGTCTCGTTCCCCGACATCATGAGGAACAGGGCCTCCACCCCCGAGAACGCCTTGGCCAGCGACTCCGGGTCGGCGAAGTCCCCCGCGACGACGTCGACATCGGCCGGGAGCGCGGCCCGCCCCGGGTTGCGGGAGAGCGCCCGGACGGGCACCCCCTCGGTACGGAGCTGCCGCAGCAGCTCGCCGCCCACGTTGCCCGTGGCTCCGGCTACCAGAATCATGACGTTCCCTTCCGGAACTTGTCGGTGTGGTCGGCGACCCACTGGGCGAAGCTCAGCCCGCGCCTGCCCAGGTACGGGTCGACCGGTGAGATCGCGTGCGGGCGGCCGACCATCGTGGTGAACATCCGCAGCCGTGCCTCCACGGCGTGCGGGGGGATACCGGCCGCGAGCCACTCCTGCCGTGCCTCGTCGTGGCCGAGCTCCGCGAAGCGGACCGGCTCGCCGGTGACCTCGCCGATGATCCGTGCCCGGTCGGCGTAGCTGAGCGTCTCCGGCCCGCTGAACAGCGGTGCCTGGCCGACCAGTTCGTCGGTCAGCAGGGCGCGGGCGGCGACCGCCGCGATGTCGCGCTCATGGACCGGCGCGGTCCACGCGTCCCCGAAGGGGAAGCGGGCGACGCCCTCGGCCCTGATCTGCCCGGCCCACTCCAGGGCGGTCGCGGCGAGCCCTCCGGCGGGCCGCAGGAACGTCCACTCCGCGCCGGTCTCCCGGATCTGGCGCTCCAGCTCCCGGTGTTTCACGGCGATCATGTTCTTGGGGTCGTCGTCCAGGACCGAGTACGACGAGAGGGCGACGATACGGCGGACTCCCGCCGCCTTCATCCGGGCGATCGGCTCCGCGGAGCCGCCCGGGAACGCGGCCATGACGAAGAAGACGGAGTCGACGCCGTCCAGAGGCAGTTCGGCGGTCGCGGCCACCTCCACCCCGGCGGGCAGCCCGGCCGTGGCGGGGTCGCGGCTGAGGGCCCGTACCTTGTGGCCGGCCGCGAGCAGCTCGTCCACGAGCGGCCTGCCGACGTGCCCGGTTGCTCCGGTGATCAGGATCATCGTGGTCTCCTTCAGGCCGGTCCGGCGAGGCCCTGGGTGTAGTCGGCGCCCGCGGGTTCGAACTGCATGACCGCGTGGCTCGCGACCGAGCGCACGTCCCGCCAGAACCGCTGGAGCGGGTGCCCGTCCTCCTGGGCCCTGGTGCCGCCGATCCTCAGCAGCCGGTCGGTCGCGTCGGCGAGCATCTGCAGCGCGAGCGCGAGGTCCCTGCGGTTGCGGCGCGCGAGCGCCGGCGACAGGGCGCCGCCGTCCACGACGGCGGCGGCCCGCTCGATGAGCAGCTGGGCCGCGTCGATCTCTCCGGCGGCCCGGGCGAAGTCCACCTGGTAGGCCTGGCCCGCGCCGGCGCGGGGACCGGTCGGGGCGACCGCCACGAGCTGCGCCGCGACGGCGAGCGCGCCTCGCGCGGCGCCGAGTACGGGGGTGACGAACGTCAGCCCGCTCACGGCGGGGTTCGGCAGCGGGGCGCGGCCCGGGAGGCCCACCGTCGCGCCGCGCATCGCGTCCTCGCGCAGGCAGACGCGGTGCTCGGGCACGAACACGTCGTCCAGGACGAGCGTGTGGCTGCCGGTGCCGCGCATGCCGAGGGAGGACCACGTGTCCTCGAAGGTGTAGTCGCCGCGCGGTACCGCGAAGAGCCGCATCGGCTGTCCGCCGGACTTCGGGCCGGGCGCGGGGCCGGTCAGGAGCGCCCAGTCCGCGTGCTCGACACCGCTGACGTAGCTCCAGGAGCCGGTGAGCCGGTACCCGCCCTCCGTCTCGACGGCCGTGCCCTGCGGCTTGATGACGGCGGCGACGAGTGTGTCGGGGCCGTCGCCCCAGATGTCGGCCTGGCCCTGCTCGGGCAGACAGGCCACGTACCGGGCGGCGTGCGCGGCGAGGCAGGCGAGCCACGCCGTCGAGGAGCACTCCTCGCCGACCTTCGCCACCGCGGCGGTCAGCTCGGTGTAGCCGCGCTCGTCGCCGCCCCAGCGGGCCGGCACCAGCCACCGGGCGAACCCGGCGTCCACCACGGCCCGTATGACGTCCGGGCTCACCCGGCGCTCGGCGTCGGCCTGCGCGGCCTGCGCCCCGGCCAGCTTGGCGACCTCGGCCGTCGTCGCCTCTATCTCCGGTGAAAGTGACATTCCGGTTGTTCCCCTTTTCACGCGCCGTCGAGGACGGGCGGGATGTTGTGGTTGATGCGGAACAGGTTGTGCGGGTCGTACGTGGCCTTCAGCTCGGTCAGCCGCCGGTGGTCCGGCTCGGCGTAGGCCCGCCGGACCCGCTCGGGGTCGGCGTCGTGGTCGAACAGGAAGCCGGGCAGCAGGGCGCCGGTGTCCCACGGCCTCAGCCGCGCGAGGACCTCGTCCGCGGCCCGGCGTACCGTGTCCGCCTCCTCGGCGGGGGCCGGCATCCGCATCCACAGGTGGAAGGCCGCGTCCCTGGCGCCCGCCGCGTGCGGGCGCCGGGGCGGCCGGCTCACCGCCCCGCCCAGGTGGCGCAGTTCGAGCCCCTGGAAGGGCCCTTCGGGCGTCGCCGGGTCGATGAACGAGACCAGCGTTGCGACCGCCGTGTCGTCGAGCTCGGACAGCAGCGCGCTGCGGAAGTGCATGCTGACCGGGTGCTTCGGGTCGTGGTGGATCTCGGTGAGCCGCGCGTACGGCCGGGTGGCGCAGGTGTCCGTCTCGGGGCCGAGCGCGCGCAGTGGTTCCACCAGCCGGGCGCCCCGCTCCTCGTCGCCGGCGTGGACGATGTGGACGAGGACGAACGACCGGCCGCGGTACGGCTCGGGCACCTGCGGCGCGTTCCTGAACCGCAGCAGCGACACCGAGGACGACATCTCGTCCGGCTGGTCCTTGGCCCAGGTCAGGTAGGACCGCATCACGTGCGCCGCGTGCGCGGGGTCCTCACCCGGGTAGAAGAGTTCGCCCGCGAAGACGCTCCGCAGCGGCACCAGGTCGATCTCGGCGGCGGTCACCACGCCGAAGTTGCTCCGGCCGCCCCGTACCGCCCAGAACAGGTCGGGGTCCTGGGTCGGTGACACGGTGCGGATGCGGCCGTCGGCCGTGACCAGGTCCATGGAGCGCACGTGGTCGGCGGCGAAGCCGTGCGTACGGCAGGTCAGCGGCAGTCCGCCGCCGGTCAGGAAGCCCATCACGCCGACCTCGGCCGAGGAGCCGCAGAGTGGCGCGAGGCCGTGCTCCGCGGCGGCGGCGGCCACCTCGCCCCAGCGCAGCCCCGCCCCGATCCGGGCGGTCCCGGCCCGGGCGTCGACCGAGAGCTCGCGCAGTCCGCCGGTCGCGACGAACACGGCGCCGTCGGCGGGTACGGACCTGCCGTGCCCGGTCGACTCCACCGCGACCGGCAGGTTCGCCGTGGCGGCGAACCGGACGGCGGCGGCCACGTCGTCGGCGTCGGCGGCGACCACCACCGCGGCCGGGCGGTGCCCGACGGTGAGCAGCCAGCCGGAGCTGGCCTCCTCGAAGCCGTGGTCCCCGGGGTGGAGCGCCCGGCCGCGGATCGCCGCGCCGAGGCTCACGACGCCGTGCCAGACGGCCGGTTCGTCGGCGATTCGCTCACCGGCGAACTCGGCCGTGGTCGCGTGCACGAGCACGCCGTCGGGGGTACGGATCCGGGCGGTGCCGGTCCCGGTGTGCGCCGACTGCTCGAAGCGGGCCTCGACATGGGCCTCCACCTGCCCGGCGTGGCCGCTCGCCGGGGTGTAGGTCTCGACGAGGTCGTACGAGAAGTGCCCCTGGTCCCGCCCGGCGGCCCAGGTCCCGGTGCCCACGGTGACCCCCGTACGCAGCGCGATCGTCCCGTCCGGCGCGAAGGAGATGACGTACGGGTCGCTCTGGTCGTCGTGGCAGACGAAACCGGCCCAGACCCCGACGGGGGTCTGGGCCGGGCCGGCCACGGAGTCCGTGTCCGGCATGTCAGCTCTCCACCTTCTCCAGCTTCTCCAGAGGCTTCTGCGCGGGCTTCCCCGTCTGGTCCGGCTGGTCCGGCTGGTCCGTCCCGTCCGCATCGGCGGCCGGGGGCGGGCCGGGCATCCGGGCGTTGCGCAGCAGGACCGCGGCCCCCGCGGCGAGGAGCACGGCGAGCACCGCGCCGACGATCGCGGTCGTCTGCATGCCCTGTACGAAGGAGTCCCGGGCCACCGCGAGGAGGCGGTCGGCGAGCTCGGTGGGGAGCCCGCGGGCGGTGTCCACCGCGGCGCCGAGCGTGTCCTTCGCCGCGTCGGCGTCCTGTGCGGACAGCCCCTCGGGGAGCCGGTCGGCCAGGTCGGACCGGTACACGGCGAAGCCGACGCTGCCGATCAGGGCCACGCCCAGCGCACTGCCGAGTTCGGGGCCGACCGAGGCCAGCGCGGACGCGGCACCGGCCCGCTCGGGCGGGGCCGCTCCGACGATGAGGCCGGTGCCGAGCGAGATCATCGGGCCGAGCCCGAGACCGATGACGGCCGTCCCGCCCACCGCGAGGAACAGGTCGGAGGGGCCACTGACTCGGCTCAGCATCAGCATGCCGAGGGCGGAGACGACCAGGCCGCCGGCGAGCAGATTGCTGAGCTTGACGCGCCCGGCGAGCGCCGGTCCGCCCATGGCGCCGACCATCACGCCGAGGGTGATCGGCAGCGACCAGAGCCCGGCCTGGACCGGCTCGAGACCCCGTACGAGCTGGAGGTACTGCATGACGAGGAACTGCAGCCCGGCGGAGAGCAGGGTGGCGAGCACCAGCATGCCCAGGGCCGTACCGAACAGGCTGTCGCGGAACAGCTTGAGGTCCACCAGGGGCTGCGTCAGGCGGCCCTGGCGGTGCACGAACAGCGCGGCGAGGACCAGTCCGGCCACGATCGGGACGCCCGACTCCAGGCCGAGGCCGTCCTCGGCGATCCGCTTGACGCCGTAGATCAGGGCGAGCATGCCGACGACGGACAGGACGGCGCTGAGGAGGTCCGGACGCGCGACCGAGCGGTCACGGTACTCGGGCAGCAGGATCGGGCCGAGGACGAGCAGCAGCACCATCACGGGAACACCGATGAGGAAGACCGCGCCCCACCAGAAGAGCTCCAGGAAGGTCCCGCCGACCAGCGGGCCGATCACCGTGCCGAGGCCGAAGAAGCCGGTCCACGCGCCGATGGCGGCGCCCTGCTGCTTCGGGTCCTGGAACATGACCCGGATCAGGGAGAGGGTGGACGGCATCAGCGTGGCGCCCGCGATGCCGAGCAGCGCGCGGGCGGCGATGAGCATCGTCGGGTTGGCGGCGAACGCCGAGAGTACCGAGGCCACACCGAAGGCGACCGCGCCGATCATCAGCAGCCGCCGGCGGCCGATCCTGTCCCCGATCGCGCCCATGGGGATGAGGAAGCCGGCGATGAGGAAGCCGTAGACGTCCACGATCCACAGCAACTCGGTGTTGCCGGGCCGCAGGTCGGCGGTGAGGGTGGGCAGTGCCAGATGCAGGACCGTCAGGTCCATGGCGATGAGGATGGTGGGCAGGGCGAGGACCGCGAGCCCCAGCCACTCCCTACGGGTCGCCCGGGGCGGTAACCCCGCGTCTACCTCGTCTACCTCGGTACTCACAGAACTACTCCTTGCGTTGTGACGGGACGAGGGAACCGTAGAACCTCAAGTCGAGTTGAGGTCAAGTGGTGTTCGGGGTCAGCGGACGTCGTGCCAGTCGGCGAGCAGCCCCGAGGCGCGCGCCTCCCGCACGCGGGGCGCCTTCGCGTCCTTCTCCGACATCAGCGGCGACTCGCTGAACCCCCAGGGAAGCGCCAGATCGGGATCGAGGGGGTCGATGTCGATCTGCGTGCCCGGTACGTACAGGGTGGAGACCACGTAACAGATGCAGGTGTCGTCGGTGAGCGTCAGGAACCCGTGGCCGACGCCCTCCGGCACGTACACCGCCCGCCCCGACTCGGCGTCGAGCAGGGTCTCGTGGTGCTCCCCGAAGGTCGGTGAGCCGACCCGCAGGTCGACGACGATGTCGCGGGCCGCCCCCCGCACGCACGTCACGTACTTGGCCTGCCCGGGCGGCACCGCGACCCCGTGGAGGCCGCGCAGCGTGTTGCGCGCGGAGGTCGAGTAGTTGATCTGCGCCGGCCGGAACGGACGGCCCACCGCGTCCTCGACGAGGTCGTGGCGGAAGGACTCGAAGAACACACCCCGCGCGTCGGGGATCTGGTCCGGGGTGAACACGAACGCGCCGGGAACCCGCGTCTCGACCACACGCATCGCCCGTCAACCCCGCTCGCGGTACTGAGCGGTCAGCCGCTCCAGAACCGGTACGAGTTCGCCCGGCCCGGGTGCGGCCGTGATGTCCGCGTGGACGGCGGCCGCCCCCTCCTGGAACGACGGCTCCGTCAACAGCCGGGAGAGCTGCTTGCCCACCTCGGCCGCGGTGAGGCCGTCGGCGTGGAGGGTCACGCCCGCTCCCCTGGCCTCCAGGTAGCGGGTGCTGTTCAGCCCGCTGCCCAGATCTTCCCGCACGATCATCTGGGGCACCCGGTGGACCGCTGCGGCGAAGAACGTGCCGAAGCCGCCGTGGTGGACGACCGCGGAGCAGGTCGGCATCACCTGGGTCAGCGGGAGGTAGTCCACGATCCGCACGTTGTCGGGGACGGCGAGATCCGTGCCCAGCTGGGCCGCGTTGACCGTGGCGACCACCTCGACGTCCATCCCGGCGACCGCCTCGAAGGCGGCCGCGACCCGCTCGTCCCGGCCGTCGTGGACCGTACGCCCGGTGACGCCCAGCGTCAGACAGACCCGGGGCCGGGCCGGCGGCCGCGCCAGCCAGTCGGGGACCGGACCCGCGCCGGTGTACGGCACCCAGCGCATCGGGACCCGGCGCAGACCGTCCGGCCTCGGCAGCTGCGAGGGCAGCGGGTCGACGGTGAAGTCGCCGAGCAGCAGCTCGTCGGAGAATTCGTGACCGAACCGCCCGAAGACCGGCGCCAGCGTCGCCGCCAGCGGATCCGTGTCCGCGCGCACCCCGGAGGCGGGGTCGGCCATGCGCTCGGCCAGGCGCCCGCGGATCCAGCCGAAGTAGTCGGGGCCCCACATCATCCGCGCCGACGCGGCCCCGCACTCGCGGGCCGCGACCGCGCCCGCCGGGCACGCCGGATCCCAGATCACCAGGTCGGGCCGCCAGCTCCGGGCGGCCTCGACCAGACGGTCGGCGAGCTCCGGCCGCCCCTCGCCGTCCGGGTGGTACCGCTTGCACGCGGCCACCAGGTAGTAACGGGTCGCCCGCCAGAGCTCGTCGAAGTCGGAGCCGGCCTCAAAACCGAGCGCGTCGCTGAAGCGGTCCAGCTCCTCGTCGGTGATCGGCTCGGGCGGCGAGGTGCGCTCACCGAGCCCCACCGCCGTGAGCCCGGCCGCGGTGATCTCCTCGACGAGGCCGTCGTTGCTGGCCACCCGCACCTCATGTCCGGCGCTCTGCAGCGCCCATGCCAGCGGGACGCTGGGGTACAGGTGAGCGGTCAGCGGTGCGACCGCGAAAAGAATCCGCATGTGAATGCCCTCAGCTGTCTGCCTGTCGCGAATGCGGGGAACAGAAAAGAAAAAGAAAAAAGGCGATCGATATTCTCAGCCCGGTGAATCGGCACAGTGCTGAGGAAGTTACTGAACAGCTTCTTCGACGAAGCGGAGGAAGTCAATGCCACTTTCTCAAAGCAGCGACAGGCCTGAGTCAGAGAATTGACAAGTCTCCTGGACCGCGTACCCGCGGAAGAACGACGGAAGAACAGCCGAGGAACGGCCGGAAGGAACGACCGGAAGACAAAAGCGGGCACGACCCGAAGGCCGTGCCCACTTGTACTGCTGGTCGCTCGTACCGCTGGCCCCTCCTAGCCCCGGGAGGCCCGGCCGCCCACCCGCGCTCCGAGACACCGCAGGACGTCCTCCTCGTGGTAGAAGGTGCGCCCCTTGCCCGTGCGCCGTCGCCACTGCTGTTCGCTGGCGTGGCGGTAGACGCTGCCCGAGGCGATCCCCCAGAGCAGGGAGATGTCCCGGGCACTGAGCCATCGCACGGTCCGTGGCGCCGGAACCGCAGTTAGGGCCGGCCCCTCCGCCGCGGAAGCGCCGCCGCTGAGCGCCATCCACTCCTGCGCGGACCAGCGGTGCGCGGGAACGGCGGAGCAGCTGATCTCGACCGGAGGATCGGCCCGGCCGTCCCGCACGACGGCCGTGAGCCCACCCTCGCAGTCCGCCACGACGCACGTCCCGACGCTCATCCCCCGGCCGGGGGACGGGTCGACCACGTACCGCGCCCGGCGAACCGCTCGCGCGACCTCCTCGCACAGCTCGCCCGCGGCGTCGTGGGCGGCGAGCCATCCGGCGTGCCGGATCAGGAACGCGACGACGTCGGCCACGGCGTCCCGGGGCGCGGCCACGACCCGCTCGCCGACGACAAGACCCGCCCAGGACCGCAGCACACCGACGATGACGGAGCGGGCCTCGGCGGCGGCGGTGTTGAAGGGCAGCCCGGGCGCGCACCCGCCACCGGACGTACGCTCGCGCGGCCGGTCGGCACCACCGAGAAGCAGCCCGCACTCGTCGTAAAGCCGCGGCAGCCGCCGCAGCCCGCCGACAAGCGCGAGAACACACCCCGAACAGAGCCGCGCCCCCACGACGACACTCCCCCGCCGCCCACTCCCGCCACGACAGGCGAACCCCTCACATTCCACGAGTCCGGCCACCGCGTAAGGCGCTCGTGTCGTGTCGTATCCGCGTGCCATATCGCCCCCGTCTCGAGTGACACGAACGTATTTCGCGCAGCCGACACGAGGCAAGGAAAGACCCGGTTCCATGTCAATCCTCTGTAGCGCACCTTCCCTTTCCCTGAGGGAACTGTCCTCCGTGTGTCACCCACCACCCGCGTCAGTTGTCTCACCCGTGCCGGACACCACACCGGACGGGCTCTCCGCCTCCCCCGAGGTGCGCGGCGTGGGGATCGCGGACATCGGCGAACCCACCGGAGGCGCCTCACCCGCCGGTATGCCGCCCGGCGCCTCCCGCTGCGGGAGGCAGACCTCGAGCCGCCGCAGCTGCGCCTCGTCGAGGTCCAGCGAACGAAGCGGGCCGAGGACCGCTTCAGCGCCCTGGCCGTCGAACGTCTCGGCGGTGCCGTCGGTGTAATGCTCCAGCCACTCGATCGACCAGTCCGCAACCCGACGCGTCTCGGCCACCGAGAGATCCTCCAGCGCGAGCAGGGATCTGAGGAGGAAGCGGGACCGCCATTCCGGCATGCGGCGCTCCAGCCACGCGAGCGACCAGGAGATCGTCTTCGTGCGCTGCGCCAGCGTGAGGTCTGTACGCCTCAGGCGGGACTCCAGAACAAAGTTGACGTCGAACGCGGTGGGGTCCGCCGACACCCGGGTGACCACCAGCGATTCGACCGTCGCGGCCTGTTCGGCCGGCAGGTCCGAGCGCTCGGCGAGGACGGCCAGCATGCGCCAGGTCTTCGCCGTCTCCTGCTGGGAGATCCACCGTAGTCCGCAGTCGGCCAGCCTCCCGGTCTGGTCCTGGCTCAGGTCCGTCCGGCCGAACAGCGATCGCAGCGTGCGGCGCAACTGCGGTGAATGGCTGTGGCTCTCCAGCCAGGCGATACCGGCGTCCAGTAGTCCGTCGAGGTCAGCTCCCCCGATCCGGTCGTGTGTGGCGAGCCCGGCCACGATGTGCCGCGCCGCACGGCTGGTCCTGTGGGCCCTCAGCCAGCCCATCGCCTGCGGAAAAACCCACTCCCACTCGTCATCCGCCAGGTCGTCCCGGGCCAGCAGGGGCTCAAGGACGAAGCCCGCCTCCTTCATCGAGTGATGCAGGGTGAGCCACGTGCGGGCGAACGTGACGGTGTCCCGCACCCGCTCCGCCACGAGGCCGGTGCACCTGAGCAGTCGCTCCAAAACGAAACTGGCCTGGGGCTCGGACCCGCAGTACCGCAGCCAACCGAGGGCCAGAAGGGCGCTGTCGTCCAGCTGCGCCTCATCCAGACCAGCGTGGGAAAGGAGCAACTCCAGCACATGCCGGGCACGAGGTTGCTCCCCGTACCTCAGGAGCCACTTCAGGCTGTACGCCACCACGGCGTCGAGGTGCCCGTCCGACATCTCGGGTGTCCTGAGCAGCCGCTGGATCACGTGCGTGGCGGTGACGTCCGCCCCGTGCTCCTCCAGCCAGTCCAGGGCCGAGGTGACGGCTCTACGGGTGAGTTCCCCCGCCGACTCGGAATGCTGCAGCATGGGATGCTCAAGGACGGCGGTCAGGACAGAGAGCGCCTCCACCTGCGTGGCGTTCTCCTCAAGCCACTCCACCCCTGAGACGAGCGCCCGCAGCTTCTCCTCGTCTGTACGCAGGGTGCGGCCCGAGAGCGACTTCTGGAGCTGCTGAGCCTCCATCTGGGTGCCGGTGTTCCGCCGCTCCCAGACCTCGGAGAAGGCGATGGCCTGTGCACGTTGCTCGGGCGAAAGTTCGGGCCGCCCGAGCAGCTCCGGCAGAAGGCGATCGGTCCCGGGTCCCGGGCAGTGCCGCCCCAGCCACGTCAGGCCCTCCTGTACGCCGGTTGCGGCCTCCTGCGCTGTGAGGTCGTCGCGTGCGAGGAGGGCACCGAGCAGGTAGCCCGCGCTCCTCCGCTCCCGGTGCTGCTCCAGCCATTGGGCGGTGCGGCGGGCGGCGAACCGTACCGGGTCGGACGGGAGGCCGGCCCGGAGGAGAAGCTGCCGCAGAACGCGATCGGCCGTGTCGTCGAGGCCGTGGATGCGCAGCCAGGAGATCGCCGAGACGACAGCCTGGTCCGCCTGCTCGTCGGTGAGGTCGGATCGGGCCAGCAGGCCAGGCAGGACATAACTGGCGTCCTTGGCCTCCTTGTGCTGCGACAGCCATTCGTTGGCGAAGGTGGCGGCCCGACGGGCCTCGTAGGCGGGAATGTCCTCCCGCTTGAGCAGGTGCTGCAGGACATACCCTGCCGATTCCCTGTGTCCGTGCAGTTCCAGCCAGGACGTCGCCTGCCCTATGGCCAGTCGAGCCTGCTCGTCGGTGAGATCGAGCCGGGTCAGCATCCTGGGCAGGATGAAACTGGCGGCTGCCTCGGTCGCGTGGGCGTCCAGCCAGCGGCCACCGAATCCGACCACGAGATCTCGTTCCTCGGGGTGGAGGTCGTCGCGCTCGAGCAGCCGACCGATCAGGAAGTCGCCGTGCTTCTCCGTCGCGTAGGCCTCCAGCCACCGGCCTGCGGCCCCGACCACGAGATCTCGCTCCTCGGGGTGGAGGTCGTCGTGCTCGAGCAGCCGACCGATCAGGTAGTCGGCGTCCGTCTCCGTCGCGTGGGACGTCAGCCACCCGACCGCATGGGTGATCGCCTGCCGGATCTGCGGCTTGCTCGCTCCGTGCATGCCCAGTACCGGGTGCAGGATCCAGTTGGCGCGCTGGCTGTCCCAGTGGTGCTCCAGCCACTCGAGCGCCAGCGTGACGGCGTAACGGAGCTCCTCGCGCGGTAGGTCGGGGTGGTTCACCAGCGCGAGCAGGACCTTCGACGAGATCTCGAAGGTGATGTGGCGCCCCACCCAGTCGTACGCTTCCGCGATCGCGCGGCGCACTTCGTCGTCGGTCAGGTCCTTCCGGCCCAGGAGGGGATGCAGAACCAGTCCGGTCTGCCGCGCGGCCCTCGATCGTTCGCACCACCGCAGAGCCGCGGGGACGGCCTTCCTCGCCTGCTGGACGGTGAGGTCGCCGCGGGCGACCAGGGCGCTCAGGACGAAGTGGGCTCCCTGGGACTGACCGTGGAGATTCACCCAGCCGACCGCGTTCTCGAGGGACGGGCTCAGTTCGGCCGGCAGGTCCGTTCTGCTGAGCAGCGGGCCCAGGACATAGCTGGCATCCTGCCGCCAGCCGTACGCCTCCAGCCAGCGCAGTGCCGCCGGGACGAGCAGGGCCGCGCTGTCGGCAGGCAGATGCGACAGGCCGCTGTGGAGGAGGTGACGGGCATCTGTCGTGTCGCCGTACTCCTCGAGCCAGGGGCCGGCGATCTCCTGCCAGTTCCGTACCGCGGCCTGCGACCAGGGCGGCCCGTGGACGAGCGCCCCGAGGGCGTAACCGCCCGCGTCGGCGTCGCGCCGCATGACATCGCCGATGGCCGAGGAGTTGTCCGCGAACCAGCGGTCCAGCAGCTCCGACACGGAGGCCAGGGGCTGGGGCGCCAGGTCGTTCATCAACCGGGCGAGGTTCGTCGCGTAGCGCCCGAGCGTCCGGGGGCTGGTGAGAGAGCCGCTCAGCAGCGACAAGGTCCTCCGCCGGTCCGGTCTGCGGGAACCAGGGGGGAAGATCACCGACTCGACAAGCTGGTCGCAGACGATGTCGTGGGCGGTGGTCACCATGTCGGTCTGGTCTTCGCGCTGCAACCAGCCCAGGTCGAGCAGGGTTTCCACCACCTCCTCCGCCTCCAGCGTGCCCTCGGAGGCCTCGGGCAGCGACGCCTGGGCGGTCGCGACCACCTCGGCGTACACCTGCGGACAGGCGGCCGCCGCGGCCGCGGCGGCCGAGACCCGATGGAAGGCGGTCCCTCCCTGGCGGGTCCCCTTGCTCTGCATGACAGCGAGGTCGTCCTCCCCCAGCCGGCTTCGGAGCCAGGTGGACAGGTCACCACTCGCCCGCAGACCGGACAGGTCCCGCAGGCCGCCGGTCGTCACCCGACGCTCCACCTCACGGGCGACAAGCAGCGCGATGATGGGACGGTGGCCGCAGATCTCCCACATCCGGTCCAGGCCGAACCGGTCGATGGCCGTGGGCGCCATTCTGGTCAGCGCCTGCTCCGCCACCAGCCGCTGGAATTCCTCGTCCTGCCGCAGATCGACCTCGTCGAAGAGCTCGTACAGGTGGAGCTGGTTCATTTTGCGCAACCACCCGGGCCGAGCCGTGGCGAGCAGGGCGACCTTGATCCCCTTGCGGCGCGCCTCCGGCAGGAGGCTGTGCCGGAGTGTGGTCAGGTCGAGCCGGGGGTTGTCGTCGTCCTGCACGAAGTAGTGGTTGAGATAGTCCATGACCACCAGGGCCGGGGTGTCCTCGGCCAGCACCTGGCGGATGATCTCGGCGGTGACGTCCTCCTTTCCGCTGGGACGCAGATGCAGCACACGCCACTCCTTGTCCAGCGCCAGCCGTCCCACCTCGAGGACCGTCCGGGTCTTACCGGTGCCGGCCGCACCGATCAGCAGGACGCCCCGGCCGTCGGACTCGCGAAGGCGGCGGAACAACCGTGACCGCTCGGTCTCGTGCTCCTTCCCCGGGGACACGTAGGGAAGACATTCGGGGGTGAGGTTCCGCTCGAATGCACCGAGCCCCGCGACGTAACGCTCCTGGGCGATCACGGGAAGCAGCGGATCGGGACCGGGAGACGACGCCTGGTCCGCGACCCCGGCCCCGGACGTGGCCGCGGGCTTCTCACCGGTATAGGCCCGATTGCGGGCGAGCGGGATCTGGTCGCCCTCGCCGAGGCAGGCGATGCGGGGCTCGGGCACCCGCTTCTTGTCCACCACCCGGCCCTTCAGCCTGGTCCTGAGGACCTGGAGGACATCACCGGTCAGGAGGTGGCTCTGTTCCTCGCCCCTGCGCCCCTTGTTGTCCAGAGGCCCCGTGATGCCCTCCTGGAGTACGTCCACCAGAGCGCGGGTGAACACGCTGCCGTCCGGGAGGCAGAGCGACTCCTCGGTCTCCGCGGCCGAGGTGAGGACACAGGCCCCCTCGATGGCGAACGCCTCACCCTCGTCCGCCGGGTCCCCGCCGCCCATGCGTAAGGCGAACCCGCTGTGGCAGCAGTCGATGATGACGACCTTGTGCCGTGCCCGGGAGTCCACGACCTGCGCCCTGAGCTGGCTGTACTCGACCGAGTAGAAGGGGTGCAGATCGCTGGACTTCTGCGTGGCAAGGAGCAGGTCCTGCATGTCCCGGGAGTAGTGACCGTGCCCGGCGAAGTAGATGAGAAGCAGGTCGGAGGCCTCGGTGGCGGCGGCGTGGACGGCCCCGAGAAAATCGGTCCGCGTGCTGCCGGCGGAAAGGACGTTGCAGTCCCCCCTGCCGAGCGCCTCCATCTCGGGGTCCGTCAACTGGTCGAGCAGTGCGGGGATGTTCTTGGCGACTCCTTCGAGCTTGGGGAACTCCTCGTAGTCATGGACGCCGAAGAAGACTGCCCGGGAGCATGGGCCCGACCGGTCGGTCATGACTGGGCGGCGTCGTCGCCCGCCTCTCCGGCCTCCAGGCGGCGCAGCAGCTCCGCCAACTGCTCCGCATCGAGATGGCTGATGTCGACCGTCGTGCCCCCGAAGGTCAGCGTGCGCGCGCCCCGGGTCCCGCCCCTGGCGCGTGCGAGCCGCCAGCCGGCGTAGCCCACCGCGAAGTTCGCGATGTCGCCGACGGATCCCAGAACGATTTCCAACGCGTCCAGCGTGCCCATGGTGGGCCCGGGCGTGGAGACGGGGGTGACGGACAGCCTCCGCGCATTCGGATCCCGAGCCAGCCACCCCTGAAGCTCCGTCAAAGCCAGCTTCTCGCCGTCACTTTCGATGCGAACGCGCATCATGGGACCCCCTCGTCCGTGTGTGAGCAGACGACGATGCTAAGGGACCGACCCACCGACACTCGACCGAAAGCACGGGACTCCTGCACGGATAGGTGGCACAGCCCACGCCACCCTCACCGGCGGCCGAGTACCGGACCGTCTTCCGGCTCGAGGCTCGGACAGAGCTTCAGAACATCCGGCACCATCCAGAGCGGTGACGCCGAAGGGGTCGGCTCCCGGAGGAGCCGACCCCTTCTGACCTGCCACGCTCGACGAGAGCATTTAACGCCGGTGACGGGACTGCTACACGTTGAAGCGGAACTCCACCACGTCGCCGTCCTGCATGACGTACTCCTTGCCCTCCATGCGGGCCTTGCCGGCTGCGCGGGCGTCGGCTACCGAGCCTGTTTCGACGAGGTCGGCGAAGGAGATGACCTCGGCCTTGATGAAGCCCTTCTGGAAGTCGGTGTGGATGACACCGGCCGCCTCGGGGGCCGTCGCGCCCTGCTTGATCGTCCAGGCGCGGGATTCCTTCGGGCCGGCCGTCAGGTAGGTCTGGAGGCCGAGGGTGGCGAAGCCGACGCGGGCGAGGGTGGCCAGGCCCGGCTCCTCGGCGCCGACGGACTGGAGGAGCTCCATGGCGTCCTCCTCGTCCAGCTCGGCGAGGTCCTGCTCCAGCTTGGCGTTGAGGAAGATCGCCTCCGCCGGGGCGACGAGGGCGCTCTGCTCGGCCTTGAACGCGTCGTCCGTCAGTTCGTCCTCGTCCACGTTGAACACGTAGAGGAACGGCTTGGTGGTGAGGAGGTGGAGGTCGTGGAGGAGCTCCGTCTTCTCCGTGCCCTGCACGATGCCCTGCGAGAAGAGGGTGTCGCCGCGCTCCAGGATCGCCTGGGCGGCCTCGACCGCCGCGACCTTCGGCGCCGTGTCCTTCTTGATCCGCATCTCCTTCTGGAGGCGCGGGAGGACCTTCTCGATCGTCTGGAGGTCCGCGAGGATCAGCTCCGTGTTGATCGTCTCGATGTCGTCCTTCGGCGAGACCTTGCCGTCGACGTGTACGACGTTCTCGTCCTTGAAGGCGCGGATGACCTGGCAGATGGCGTCCGACTCGCGGATGTTCGCCAGGAACTTGTTGCCGAGGCCCTCACCCTCGCTCGCGCCGCGCACGATGCCCGCGATGTCGACGAAGTCGACCGTCGCCGGGAGGACGCGCTGGGAGCTGAAGATCTCCGCGAGCTTGGTGAGGCGGGCGTCGGGGACGCCGACGACGCCGACGTTGGGCTCGATCGTGGCGAACGGGTAGTTGGCCGCCAGCACGTCGTTCTTGGTCAGGGCGTTGAACAGGGTCGACTTGCCGACATTCGGCAGACCGACGATTCCGATCGTGAGCGACACGGTGGCGACTTCCTGAAGTGTGGACGGGGGGCCGATCCCCCAGTTTACGGGCGGGCCGAACCGGCCAGTGACGCCGACCTTCGGTCGTTCTCGGGGGCAAGGTCACCCAAAGGGCGTGTCCCGGACCCGCTTCCCGCCCCCTCCCGACCTACGTTGGTGGGGTGGAGCAGCACAGGACAAGTCAGCCGCAAGGCCGCCGACGGCCGCAAAACCCCGTCGCGCCGCCCGTCACGCCCCCCGGCGCGCTCGTGGAGGGTGCGGCCGTCCACCGCGTGAACGGACGGGCCCGGCGGGCTCCCGGCGACGCCCGCGTCGAGCCCGCCGGCGCCGCGGGGCCGGCGGGCAAGGGCGCCGGCCGCGCGCCCGGCGGCCGGCCGCCCGGTGCCGAGCCCGGCGGCCGGCCCGTGCCGCCCGTCGTGCTCGCCCTCCGGCGGCTTCCCTCGCCCCGGCTCACCGGGCTCGGCGCCGGGCTCTTCGCCTCCGCCGTCATGCTGACGCTCGGCTTCCTCGACCGGCTGCTCCTCGACGGCTCCCCGGTCGTGTACGGGTTGCTGTTCCTGCCGGTCAGCGCCCTGACCGCGCTGTGGGTCCGTACCGCCGACCTCGTCACCGCCCCGATCGGCGTCCCCATCGCCTTCGCCGTCGGCGTCGTCCCCATCGCGGGCGGCTCCGGCGGCCTCGGCGGTCAGGCCATGGCGGTCGTGACCGCCCTCGCCGTCCACGCCGGCTGGTTGTACGGCGGCACCCTCGTCGCCGGGCTCATCGCGAGCGTACGGAAGGTGCGGGAGATGGGTCGGCGGGAGCACGCGCGCGCGATGGCCCCGGTGGACAAAGAGACGCCGGGCGCCGGGACCGGTGCGGCCGGCGGGAGGGGCGGAGCCGCCCGCCGCCGTCCCGTCGTCTGACCCGTACGTTCCTCCCGTACGGGCCCTCCCTCGCCTCCGCTCAGGACGTACGCCGCCCTCCGGCCCCCCTCATACCGCCCCCGCCGCCATCCCCGCCCCCACGATCCCCGCGTCGTTCTGCAGTTCCGCCGGGACGATCTCCGCGCGGATGCCTTCGATCAGGGGCAGGAACTTGTCCGCCTTCCGGCTCACCCCGCCGCCGATGATGAAGAGCTCCGGCGAGAACAGCATCTCCACGTGCGCGAGGTACTTCCTTACGCGGCGCGTCGCCCAGTGTTCCCAGGTGAGGTCCTCGTCCTCCTTGGCCTTCGTCGACGCCCTGGTCTCCGCGTCGTGGCCCTTGAGTTCCAGGTGGCCCAGTTCCGTGTTGGGGACGAGGCGGCCGTCGACGAAGAGGGCCGAGCCGATGCCCGTGCCCAGGGTCAGCATGATCACGGTGCCCTTGCGGCCCCGGCCCGCGCCGTAGGTCATCTCCGCGACCCCGGCCGCGTCCGCGTCGTTGAGGACGGTCACCGGGAGGCCGCCGAGGCGGTCGCTCAGGAGGGTGCCGGCGTCGACGTCGATCCATGACGGGTCGACGTTCGCCGCCGTCCGGATCACCGAGCCCGTGACCACGCCCGGGAAGGTCACCCCCACCGGTCCTGTCCACCCGAAGTGCCCCACGACCTCCGCGACGCAGCCCGCCACACCGTCGGGTGTGGCGGGCTGCGGGGTCAGTACCTTGTGGCGCTCCTCGGTGAGCGCTCCGCGCTCCAGGTCCACAGGGGCGCCCTTGATGCCCGAGCCGCCGATGTCCACTCCGAAGACGTTCATGGACTTACGGTAAGGGCTGTGGCGCGGTGTTACTCCTTGACAGGCGCAGCCGCGAGAAGCTTCGCCGCCTCGGCCCGCAGGTCCTTGTTGCGGAGCTCCTTGGGCAGCGAGAAGGTGAGGGACTCGTCGGCCGTCTTGACGATCTCCACGTCCGCGTAGCCGCGCTCCGCGAGCCACTCCAGAACTTCCTGCACCAGGACGTCCGGGACGGAGGCGCCGGAGGAGAGGCCGACGCTGGTCACGCCCTCCAGCCAGGCCTCGTCGATCTCGCTCGCGAAGTCGACGAGGTACGCGGCGGGGACACCGGCCTGCTTGGCGACCTCGACCATGCGGATCGAGTTCGAGGAGTTCCTCGAGCCGACGACGATGACAAGCTCGGCCTGGCCGGCGAGCTCCTTGATGGCGATCTGGCGGTTCTGCGTGGCGTAGCAGATGTCGTCGGACGGCGGGGAGATCAGCTGCGGGAACTTCTCCTTCAGCGCGTCGACCGTCTCCATCGTCTCGTCGACGGAGAGCGTGGTCTGGGAGAGCCAGACGACACGGGACGGGTCGCGGACCTCGATCTTGGCCACGTCGCCCGGGCCGTCGACCAGCTGGATGTGGTCGGGGGCCTCGCCGGAGGTGCCGATGACCTCCTCGTGGCCCTCGTGGCCGATGAGGAGGATGTCGAAGTCGTCGTTGGCGAAGCGGACGGCTTCCTTGTGGACCTTGGTGACAAGCGGGCAGGTCGCGTCGATGGTCTTGAGCTGACCCTCGCGGGCCTCCTCGTGGACGGACGGGGCGACGCCGTGCGCGGAGAACATCACGATGTTGCCCGGCGGCACCTCGGTCGCCTGGTCGACGAAGATGGCGCCCTTCCGCTCCAGGGTCTGGACGACGTACTTGTTGTGGACGATCTCGTGCCGGACGTAGATCGGCGCCCCGTACTGCTCCAGGGCCTTCTCCACGGCGATCACGGCACGGTCCACGCCCGCGCAGTAGCCGCGGGGTGCGGCGAGCAGGACACGCTTCGGACGGTTCGTCGCGGGGGCGGACTCGGGCGTCGGCGCGGGCGTTGCAGTCATGCGTCCCATCGTAAGGCCGCGTCGGTGAGCGGTTTGATCGGTGCCGTGGCCGAAACTGTCGCCATGGCCGAGGAATCGCAGGTGGCGGGGCGCGGGGGAGATCCGGGGCGCGGGGAACACGCGGGGCGCGGGGACCATACGGCGCTTCGTCGGAATCTCGGGTTCCGCGACCTGGTCGTCTACGGCCTGCTCTTCATCGCCCCCATGGCGCCCGTCGGCGTCTTCGGCACGCTCGACGCCAAGTCCGGCGGCGCGGTCGCACTCGTGTACGTCGTGGCCACCGTCGCCATGGCGTTCACGGCGTTCAGTTACGCGCAGATGGTACGGGTCGCCCCGCAGGCCGGTTCCGTCTTCACGTACGCGCGTAAAGGCCTCGGAGAAGGGCCGGGTTTCATCGCCGGCTGGATGGCGATGCTCGACTACCTGCTCATCCCCGCCGTCGCCTACCTCTTCGCGGGCATCGCGATGGAGGCCCTCGTGCCGGAGGTGGACCGGTGGGTGTGGACCGGGATCGCGGTCGTCGTCACCACGCTGCTCAACCTGTGGGGCGTACGGGCCGCGGCCCGGGTCGGCTTCGCCGTGCTCGCGATGGAGATCATCGTGCTGCTCGTCTTCGTGGTCTCGGCCGTGGTGGTGCTCGTACGGGACGGGGCACAGCGCGACTGGTGGTCGCCGCTCACCGGTGACGTGACGTTCTCCCTCGCGGCGGTGGTGGGCGCGGTGTCGGTGGCCGTCCTCTCCTACCTGGGCTTCGACGCGATCGCCTCCTTCGCGGAGGAGGTCACGGGCGGCTCGGCGAAGGTGGCGCGGGCGGTGCTGTTCTGCCTGGCCCTCGCGGGTGTCCTCTTCGTGGCGCAGGCCTGGCTGGTCGCGCTCCTCGAACCGGTCTCCTCCGCCGACCTCGCGGCGGATCCCGGGAAGCAGGGCTCGGCCTTCTACGACGCCGTGGAGACCTCGGTCGGCAGCTGGCTGCACGACCTCGTGGCCGTGTCCAAGGCAATCGGCGCGGCTTTCGCGGCGCTCGCCGGGCAGGCGGCCGGGGGCCGGCTCCTCTTCGCGATGGGCCGCGACCGGCGCCTGCCGCACGTGCTCGCCCGGACGGACGGCGGCGTGCCCCGGGTGGCGCTGCTCGTGGCCGCGACGGTGACGATGATCGCGGCGGTGTGGGCGGCCCGCCGGGACGACGGCCTCGACCATCTGGTGTCGGTCGTCGACGTCGGCGCCCTGACCGCCTTCGTCCTGCTGCACGCGAGCGTGGTGGGCTGGTTCGCGGTACGGAGGGCGGAGGGGCCGCCGCACTGGCTGAAGCACGTCGTCCTTCCGGTGCTCGGCGCACTGATCCTGATCGCGGTCATCGTCGAGGCCTCGGCCGCGGCGCAGGTGGTGGGTGTGGTGTGGCTGGGGGTGGGCTTGGTGGTGCTCGCCGTGCAGGGCGCGACGCGGACACCGGTGGAGCGGTAGGGGCGCGGACCTCAGTGCGCCGCCGGTCGCGCGGCGCGTCACCGCGCCGTGCGGTCCTGACGTTGTCGTACCGCGCCGTTACGCTCGGTCCATGGGTCTGAACACGTCCGCCGAAGCACCGCTTCCCGTCGGTGAGGTCTCCCGGCTGATCGGGGGGTGGATCGACCGGCTCGGGGCGATCTGGGTCGAGGGGCAGATCACGCAGCTCTCGCGGCGCCCCGGCGCCGGGGTCGTCTTCCTGACGTTGCGGGATCCCTCGTACGACATCTCCATCGGCGTCACCTGCTACCGCCAGGTCTTCGACGCCGTCGCGGACATCGTGTCGGAGGGCGCCCGGGTCGTCGTGCACGCGAAGCCCGAGTGGTACGCGCCGCGCGGGCAGCTGTCGCTGCGGGCGGTGGAGATCAAGCCGGTCGGGATCGGCGAGCTGCTCGCCCGCCTGGAGCAGCTGAAGCGGAGCCTGGCGGCCGAGGGGCTGTTCGCGCTCGACCGGAAGAAGCCGCTGCCGTTCCTGCCGCACCGGATCGGGCTCGTCTGCGGCCGTGCGTCGGCGGCGGAGCGGGACGTCCTGGAGAACGCGCGGCGCCGCTGGCCCGCCGTCGCCTTCGAGGTGCGGAACGTGGCGGTGCAGGGCGTGAAGGCGGTCCCGCAGGTCGTCCAGGCGGTCAAGGAGCTCGACGCGCACGAGGACGTGGACGTGATCATCGTCGCCCGCGGCGGCGGCAGCGTGGAGGACCTGCTGCCGTTCTCGGACGAGCAGCTCGTCCGGGCCGTGGCCGAGTGCCGTACGCCGGTGGTCTCGGCGATCGGGCACGAACCGGACGCGCCCCTCCTCGACCTGGTGGCCGACCTGCGCGCCTCGACGCCGACGGACGCGGCCAAGAAGGTCGTGCCGGACGTCGGCGAGGAGCTGGAGCGGGTGCGCGGGCTGCGGGACCGGGCGCTGCGGACGGTCCGGGGGCTCCTCGACCGGGAGGAGCGCGGCCTCGCGCACGCGCTCGCGCGGCCCGTCATGGAGCACCCGCAGCGCATGGTCGAGGTCCGCGAGGACGAGGTGGCGGCGCTGCTCGCCCGGAGCCGGCGGGTCCTCGGGCACCTCCTGGACCGGGCGGACTCCGAGCTGTCGCACACGCGGGCGCGGGTCAGGGCGCTGTCGCCCGCCGCGACGCTGGAGCGGGGGTACGCGGTGCTCCAGCGGGCGGACGGCTCGGTGGTCCGCTCGCCGGAGGAGGCCGCGGAGGGCGAGGAGCTGCGGGCGCGGGTCGCGGAGGGCGAGTTCGCGGTGCGTCGCGTGGCCGACCCGGCCTGAGCGAACATCCAGAGAGCATGCAGGGCAGAGAGAACCGGACACGGAGGGTGGAGCGGCACATGGCAGCGGGAGCGGGTACGGATGCGGGGACGGGTGCGGACGAGGCGGCGCTCGGGTACGAGGAGGCGCGGGACGAGCTGATCGAGGTCGTGCGGCGCCTCGAGGCGGGCGGGACGTCCCTCGAGGACTCGCTCGCGCTCTGGGAGCGCGGCGAGGAGCTGGCGAAGGTCTGCCGGCGCCGCCTCGAAGGGGCCAGGGCCCGGCTGGACGCCTCGCTCGCGGCGGAGCGGGCGGCCGAGGCGGAGGGGGAGGCCTAGGCGGGGGAGGCCCGGTGGGGGCCTGGGTGAAGGCCTAGGCGGAGGGGCCCCGGCGAGGACCCGGCGGGGACAATGCAACCGGCTTAGGCGTGGAGACAGTGCAGCCGGCGTAAGGCCCGGTCGAGACAGGAGCTGACGTAGACTCCGAGTGAAGCGGATCACTATCCGGATGGATAGTTGAAGTTTCATCAATCATCGGCGTACTGTCGAGGACATCGCTTGAACCCCGTACGAGCGACTCCCCTTTTGCAGTCCGGAAGGTACGCAGCATGTCTCTCGCCCTTGACCCCGCCGCCCAGGACCTCCTCTTCCGCGAGGCCCGCACCGCCAACACGTTCGCCGACGAGCCGGTGACCGACGAGCAGGTCCAGGCGATCTACGACCTGGTGAAGTACGGCCCGACCGCCTTCAACCAGACCCCGCTGCGCATCACCCTGGTCCGCTCCCCCGAGGCCCGCGAGCGCCTGGTCAAGCACATGGCCGAGGGCAACCGGCCCAAGACCGCCACGGCCCCGCTCGTCGCGATCCTCTCCGCCGACAACGAGTTCCACGAGGAGCTCCCGGCCCTGCTCCCGCACTTCCCGCAGGCCAAGGACATGTTCTTCTCCGAGCGCCCGGCCCGCGAGCAGTCCGCCGTCCTGAACGCCGCCCTCCAGGCCGCGTACTTCATCGTGGGCGTCCGCGCCGCCGGCCTGGCCGCGGGCCCGATGACCGGCCTGGACTTCGCCGGCCTCCAGAAGGAGTTCCTGGACGACGACCACACCCCGCTGATGGTCGTCAACATCGGCAAGCCGGGCGAGGACGCCTGGTTCCCGCGCTCCCCGCGCCTGTCCTACGAGGACGTCGTCACCACCGTCTGAGCCGGCACCCGAGACCGGGACTGACGGTACGCAGGAAGGGCCCCGCACTCCATGAGTGCGGGGCCCTTCCCGTACGCCTGCACCGCTACCGGCGCTCAGACCTTCTTCGAGCGGAGCGAGCCCGCCATCTCGGCCAGTTGCTCGAAGGACGCCGTGCCGGTCACCACCGTCGTCGCCCCGCCGTCCACGCGGACGAGGGCGTCGTACTTCGGGCCCTCCCAGCGCTGCCAGACCTGGCCCGCCACCGTCTGCGTCTTCCCGGTGTTCTTCGCCCGGTGGGTGACGTCCGGCACGAAGGTGCCCGCCGCCGCCGTCGACTGGTGGATCGCCACGTACTGCGTGTCCGGGGAGAGGAAGCCGAGCTGCCAGGCGTCGGCGTTGTCCCGCTTGTACGAGACGACCGTCGCCTTCCACCCCTCTCCGAGGCCCTCGGGGGCCAGCACCGGATACGGCGCCGCCCGCTGAGCCGTCAGGAGCTCGACCCGGTAGTCCTTCGCCTTGACCGGGTCGGCGCTCTCGTCGTGCGGGATGAAGAGATACATCACTCCCGCGGCGACCAAGATCACCCCGAGGGACTGGAACATCCCGCGTACCGTCTGCCTGCCTCGCATACCTGCCACGCCCCCATGGTCGCATCACGGTCGCGTGCTCATACGTGGGCCCCTCTGCTCATTTTGTCGACGTACCGATAGAGTCGCAGCACCCTCCCTTAACCGGCCGTCGCCGTACAGAAAGGTGCGTTCCGATGACCGAGCAGCAGAATCTGCCGCCCGAGCTCGTGGTCTCCCCCGAGGCCCCCGACCGCAACCTCGCCCTCGAGCTGGTCCGCGTCACCGAGGCCGCCGCCATGGCCGCCGGCCGCTGGGTCGGCCGCGGGGACAAGATCGGCGCGGACGGCGCGGCGGTCAACGCCATGCGGACCCTGATCTCCACCGTCTCGATGAACGGCGTGGTCGTCATCGGCGAGGGCGAGAAGGACGAAGCCCCCATGCTCTTCAACGGCGAGCGGGTCGGCGACGGCACCGGCGCCGAGGTCGACATCGCCGTCGACCCGATCGACGGCACCACGCTCAACGCCAAGGGCATGCCGAACGCGATCGCCGTCCTGGCCGCCGCCGACCGCGGCACCATGTTCGACCCGTCCGCGGTCTTCTACATGGACAAGCTGGTCACCGGCCCCGAGGCCGCCGACTTCGTCGACATCAACGCCCCCGTCTCGGTCAACATCCGCCGGGTCGCCAAGGCGAAGAACTCCTCGCCCGAGGACATCACGGTCATGATCCTGGACCGCCCCCGTCACGAGGGCATCGTCAAGGAGATCCGCGAGACCGGGGCCCGGATCAAGTTCATCTCGGACGGCGACGTCGCCGGTTCGATCATGGCCGTCCGCGAGGGCACCGGCGTCGACATGCTCATGGGCGTCGGCGGCACCCCCGAGGGCATCATCTCCGCCTGCGCCATCAAGTGCCTCGGCGGTGTGATCCAGGGCAAGCTGTGGCCGAAGGACGAGGCCGAGCGGCAGAAGGCGCTCGACGCGGGCCACGACCTGGACCGGGTCCTCTCCACGAACGACCTGGTCAGCGGCGACAACGTGTTCTTCGTCGCGACCGGCATCACCGACGGGGAGCTGCTGCGCGGGGTCCGCTACCGCGCCGAGACGGCGACCACGCAGTCGCTCGTCATGCGCTCGAAGTCCGGCACGATCCGCCAGATCGACTCCACGCACCGGCTCTCGAAGCTGCGCGCGTACAGCAAGATCGACTTCGATCGCGCGAACTGACCCGAATCCGGGCGAGCTGAGCCGGGCCGAGTCGAGCTGAGCCAGGCCGAGCTGAGCTGAGCTGGCCTTACGGGTACGAAGAGGGGCGCCCCCATGTGCGGTGGGGGCGCCCCTTCCCGTACGGGACGACGGCGGGGTCCGCTCTCGTCAGCCCTCAGCCCGCCTGGGCGATCCGCTCCGTCGCGGCCGCCTTCCTCAGTTCCACCTCGCGCCGCCGGCGCCGGGCCAGGGCGACGCGGCGCTCCGCCGCGGTCAGCCCGCCCCACACCCCGTACGGCTCGGGCTGGAGCAGCGCGTGCTCCCGGCACTCGACCATCACAGGACAGCGCCCGCAGACCCGCTTCGCCGCCGCCTCACGCGCCAGCCGCGCGGCGGTCGGCTCCTTGGACGGGGCGAAGAACAGCCCGGCCTCGTCCCGGCGGCACACCGCCTCCGCGTGCCAGGGACCGGCCTCGTCCTCCCGGGCAGGGGCGCGCTGAGGGGGCACGGCGGCGACCTGGAGGGGCTGATGCGGCGGTTGCAGCACGGTCTACTCCTGACGACGACTTCGCGAGCGAGCGGCGATGCCCCAGCCTTACCCGCTGTGCGCGCGCCTATGCACCGCGTCCCGCGCCGTTCCGCTCTGCGGACAACCGAGGGCGAATTCCGGTCACCCCGTGAGCCGTTGAGGTGTCAGTGGCCGAGGTGCTTGCGGAGCTTGCCCTGGAGGTCGGTGATCCACTTGCCGCGCTTGGGTCTCGCCTCCACGTTCCCGAAGACCGAGTAGCCGTTGATGACGACGACCGGGGCCTGGGGGTCGACGCCCTCCAGGGTCACGACCTCGAAGTTGCCGAAGATTCCGCTGCCGTTGCCCCGCAGGCTGATGTTCTCCGGGACCCGCACCTCGACGTTGCCGAAGATCGAGGTGGCGTTGATCGTGGTGAGCCGCTGGGCGAAGATCGCCTCGGTCAGGTCGATCTCGATGTTCCCGAAGAGCGCGAAGGCGTTCGTCTTGCGGCCCACCCGCCAACGGCCCTTGCGGGTGGTGCTGGAGAAGATCGCGACGAGGCTGTCGGCCGGACCGTCCTGGTCGTCGGCCCCGTAGGCGTAGGCCGGCTCGGGCTCGTGGCGGGTCGCCGCTCCCGCCGCGGGCAGGTCACGGACGATCGGCTCCAGCTCGCCCACCGTCTTGGCCCGGAGGACGGCGTCGATCCGGTCCGAGTGCTCCTCGGGATCGAGCCGCCCCTCCGCGAGGGCGTCCCTGAGGATGTCCGCGATCCGGTCCCGGTCCGCGTCCGAGGCTCGCAACGAGCCCCGCGGGTCGGCGAAGCCGGTCTCGGCGGGAACGGCCGGCTGCGGCGCCTGGGGCTGCGGCTGCGCCTGCGGCGGCTTTCCGGGCGTGGGTTCGGACGCGGGTTCGGGCTGCTTTTCGAGGTCCACGGAGCCAGCCTAGCGAAACGCGATAGATCGCGACCAGAGGGCGGGGCCGCGAGCTGTGGACAACGCCCCGAACGGACCGGCGAAGAGGCCGGTTCGCGACCACCGCCGACAGACCGGCCGCGCGGGTCCCAGAGGGAACGCGCACCCGCACCGGAAGACCGGCCGCGCGGGTCCCTCGGAAGCGCGCCCCCTCGTGACGCCCCCCGCCGGCGCCACCACCACCCCCACCACGCCACTCCGGCGCGGTCCCGGTCCCAAGTGAGCCTTACCTCACAGGACCGGGGCCCGGCCCGCGTTCTACGCTGGAGGGCGCACTGCCAACGGAGGCGGTGCGCCGTCTTGCCGAGTGAGGAATGGCCCCCATGCCAGAGTTTGCGTACTCCGATCTGCTCCCCCTGGGAGAGGACACCACGCCCTACCGCCTGGTGACCTCCGAAGGTGTCTCCACCTTCGAGGCCGACGGCCGTACGTTCCTCAAGGTCGAGCCGGAGGCGCTGCGCACCCTGGCCGCCGAGGCGATCCACGACATCCAGCACTTCCTGCGCCCGGCCCACCTGGCCCAGCTGCGCCGGATCATCGACGACCCCGAGGCCTCGTCGAACGACAAGTTCGTCGCGCTCGACCTCCTCAAGAACGCGAACATCGCCGCCGCCGGCGTCCTCCCCATGTGCCAGGACACCGGCACCGCGATCGTCATGGGCAAGCGCGGCCAGAACGTCCTGACCTCCGGCCGCGACGAGGAGGCCCTGTCCAAGGGCGTCTACGACGCGTACACCAAGCTCAACCTGCGGTACTCGCAGATGGCCCCGGTCACCATGTGGGAGGAGAAGAACACCGGCTCGAACCTGCCCGCGCAGATCGAGCTGTACGCGACCGACGGCGGCGCGTACAAGTTCCTCTTCATGGCCAAGGGCGGCGGTTCCGCCAACAAGTCCTTCCTCTACCAGGAGACGAAGGCCGTCCTCAACGAGGCGAGCATGATGAAGTTCCTGGAGGAGAAGATCCGCTCGCTCGGCACGGCGGCCTGCCCGCCGTACCACCTGGCGATCGTCGTCGGCGGCACGAGCGCCGAGTTCGCGCTCAAGACCGCGAAGTACGCCTCCGCGCACTACCTGGACGAGCTGCCCACCGAGGGCTCGGCCGAGACCGGTCACGGCTTCCGCGACAAGGAGCTGGAGGAGAAGGTCTTCGAGCTGACGCAGAAGATCGGCATCGGCGCGCAGTTCGGCGGCAAGTACTTCTGCCACGACGTCCGGGTCGTCCGCCTCCCCCGCCACGGCGCCTCGCTGCCCGTCGCGATCGCCGTCTCCTGCTCGGCCGACCGCCAGGCCGTCGCGAAGATCACCGCCGAGGGCGTCTTCCTGGAGCAGCTGGAGACCGACCCTGCGCGCTTCCTGCCGGACACGACCGACGAGCACCTCTCCGAGGCCTCCGACGTCGTGACCATCGACCTGAACCAGCCGATGGACGACATCCTCGCCGAGCTGACCAAGTACCCGGTCAAGACCCGGCTGTCCCTCAACGGCCCGCTGGTCGTGGCGCGCGACATCGCGCACGCCAAGATCAAGGAGCGCCTGGACGCGGGCGAGGAGATGCCGCAGTACCTGAAGGACCACCCGGTCTACTACGCCGGCCCCGCGAAGACCCCCGAGGGGTACGCCTCCGGTTCCTTCGGTCCGACCACGGCCGGCCGGATGGACTCGTACGTGGAGCAGTTCCAGGCGGCCGGCGGCTCGAAGGTCATGCTGGCCAAGGGCAACCGCTCGCAGCAGGTGACGAACGCGTGCGGCAGCCACGGCGGGTTCTACCTCGGCTCGATCGGCGGCCCGGCGGCGCGGCTCGCGCAGGACTGCATCAAGAAGGTCGAGGTCGTCGAGTACGAGGAGCTCGGCATGGAGGCGGTCTGGAAGATCGAGGTCGAGGACTTCCCGGCGTTCATCGTCGTGGACGACAAGGGCAACGACTTCTTCCAGAACCCGGCCCCCGAGCCGACGTTCACGCACATCCCGGTGCGCGGCCCCGGTCTCGGCTGACCCGCCGGGCCCCAGCCTCGTACGCCCCCCGGTCCTCAGGGCCGGGGGGCGCCGTCGTGCCCGAGGGTGGCGTGGGCGTCGATGTTCGCTCAGAAAGTGGCTACCGACCGGTAGCCCTCCCGTCGCCTACTGGCCAGTATGGGTCGCGAGCATGTCAACCACTGAGCCGGTCGACCACTCGGGAGCCCCCCATGCCCTCCACGCCGTCCATGCCTTCCACGCCCTCCACACCCTCCACCCCCCTCCGCAGGCGCGCCGCCGCCGGGACCACGGGCGCACTCGCCCTGACCGCGCTCCTCGTCGTCGGTCCCGCGCCCACCGCCTCCGCCGCCGACCCCGACACCCACCTCACGTCGATCGCCGCCGTCAAGGACGTCGACTACGCGACCTGGCGGCGGGACGTGGCGGCCGTGGTCGCCGAGGCGCGCCCGTACGTCGAGGAGCGCTCCGAGGACGCCGGCCGCGAGAAGCAGGCGATCGTCCTCGACATCGACAACAGCTCCCTGGAGACGGACTTCCACCCGTTCTGGGAGCTGCCGACCCCGGCCATCCCCGAGGTCCGCGACCTGGTCGACGACGCCCACGCGCGCGGGGTGGACGTCTTCTTCGTCACCGCCCGACCGGGGATCCTCCACTCCCTCACGGACTGGAACCTGAAGCAGGCCGGCTACCCGGTCGACGGTCTGTACGTGCGCTCCCTGCCGGACCTGTTCGCCGAGGTCGGCGCGTACAAGACGGCGAAGCGCGCGGAGATCGAGGCCAAGGGCTACACGATCATCGCCAACATCGGGAACAACACCACGGACATCGTCGGCGGCCACGCCGAGCGGGCGTTCAAGCTGCCCGACTACGGCGGCAAGCTCTCGTAGCAACAGCCGTGACGCGCCCCGGCCTTGGCCCTGCCGCCGACTAGACTGATCACCTGTTCGAACACCGAGGGGGATCATGATCGACGTCGACGGGTATCTGGCCGTGCTCGGGGTGGCCCGGCCGGCCGCCCCGACCGCCGAGGCGCTGTGGGCACTGCACCGGGCGCACGTGGAGCGGGTCGCCTACGAGAACCTCGACATCCATCTGGGGCGGCCGACGGGCATCGACGCCGCGGCATCCGTGGCCCGCGTCCTGCGCGGGCGTGGCGGCTACTGCTTCCACCTCAACGGGGCCTTCAGTGAGCTGCTTTCGGCCCTCGGCTACGACATCACCCTGCACCGGGCCGGGGTGCAGGGCACCCCCGCGGACCCCGCGGGCGCGCACGGCGACCATCTCGCGCTCACCGTGCGGCTCGACGGCGAGCGGTGGCTGGTCGACGCCGGGCTCGGCTGCGGGATGTACGAGCCGCTGCCACTGCGCGAAGGCACGTACACCCAGGGACCGTTCACCTACGCGATGGCCCCGTCGGACGCGGTGCCCGGCGGTTGGCGGTTCACCCACGACCCCCGCGGTTCGTTCACGGGCATGGACTTCGCGCCGGAGCCCGTGGAGCTGTCCTCCTTCGCCGCGGAGCACGAACGTCTCTCCACCTCCCCCGACTCCCCCTTCGTCCGGGTCCTCACCGCCCAGCTCCGCGGCGCCAAGGGCATGGACGTGCTGCGCGGCTGTGTGCTGCGCCGGATCGACGCCGGGGGCACGGACGACCGGACCATCGACTCGGCCGACGACTGGTACGACGTGCTGGCCGGCGTGTTCCGGCTCGACCTGACCGACGTCGACGCCGACGCGCGGGCGGAGCTGTGGCGGCGCGTCCACACCGCGCACCAGGAGTGGGAGTCCGCGGGGCGGCGGTGACAGGTGTCCCGTCCCCTCAGGGCCTGACGTGGAAGTCCAGCTTCGAGTAGTCGCCGTCCGGGGTCGAGCGGATGGTGCCGCGCGCGTCCTTGAAGTCGCCGGTGCCGCCGGTGACGGCGATGTCGAAGGCGGCGAGCGTCTCGGCGGCCGGATCGAACGTCACCATGGCCTGCCCCGTCAGCTGCCCTCCGGGGCCGCCGTTCAGGACGAAGGTGCCCACGCACATCATGTCGCTGGGGTTGCCGGCGCGTACGACGGTGCAGCTCACGCCGTCCCGGCCGACCTTCTCGCCGCCCTTGGAACGGTAGAGGTCCTCGGCGAAGGCGAAGGAGTCCCCGACCTTGGGCGCCTGCCCGGTCTCCTCGCCGGCGTCGACGGGGATCTCCTTGGCGTAGACGGTGAACTCGAAACCGTCGGCGGCGGCGGGGACGGCGTCCGGGACGGCGGCGACCGGGACGGCCGCGACGACGGTGAAGGCGCCGGTCGCGACCGCGCAGGCCCCGAGCACGCCGATCCTTCTGAAGCTCCGGAACATGTTCTGCCTCCTGCCTGCTGCGGGGCGCAGAACGCCCCTCTGGGGTCCGCTTCACATTGTCCGGCTCACGGCCCGGGTCCGCCCGTCCGGCGCGGCTGCGGCCCGGAGCTACGCTGACGCGCATGAGACACCCGATACGGACCCTGGCCCCGCTCGCCGCCGCGCTGGTGGCGGGGCTGACGCTGACGGGCTGCGCCGCTGTCGAGCCGATGCCCGAGGTGACGCCGGGCGCACGACCGGGGGCGCCGGCCACCAAGGCACCGGCAGCCACCCAGGCCACGAAGGCCCCGCACGCCACCCGGGCGCCGGCCGTCGCGGCGGCTTCGCGGGTGACCGTCGGCGGTTCCGGCACCGCGTGCGTGCTGCCCGTCTCCTTCACGCTGGCGGAGAATTGGGAGCCGGAGGCCATCAAGAATCCCGAGGATCCGGAGTTCGCGGTGCTCACGCGGCAGGGGCCGGCCTTCATCCGCTGCGAGGTGGACGCCAAGCCGGCCGGGAGCATCGGGTATCTGCGGGTGTGGACGGCGGCCGGGACGGGGCCCGCCCGGGCCGCCCTCGAAAGCTTCGTGAAGGCTGAGAAGGGCGTCTCGAAGGCCGTCTACAAGGAGACCGTGACCGGCGGCGCGCTGCCCGTCACCGAGGTGACGTACACGGTCTACAACGAGCTGATGGAGGAGTCGAAGGAGGAGCGGGCCTTCGCCGTCGCCACCTCGAAGGGGACGGTGATCGTGCACCTCGGCGGGCTCGACCGCGAGGAGCACCGGGAGATGCTCCCGGCGTACGAGCTGGCCCGTACGACACTCAAGGTCCTCGCGACCACCTGAGCGCGCCTCCGACCGCCTGCCGCCGCCGACCGCCTCTGGCCGCCGCCGGGTGTGGCCCCCGTCCGGGGTCGGACGGGGGCCACGGCGTTCCCCGCCGGGCGGGGGTCTTCCCTGCCGAGCGGGGGTTACGCGAACTTCTGGCCGGCCGAGCCGTCGCAGTTCTGCAGCCGGACCTGCTGCTTCGCCGCGCTCAGGGTGAGGCACTGGCCGGTCGCGGCGGCGGGCCGGATCGTGGCGCCGTCACGGACGAACTTCTGGTTGGCGCCGCCGTGGCAGTTCCAGACGATGAGCGCCGTGCCCGCCGGGTACGAGGTGCTGGGCACGTCGAGGCAGCGGTCCTGGGTGAGCCCGGTGTGGACGGTCTGGCGGGCGGAGTCGTACCACCAGAGCTGGTTACGGCCGCCGTGGCAGTCCCAGCCGAAGACCCGGGTGCCGTTGGCGCTCCGGGCGCTGTCCACGTCGAGGCAGTTGGCGGTGGCGCCGTTCTTCAGCGGCTTGTACGCGTCGTCCCAGGCGAGCGGGAAGAGCGTCGGCCTGCCCGTGGAGTTCACGTCGGCGCAACTGGCCTCGCGGACGCCGGAGTCGTAGATCTGGGTGAGGCAGGACGCGAAGGCGGCGTGCCCGCGCGCGTTGGGGTGGAAGGACTGCCGCACCGAGTTCTCGTCGGGGGTCCCGGGCTTGGAGAGGTCGATGTAGAGGCCCCGGGCCCAGGGGTCCTCCATGCAGACCTCGTGGCCGTGGAAGAGCCGCGAGTTGTCGAGGTAGACGGCGCCCGTGGAGGCGGCGGCCGCGCGCATCCCGCGCTCGAAGGCGGGTACGGCGGTGTTACGGCCCCAGACGGTGTCGGAGTCGTAGCCCAGTCCGCCGCAGGCGAGCTTGCCGGGGAAGTCGGGGTTGTCGTTGAAGTCGGGGCCGATGGGGCTGGGGTAGCCCATGAGGACGAGCTTGTAGTCCCCGTCGGCGTATCCGGCGCCGCGCATGACGCTCTTGAGGTCGCGCACGGTCTGCTCGACCTTGGGGACGAGCCCGTCGACACGGGCCTGCCAGCCGGCGGCGTACTTCGGCTCGCAGGGGCCCTGGAGAGTGAGGTACCGCGTGACGCAGTCCGTCATCACGGGCCCGAACTGGAGGTCGTCGTTGGCCCCGGCGACGAGCAGGACCATCTTGATGCGGGTGTTGCGCGCCTTGATGGCGAGGTTGTCGCTCTGGACGAGCTCGTCGGCGTACTGCTTCGAGCCGCCGATCCGGATGTTTCCGGAGTACGCGCCGGAGCAGGACACGTTGAAGGTGAGGTCCGCGGGGATCCCGGTGCGGTGGATGGCGGCGTCGGGCGAGCGGTGGCACCAGTTGGTGGGGCCGTTGGTGGGAGGCTCGTACGTGCCGACGCCCTCGCCGGAGATCTCGCTGTCGCCGAGCGAGATCAGGCCGGTCCTGCGCTGGGCGAGCGGGCGCTCCTCGGGGCTGCCGTAGATCCTGGTCGCCTCGGCGGCCCGGATCGCCTCAAGCTCGGGCGGGAGCGGTACGGCGGCCGTCACCGCCGTCGTACCGGTTCCGGTCACGCCGGCCGGGGTGGCGGCGGTCATCGTGCCGAGCGTGGCGGCGGCCGCGGCGACCACGGCGATGGGCCAGCGGAGTCTGTACCTGGTGCGCGTCATTGCGCCTCCTGGAAGTGGGGTTACCCACGGTTTTTACTGGCCGGTACGCGTGTTGGGAATACATCGAACAAGACAAGTGCTCATCTTTTGCAGGAGGTTGAGAAAATGAACGACGCCGAGGACTACCGGATCGAGCACGACTCCATGGGCGAGGTGCGGGTCCCCGCGCACGCCAAGTGGCGGGCCCAGACCCAGCGGGCGGTGGAGAACTTCCCGGTCTCGGGCCAGCGCCTGGAGCGCGCCCACATCGAGGCCCTGGCCCGGATCAAGGCCGCCGCCGCCCAGGTCAACGCGGACCTCGGGGTGATCGACCGGGACCGCGCGGAGGCCATCGCCTCGGCGGCGGCGGAGGTCGCGGAGGGGCGCTGGGACGAGCACTTCCCGGTGGACGTCTTCCAGACCGGCTCGGGCACCTCGTCCAACATGAACGCCAACGAGGTGATCGCCACCCTCGCCACCGAGCGGCTTTCGGAGGGCGCCGAAGGCCGCGAGCCCCGCGAGGTCCACCCCAACGACCATGTGAACGCCTCGCAGTCCTCCAACGACGTGTTCCCGTCCTCCATCCACATCGCGGCCACCGGCGCCGTCACCCGCGACCTGATCCCCGCCCTCGATCATCTGGCCGCCGCCCTGGAGCGAAAATCGGCCGAATTCGCGACGGTGGTGAAGTCGGGCCGTACGCATCTGATGGACGCCACCCCGGTCACCCTCGGCCAGGAGTTCGGCGGGTACGCGGCCCAGGTCAGGTACGGCGTCGAGCGGCTGCGCGCCGCGCTCCCCCGGCTCGCGGAACTCCCCCTCGGCGGTACGGCGGTGGGCACCGGCATCAACACGCCGGCCGGCTTCTCGGCGGCCGTCATCGCGGAGGTGGCCCGCGCGACCGGCCTGCCGCTGACCGAGGCCCGCGACCACTTCGAGGCGCAGGGCGCGCGTGACGCCCTTGTGGAGACGTCCGGGCAGCTCCGTACCGTCGCCGTCTCGCTCACCAAGATCGCCAACGATCTGCGCTGGATGGCCAGCGGACCCCGCACGGGCCTCGCCGAGATCAACCTCCCCGACCTCCAGCCGGGCTCGTCGATCATGCCGGGCAAGGTCAACCCGGTGATCCCCGAGGCGGTCCTCATGGTCGCCGCGCAGGTGACCGGGAACGACACCACCGTGGCGGTGGCGGGCGCGGCCGGGAACTTCGAGCTCAACGTCATGCTGCCGGTGATGGCCAAGAACCTCCTGGAGTCGGTACGGCTGCTCGCCAACGCCTCCCGGCTGCTCGCCGACCGTACGGTGGACGGGATCACCGCCAACGTCGAGCGGGCGCGCGAGTACGCCGAGTCCTCGCCGTCCGTGGTCACCCCGCTGAACAAGTACATCGGGTACGAGGAGGCCGCCAAGGTCGCGAAGAGGTCCCTCGCCGAGCGGAAGACCATCCGCGAGGCGGTGATCGAGTCGGGGTACGTGGAGCGCGGCGACCTGACGGTCGAGCAGCTGGACGAGGCGCTGGACGTCCTGCGGATGACCCACCCGTAGGCCCGGTTCGGCACGGTTCGGCACCGGCTCGGCACCGGCTCGGCACCGGCTCGGCCCCCGCTCGCGCCGCTGACTCAACCGTGACCTGTACCGCGGCGGCGCTCCCGGGGGCACCCCCTAAGATCTGCGCATGACAGGATCGGGCGGCTCTCAGCACTGGGCGCCGGGGGACCACGTCCTCTGGCGCTACCGCGGCAACGGCACCGGAGAGGTGCACATCTGCCGGCCGGTGACGGTCGTGCAGGACACGCCTGAGCTGCTCGCCGTCTGGATGGCCCCCGGCACGGAGTGCGTCCGCCCCGTGCTCGTCGACGGCACCCCCGTGCACGAGGAGCCGCTCGCCACCCGCTACACCGCCGCGCGCACCACGGAGCGCGCGCGGTGGTTCGGCAGCGGGGTGCTGAAACTGGCGCGGCCCGGCGACCCGTGGTCGGTGTGGCTGTTCTGGGAGCGCGGGTGGCGCTTCCGCAGCTGGTACGTGAACCTGGAGGAGCCGCGGGTCCGGTGGTCCGGCGGCTTCGACTCCGAGGACCACTTCCTCGACATCTCCGTCTATCCCGACCGCAGCTGGCTGTGGCGGGACGAGGACGAGTTCGCGCAGGCCCAGCGGTCCGGCCTGATGAGCCCGGCGCAGGCCGCGCGGGTACGGGAGGCGGGGCAGCGCGCGGTGGACCGGATCACGGCGTGGGGGGCGCCCTTCGCGGACGGCTGGGAGGACTGGCGGCCAGATCCGGCCTGGCGGGTTCCGGAGCTGCCGGCCGACTGGGACCGGACTCCCGCTCACATGGCACCGTGAGACCCTTGTTGCGCCCCCGGGGTTCAAACGTAGGATCGGCCTCCGCACGGCAGAAGCGGAACGAACGGCACGTCAGACCGAACCGACGTCCTGCCAGACCCACCGGACGGCCCGTCAGCGGCCGAGCACAGCACAGGAACTGATCAGAAGTCATCCACGAGGGGGAGAGCAGTGCCGGACGTCTGCCCGGGTGTCACGCCCCCTGCCGTAGCCGCGGTTCGCGCAGCCTCCACATCCGCCGTACACAAGGGGTTTATCCCCGCCGAAGGCGCGGCATCGGCGAGAAGAGCGAGTGCATCGCACCACCGGCCCGGACGGACGGAATCCCACGCGTGACGGAGCATCCCACCTCCCACGAAGGCCGGCAGCCCCTGGCTGCCCGGCCGCAGGAACGCGCGCGCCCTCGCCAGGAGGCGGCGGCCGGCCTGCCCTCCGACGTGCCCGCCCAGGCGGGCGGACCGACGGCCCCGGGCCAGGAGGCGCCGGTGGCACCGGCCGTGCCCGCGCCCGGCGGCGGTCCGGCGACGCCCCCCGCCGCCGGCACACCCGGCACACCCACATCCGGCGGCCCCGGCACTCCCGGTGCCGTCGCCGTCGCCGTGTCCCCTCAGCCCTCGGGCGGACTCCGTGGCGGGGACACCGCCACTCGGCGCGAGGGCGACCGGCTGCGGTTCGTGGGGGCGGCGACCCGGCGCATCGCGCGCGGCATCGACCTGGACGAGATCGTCCTCGGTCTGTGCCGGGCCACCGTGCCGACCTTCTCCGACGAGATCCTGGTCTACCTGCGCGACCCCCTGCCGGTGGGCGACGAACGCCCGGTGGCGCCGTTCGTGCTGCGTCTTCGCCGCACGGACCGGCTGCGCTTAAGCGATCTGGAGGGCGAGGAGCTCGTCCTCGTACCCGACCCGGATCCGACCCCCGCCGCCGAACTCTGCGAGGTGCGGTCCGGCGGGGCGCTCGCCGAGGTACTGCGCGGGGTGCGCCCGGTGTTCGGCGACTCCGCCGCCGCCAGGACCGCGCTGGCCGAGCTGCTCGGTCCCGAGCATCCGCTGCCCGGCGGGCTGCGGGCGGTCCTCGCGCCGCTGCGCGGCCGGCGCCGGGTGATCGGCGCGGCCGTGTTCCTGCGCCGTCCCGAGCGTGCCGGTTTTGAACCCAACGACCTGCTCGTCGCGGCGCAGCTGGCCACGCACACCGCGCTCGGCATCGACAAGGCCGTGCTCTACGGGCGTGAGGCCTACATCGCGGACGAGCTCCAGCGGACGATGCTGCCGGACTCGCTGCCGCAGCCCACCGGCGTCAAGCTCGCCTCGCGCTATCTGCCGGCGGCCGAGACCGCCCGGGTGGGCGGCGACTGGTACGACGCGATCCCGCTGCCCGGCAGCCGGGTCGCCCTGGTCGTGGGCGACGTCATGGGCCACTCCATGACCTCGGCGGCGATCATGGGCCAGCTGCGTACGACCGCGCAGACCCTGGCGGGGCTCGACCTGCCGCCGCAGGAGGTCCTGCACCACCTGGACGAGCAGGCGCAGCGGCTCGGCGAGAACCGGATGGCGACCTGTATGTACGCGGTGTACGACCCGGTCTCGCACCGGATCACCGTCGCCAACGCGGGCCATCCGCCGCCGATACTGCTGCACCTCGGCGGCCGCGCCGAGGTGCTGCGGGTGCCGCCGGGCGCCCCGATCGGGGTGGGCGGGGTGGACTTCGAGGCGGTCGAGCTGGACGCGCCCGCCGGAGCCACGCTGCTGCTCTACACGGACGGTCTGGTGGAGTCCCGGCTGCGGGACGTGTGGACCGGGATCGAGCAGCTGCGGGAGCGTTTGGAGGCGACGGCGCAGCTCACGGGCCCGGACCACTCGCCGCCTCTTGAGGCGCTCTGCGACGACGTCCTCGACATGCTGGGTCCCGGCGACCGGGACGACGACATCGCGCTGCTCGCGGCCCGTTTCGACGGGATCGCGCCGAGCGACGTGGCGTACTGGTTCCTGGAGCCGGAGGACGCGGCCCCGGGGCGGGCCCGGCGGCTCGCCCGGCGGGCGCTCGCCCGCTGGGACCTGGAGGAGCTGACGGACTCGGTGGAGCTGCTCATCAGCGAGGTCGTGACGAACGCCGTGCGGTACGCGGAGCGGCCTGTGACCCTGCGGCTGCTCCGGACGGACGTGCTGCGCTGCGAGGTCGGCGACGACTCGCCGCAGTTGCCCCGGCAGCGGCGGGCGCGTGACACCGACGAGGGCGGGCGCGGTCTGTTCCTGGTGAACCGCCTCGCGCGGCGGTGGGGTGCGACCCGCCTTTCGGGCGGCAAGGTGGTCTGGTTCGAGCTGGCGACCCGCTGACGTTCGCACCCGGACGGCGAAAGAGAAGGCCGGACCCCTGAGGGGGTCCGGCCTTCGTCATGTCGCTACCGGGGCACGCGGCTGGTGGGCCCGTCCTCGGGTTCGGGGCCCGCGTCCGGCGGTTCGATCGACGGCGGCGGCGAGGGTTCGCCGGTCGCGGTCGGCTTGCGGGTGGGCTCGGGCGGCGTGGTGACCGGGTCCCGTGTCGGCTCCGGCGGCGTGGTGGCCGTGGTGGTCGGCGGGCGCGTCGGGTCGGGGGCCCGGCTGGTCGGCGCCTGCGTCGTCGGCTCCTGCGTCGGTGCCTCGGTCGTCCGGGTGGGCTCCGGGTTCGGCTCGGTGGGAGCCCAGCTGTCCGTCTCCAGGTCGAAGGAGGCGTCGGAGCCGCCGCCGAGGGCACTGGTGGTGTAGTCGCCCCAGATCTGGGCCGGCGTACGGCCACCGTTGGCGCGGCCCGGGTTGATGGTGTCGGTGAGGGTGACCTGGTTTCCCTTGGTGTCCTCGCCGAAGAGGCCGACGGCGGTGACGAGTTCGGGGGTGTAGCCCACGAACCAGGCGGAACGGTTGTTCTCGGAGGTGCCGGTCTTGCCGGCGGCCTCGTAGTCACCGGCGGCGCGGAAGCCGGATCCGCTCTGGACGACGCCCTGCATGGCCTTGGTGACGGTGTCGGCGGCCTCGCGGCTGATGACCTGCTCGCCGATCGCGTTCAGGGGCTCGTGCACGCGGTCCTTGTGCGAGGCGGCCTTCACGAGGGTCGGGGTGACCTTCTTGCCGTGGTTGTCGAGGGTTGCGTACACGCCGGCCATGTCCAGGGTCGAGGCGCCCATGGTGCCGAGCGACATGGCGGGGGTCTCACCGAAGTCCGCGCCGTCCTTCATGCCGAGGGCGAGCGCGGTCTTCTTGGTGGCGCCCGCCCCGACGTCGACGATCATCTGGGCGAAGACCGAGTTGATGGAGCTGTTGGTGGCCTTCTGGACGGTGACGGGGCCGTAGTCCTCGTCGTCCTCGTTCTCCGGGGCGAAGGGGATGTCGCTGCCGACGACCTGGCGCCGACTGTCGCCGTCGTAGACCGTGCCGAGGCCGATCTCCCGCCCGTCCTGGGTGTCCGCGCCCGTGTCGAGGGCGGTGGCGAGGACGATCGGCTTGAAGGTGGAGGCGGGCTGGTAATCGCGGCGGGTCGCGTTGGACGTCCAGTGCTGGGTGGCGCCGACGCCGCCGTACATGGCGACGACCGCGCCGGTCTTCGGGTCGACGGAGGTGGCGCCGGCCTGGACGGTGGCGTCCTTCTTGTCGCCCTTGCGGTCGAGCTTGGCCTCGAGCTGCCGGTCGACGGCCTTGACGAGGGCGTTCTGCCGCTTCTCGTCGATGTTGAGGGTGATCGTCCAGCCGCCGGCCTTGATGTCCTCCTCGCTGACGCCCTGGCGCATCAGCTCCTGGTTGGCGGCCTCGACGATGTAGCCGGTCTGGCCCTCCATGCCGGGGGCGGGCCTGGGCTTCTGCGGGACGGGGAACTTCATGGCGGCGCGCTCGTCCGCGGGGAGCCAGCCCTCGCCGACCATGTTGTCGAGGACGTAGTTCCAGCGCTCCTCGACGAGCTTGCGGCCGGTGGCGCTCGCGGAGCTCCAGTCGTACTGGTTGGGCGCCTGGAGCAGCGAGGCGAGGTAGGCGCCCTGGGCGGTGGTGAGCCGGGTGGCGTCGACGCCGTAGTACGAGCGGGCGGCGGCCTGGATGCCGTAGGCGCTGCGTCCGTAGTAGCTCGTGTTCATGTAGCCGGCGAGGATGTCGCTCTTCGCGGTCTCCTGGTCGACCTTGATGGCGATGACCATTTCCTTGAGCTTGCGCGTCGCGGTCTGGTCCTGGCTCAGGTAGAAGTTCTTGACGTACTGCTGGGTGATGGTCGAACCACCCTGCTTGCCCTTGCCGGTGATGGTGGACCAGGCGGCGCGGGTGGTGCCCTTGATGTCGACGCCGTTGTCCTCGTAGAAGGTCTTGTTCTCCGCGGCGACGAACGCCTTCTGGACCTTCTCGGGGATCTTCTCCAGGCCGACGATCTCGCGGTTTATCTCGCCGGTCTGCGCGAGGACCTTGCCGTTCGCGTACCTGTACGTGTTGCTCTGCATCGTCGCCTCGGCGTTGGCGCTCGGCACCGGGACCATCACGTACACGACGTACAGGGCGCCCATGGCGAGCAGGCAGAACACGAAGAACGTGCCCAGGAGCTTCTTCCAGGAGAAGAAGCGGCGCAGACCGCGCTTCTTCGCCTTGCTCGTGTCCGGTCGGCCCATGTGTCGTGTCGCTCCACTCGTCGTGTGTCCCCCGGCGTGCCCCGGTCCGTGTCACGCCCGCGCCGGGTCGGCTCAGCTAGCCAGCTAAACCGACGATGCGGACATAGGACAACCGATCACGCCTTTTACGGACGTGAGAATCAGCACCCATGCCCAGAGGAACCGACGCTCCGGCGCACCGGATGGTTGCGTGAGGCGGCCCTTCCGCTTCACCTCGGGCGCTATACATCGTGCGTATACACACCATGTACAGTGACGGGCATGTCCATCGGTCACACCCTCCTGGGACTCCTGGAGTCCGGCCCGCGCCACGGCTACGACCTCAAGCGCGCCTTCGACGAGAAGTTCGGCCACGACCGGCCGCTGCACTACGGCCAGGTCTACTCGACCATGTCCAGGCTCCTGAAGAACGGCCTCGTCGTCGTCGACGGCATCGAGGCCGGCGGCGGCCCGGAGCGGAAGCGGTACGCCATCACCGAGGCCGGCATCACCGATGTCGCCCAGTGGCTCACCACGCCCGAGAAGCCGGAGCCGTACCTCCAGTCCACCCTCTACACCAAGGTCGTCCTGGCCCTGCTCACCGGCCGCGGCGCCGCCGAGCTCCTCGACACCCAGCGCGCCGAGCACCTGCGCCTCATGCGCGAACTCACCCGGCGCAAGAAGGACGGCGACCTCGCCGACCAGCTCATCTGCGACCACGCCCTCTTCCACCTGGAAGCGGACCTCCGCTGGCTGGAACTGACCGCCGCCCGGCTCGACCGGCTCGCCGAGGAGCTCCACCGATGACCTCCACACCACTCCTGCGGGCCACCGGCCTCGACAAGACCTACGGGCCGACCCCCGCGCTCGCGGGCGCCTCCTTCTCCCTCCGGGCGGGCGAGGTCGTCGCCGTCATGGGCCCCTCCGGCTCCGGCAAGTCGACCCTGCTGCACTGCCTGGCCGGAATCGTGCGCCCCGACGCGGGCACCATCACCTACGACGGCCGCGAACTCACCGCGCTCTCCGACACCGCGCGCAGCTCCCTGCGCCGTACCGACTTCGGATTCGTCTTCCAGTTCGGCCAGCTCGTCCCCGAACTGACCTGCGTGGAGAACGTGGCTCTGCCGCTCCGCCTCAACGGCGAGAAGCGGAAGACCGCCGAGGCCAGGGCCATCGAGTGGCTGGCCCGCCTGGAGGTCGACGACACCGCGCACAAGCGCCCCGGCGAGATATCCGGCGGCCAGGGCCAGCGCGTCGCCGTCGCCCGCGCGCTCGTCACCGCACCGCGCGTGATCTTCGCCGACGAACCGACCGGCGCCCTCGACTCCCTCAACGGCGAGCGGGTCATGCGGATGCTCACCGACGCCTCACGAGACACCGGCGCCGCCGTCGTCCTCGTCACCCACGAGGCCCGGGTCGCCGCGTACTCCGACCGCGAGATCGTCGTACGCGACGGAGCCGTACGGGACGCGGAGTGGGCCGCATGATCCTCCGCACCTGGGCCCGCGACCTGGCGCTCGGCGCCCGGTTCGCGGTCACCGGCGGCCGCTCCGGCGTGCTGCGCACCCTGCTGACCGCGACCGGCGTCGGCTTCGGTGTGGCCCTGCTGCTCCTCGCCGCCGCCCTGCCGAACATGCTCTTCCAGCGGGAGGTACGGGAGTCGGTCCGCGCCGTCGACGGCAGCGAGCAGGTCACCGCGCCCCGGCCGGACAGCTTTCTCCACCTCGGACAGACCACCGTCCACCGGGACGACGTCGTCAGCGGCCTGCTGCTGCGACCCGAGGGGGACGCACCCCCGGTCCCGCCGGGCGCCACGGCGTTCCCCAGGACCGGCGAGATGCTGGTCTCCCCCGCGCTCCGCGAACTGCTCGACTCCCCCGAGGGCGCCCTGCTCAGGGAACGCCTCCCCTACAAGGACGTCGGGACGATCGGCGAGGCCGGACTCATCGGCCCGGCCGAACTGCGGTACGTCGCCCACGTCGACTTCCTCACCACGGAGAACTTCGACGGGCGCGGCACCCGCTACGGCTGGTCCGTGCCCGAGGAACCGATGAACGCGTTCCTGATCCTCCTCGTCGTCGTCGCCTGCGTCGTCCTGCTCCTCCCGGTCCTCGTCTTCGTCGCGACCGCCGTCCGCTTCGGCGGCGAGCAGCGCGACCGGCGGCTCGCGGCGCTCCGGCTCGTCGGCGCGGACACGGCCATGACCCGGCGGATCGCGGCCGGCGAGTCCCTCGCGGGCGCGCTGCTCGGCCTCGTCATGGGCCTCGGCCTGTTCGCGGTGGCCCGGCAGTTCGCCGGCGCCTTCACCATCTGGGACGTCAACGCCTTCCCGTCCGACGTCGTGCCGATGTCCGCGCTCGCCGTCATCGTCCTCGTCACGATCCCGGTCTCCTCCGTCGTGGTGACCCTCTTCGCCCTGCGCGGGGTGTCGATCGAACCGCTCGGAGTCGTCCGGACCTCCACCCCGCGCCGCCGCCGGCTGTGGTGGCGGCTGCTGCTCCTCGTGGCCGGCGCGGCCCTGCTCGTGCCGCAGTTGGGCGAGGTCCAGGTGACCGGGACCAGCATCGACACCGTGGGCGTCGCGACCGGCACCACCCTCGCCCTGGTCGGCCTCACCACCCTTCTGCCGTGGCTCGTCGAAGCCTGCGTGAAGCGGCTCCACGCGGGCCCCGTCGCCTGGCAACTGGCCGTCCGCAGGCTCCAGCTGAGCAGCGGCACCGCGGCCCGCGCGGTCAGCGGCATCGTCGTCGCAGCGACCGGGGCGATCGCCCTCCAGATGCTGTTCCAGGCGATGGAGAACGACTTCACGGCGCTCACGGGCGAGGACTCGTCCCGCGCCCAGCTCGCGATCGGCACCGACGCCAGGACCGCCGACGAGGCCCGCGGGATGATCGAACGGTTCGAGCGGACCGAGGGCGTCGACGCGGTGATCGGCACGGTCGAGTCGCACGTGTGGCGGCCCGGACCCCTCAAGGGCGGCGAGGAGTTCGCCCCCATGGCCTCGATCAAGGTCGGCGACTGCGCCTCGCTCAAGGAGTACGCCGCGCTGCCCTCCTGCGAGGACGGCGACGTCTTCGTCTTCCTCGCGCACGGCGCCCAGGGCAACCCGGACGACAGCCGGGTCACGGCGGCGGCACGCCCCGGCGCCACCGTCGCCCTGCGCGACCCGCATCCGCACCCGCTCGCGCCGAAGCGACCCGAGGGAGCCCCGCTGCCGCAGTGGCGCATCCCCGCCGACGCCCGGATCGTGGACTCCCGCCCCGACCCGACGGGCATGTACCAGTACGGCGTCCTCGCCACACCGTCGGCGATCGACGCCGCCCGGCTCGACGAGCCGGACGCGCTGGCCATGGTGCGGCTCGACCCGGCCGTGCCGGACGCCGCCGAGTACGTACGGAACACGGCGGCGGCCATCGACCGGACGGCCTGGGTCCGCACCCTCAAGGACACCGAGCGGGACGCGGCGTTCTCCAGCGTCCGCACCGGCATCCTGGTCGGCTCCACCCTGACGATGCTCCTGGTGGCGGCCTCGCTCCTGGTCGCGACACTTGAACAGCTCAGGGACCGCAAGCGGCTGCTCTCCTCGCTCGTCGCCTTCGGCACCCGGCGCTCCACCCTGAGCTGGTCGGTGCTGTGGCAGACGGCGGTGCCGATCGCCCTCGGGCTCGTCCTCGCCGTGGCGGGCGGTCTCGGCCTCGGGGTCGTCCTGCTGAAGCTGGGCGGGCAGCGGGTCCAGGACTGGTGGGTCTTCCTGCCCGTCACCGGGATCGGGCTCGCGCTGATCGCGACCGTGACCCTGCTGAGCATGCCGGTCCTGTGGCGACTGATGCGGGCGGACGGCCTGCGCACGGAGTAACCCTCCGGACGGAGGTACGAGGAACGGAGCGCCGGCTCCTGGGACCGGGGGGTCTCAGGAACCGGCGCCCGGGGCCCGCAGGACAGGCGTCCCAGGAACCGGCGCGCAGGACCCGCAGGACAGGCGTCCCAGGAACCGGCGCCCGACCCCCGCAGGGGCGCGCGTCTCAGGAAGCGGCGCCCAGGACCCGTACCGGAAGGCCCCTCATCGCGCCGCGCAGGGCCTCCGCCAGTTCCTCGAACTCGGCGTGCCGGGCCGCGCCCGTCCGCATCGCGAGGGCGACCCGCCGGGCGGGGGCCGGTTCGGCGAAGAGCCCGGTCCACAGGGCGTTGTTACGGGCGGTCTCGACCGTGACGGCGGTGCGCGGCAGCAGGGTCACCCCGAGACCGCCGGCCACCAGCTGGACCAGCGTGGAGAGCCCCGCCGCGGTGGTGGTGACCTCGGCGCCGCCCGTGCGCCCGGCCTCGCGGCAGATGTCGAGGGCCTGGTCGCGCAGACAGTGCCCCTCGTCGAGGAGCAGCAGCCGCAGCTCCTTGAGGGCCTCGCGCGGGATGTCGTCCCGTCCGGCCAGCGGATGCCCCTGGGGGGTGACCAGGACGAAGTCCTCGTCGAACAGGGGGAGTTCGGTGACACCGGGCACTCCGAGCGGCACGGCGAGCAACAGCAGGTCGAGCCGCCCGGCCGCGAGTCCCTCAAGGAGCGAGGAGGTCTGCTCCTCGTGGACCTGGAGGTCGAGGTCCGGGTAGCGCCGGTGGACCAGGCGCAGCACCGTCGGCAGCAGGTACGGGGCGACCGTCGGGATCACACCGAGCCGCAGCACCCCGGTGAACGGCGCCTGCGCGGCCTCCGCCTCCTCCATCAGCTCCGCGACCGCGTCGAGGACCGCCCGCGCGCGGGCCGCGAGCCGCTCCCCGGCGGGCGAGAGCAGCACTTTCCTCGTCGTACGCTCGAGGAGCTGGACACCGAGTGCCTCTTCGAGTGCCGAAACCGCGCCCGAGAGCGCGGGCTGGCTCATGCCGATGGCGGCCGCCGCATCGCGGAAGTGCAGATGCTCGGCGACCGCCGCGAACGCCCTGAGCTGCGCGAGGCTCGGCTGCTTGCCTCGGGTCGGGCCGTGCGGAGGGCTGTACGGGGAGCTGTACGGAGAGCTGTACGGGGACGCCACTGATAACCACCTTCGATCAACACGACCCACTCTAGCTATTTCACTGATCAATGCACTCCGTGCCATGCTGTGATCTCGTCCAACCCCCACGGAAGCCCCCAAAAGGGACCCTTCCTGTTCGCAAGGAGAGCGCGTGCTCACTGTCGGTGACAAGTTCCCCGCCTACGACCTGACCGCCTGCGTGTCGCTGGAGAGCGGCAAGGAGTTCGAGCAGATCGACCACAAGTCCTACGAGGGCAAGTGGCGCGTGGTGTTCTTCTGGCCGAAGGACTTCACCTTCGTCTGCCCCACCGAGATCGCCGCCTTCGGCAAGCTCAACGACGAGTTCGCGGACCGCGACGCCCAGATCCTCGGCGTCTCCGGCGACTCCGAGTTCGTGCACCACGCCTGGCGCAAGGACCACGCCGACCTGCGTGACCTGCCCTTCCCGATGCTGGCCGACTCGAAGCACGAGCTCATGCGCGACTGCGGCGTCGAGGGTGCCGACGGCTTCGCCCAGCGTGCCGTCTTCATCGTGGACCCGAACAACGAGATCCAGTTCACCATGGTGACCGCCGGCTCCGTCGGCCGTAACCCCAAGGAGGTCCTGCGGGTGCTCGACGCCCTGCAGACCGACGAGCTGTGCCCGTGCAACTGGAACAAGGGCGAGGGCACCCTCGACGCCGGCGCCCTCCTGTCGGGCGAGTGATCTGACATGGCTCTCGACGAACTCAAGTCCGCCATACCGGACTTCGCCAAGGACCTGAAGCTGAACCTCGGTTCGGTCATCGGCAACAGCGAGCTGCCGCAGCAGCAGCTCTGGGGCACCGTCCTCGCCTGCGCGATCGCCTCGCGCTCGCCGAAGGTCCTCAAGGAGCTGGAGCCCGAGGCCCAGGCCAACCTGAAGCCCGAGGCGTACCAGGCCGCCAAGTCCGCCGCCGCGATCATGGCGATGAACAACGTCTTCTACCGGACCCGGCACCTGCTGTCGGACCCCGAGTACGGGACGCTGCGCGCCGGTCTGCGGATGAACGTCATCGGCAACCCGGGAGTCGAGAAGGTCGACTTCGAGCTGTGGTCGCTGGCCGTCTCCGCGATCAACGGCTGCGGCCAGTGCCTGGACTCGCACGAGCAGGTCCTGCGCCAGGCCGGTGTCGACCGCGCCACCATCCAGGAGGCCGTGAAGATCGCCGCGGTGATCCAGGCGGTCGGCGTGACCCTCGACGCGGAAGCGGTCCTCGCCGAGTAGGGCGTGACCGTACGAGCCGTACGAGAAGGGCCCCGGGGCAGCACGCCCCGGGGCCCTTCTCGACACTTCCGGCCGGTCACTTCTTGAGCGCCGCCATGAGGGCCAGCGCGTCCTGGCTCATCGGGACGTCGATCCCGGAGAGGTCGAGGCGCTCGCTCTCGACCGGCACCCCGTTCACCTCGTGGTACTGGCGGTACAGGTTGATCGTGATCTCCGCCTGGCCGTCGAGGATCCGCAGGGTTCCGCCCTCTCCGCTGTGGCTGTCGAAGAAGGCCTGCTCACCGATGCCGTCGAGCTCCTGGATCACACCGTTCTGCCGCGCCCGCACCGCGAACTCGGGCTCCGGGTCGACCCTCTTGTGCAGGGTGTACGTGACGTCGACGCTCTGCCCGGTCTCCGACGGCCCGAAGACGACCATGCACGAGGACTCGCTCATCGCCGGTTCGTCCACGCCGAGACCGGCTCCGTCCTGGCTCTTCTTCCCCAGGACCGCCCCGAGGGCCTTGAGTTCCGCCACGTCGCAGAGGTCGGCCACCGGCTTGTATCCGCCGAGGTCCGGGCCCGCCTCCGTCCGCTGCCCGTACGCGTAGAGCCCGCCGCCCCACACCGCCGAGGCCACCACCGCGCCGCCGAGCGCCCACAGCCAGGGGCGGCGGGTCCGGGGCGGGCGGGGTGGCGGGGTCTCGGTGAGGACCTCGGGAGCTTCGAACTCCACCCCGCCGACCAGCTCCGGTTCCGATATCACTTGCCGCCCCCGGGGCCGGCCGCCGAGCCCGGCGCCGGCGTGGGCGCCACCTCGAACGCGGTCGCCCCGCGCGGCTCCGGCGCGCTGCGGAGCGCCTGTTCCGTGCTGTACGCGCGCAGGTAGCCGACCACGGTGTTGGAGACGGCGACCAGCGGGACCGCGACGACGGCGCCGCCGATGCCGGCGGTCAGACCTCCGGCCGCGACGGCGAGGACGACGGCCAGCGGGTGGACCCGGACCGCGCGGCCGAGGATGAACGGCTGGAGTACATGGCCCTCGATCTGCTGCACGGCGAGCACGACGACGAGCACCATGAGGGAGGTGAAGAGGCCGTTGGTGACGAGGGCGACGACGACCGCGAGGGCGCCGGAGATCACCGCGCCGACCAGCGGGATGAAGGCGAACAGGAAGATGAAGACGGCGAGCGGCACGGCCATCGGCACATCGAGGAAGTAGAGCCCGAGGCCGATGAAGACGGCGTCGATGAGGGCGACGAGCACCGTGCCCCGCACATAGGCGGTGAGGGTGCGCCAGGCGCGCGGGCCGGCGCCGGCGACACCCGGCCGGGCCTGGGCGGGGACGAGCTTCAGCGTCCACTCCCACACCTTCTTCCCGTCGTAGAGCAGGAAGAGCGTCGAGAACATGGCGAGCAGGATGCCGGTCATCGTCTCGACGACGACGGTGACGCCCTGGAGTCCGACCTGGGTGATCTGTTCGGCGTTGGCGCCGACGGAGTCGCTGAGGTTCTTCGCGATGCCGTTGATCTGCTGCTCGGTCACATGGAAGGGGCTGTTGAGGAGCGCGCGTTTGAGCTCCTCGATGCCGTTCTTGACCTGGTCGGACAGGTTGTCGATGTTGTCCATGACCTGCCAGACCACGAACCAGCCGACCAGGCCCATCACGACGAAGCCGGAGACGGCGGTGACGGCGGTGGCGAGGCCGCGCGGCAGGCCCTTCCTGCGCAGCATGGTCACGGTGGGCTGGAGCAGCGCGGTGACGAGCAGTGCGGCGACGAAGGCGAGGACGACCAGCTGGACGGAGCTGATCACCTTCATCAGCACCCAGACCGTGCCGGCGAAGACGAGGAGGCGCCAACTCGCCTCCGCCGCGACGCGCATGCCCCAGGGGATCGCGGCGACGGGGTCGGGCCTGGCGGCGACGGCCGGCGCGTACGAGGGGGGCGCGGGGACGGACGGGCCCGCCTCGGTGGCCGCGACGGCGGCCGTGTCCGGGAGGGGGGCCGCGGTGTCCGGGTCCTCTTCCGGGCGTGCGGGCGCGGCCACGTCCGGGTGGGCGCGGTCGGCGGGGCGCTCCACCGGGCCCTCGTACGGCGGGTGGAGCTGGTCCTCGCGCTCGGCCTCGGCCCTGCGCTCGTCGAGCCGTTCACCCATGCGGCTCAGGCTCTCGCCCAGCCGGCCCAACCACCCTGGCACTCTCGGCATCTCTTCCCTCTTCCCCCCGCTGGTCTTCCCACTCGCTCCCCCAGCGAGCCACGAGCCTTCGAACCTACACGCAAGAGCCCCTCACCGTAGGACGGTGAGGGGCTCTCAAAGGTTGAGCACGCCGGTACTAGTAGTAGCGGTTGGCCTGCCAGAACGTCCAGGCGTCGCAGGGGCTGCCGTAGCGGTCGTTCATGTAGCTGAGGCCCCACTTGATCTGGGTGGCGGGGTTGGTCTGCCAGTCCGAGCCGGCCGAGGACATCTTGTAGCCCGGCAGGGCCTGCATCAGACCGTAGGCGCCCGAAGACGGGTTGACCGCGCGGTAGTTCCAGCCGGACTCGTGGTCCACGATGGTGCTGAAGCACTGGAACTGCGAGGCCGGGATCATCTGGCGGGCCATCGCCTTGACCTCGGAGATGGAGTACGAGCCCTGGGCGGAGAACGACGAGGCGTCGCGCACCGAGGAGCGGCTGGCGCGCTCGGCCTCCGCCTCCTTGCGCTCCTTCTCGGCCTTCGCCTCTGCCTCGGCCTCGGCGGCGGCCTTGTCGGCCGCCTCCTTCTTCGCCTCGGCGTCCTTGGCGGCGCGCAGACGTGCCGCTTCCTCCGCGGACTTCTTCGCGGCCGAGTCGGCAGCGGCGGCCTGGACGTCGGCCTGCTCCGAGAGGGACGCGACCTGTACCTGGGCCTGCTCGCCCACGGGGATGTCCGCGAGCAGCGTCGTGTCGGCCGCGGTGGCCTCGAAGTTGTCGTCCGAGGACTGAGCGGCGTTACCCGACGCAACGCCCATGACGGCGCCGACGGTGGTGACCGCAGTGGCCGAAGCCACCGCGAATCCCCGGACCGAGATCCGGCTCACACGGTTTCCTTCCAGCATCGCCCGCATCGGTGACCACACGGGCGAAATCGTGCCCCTGGCGCTGGTCTCCGACGTACGGGGTCACAGGAGACACGGGCCCGTGGTGCTGTGGGCGGCATACGGCGGACGGCTGTTGAGTTGTGCGGGGGTTGTGCGCCCAGAGGGTGCACGGGTGCCGTATGCGGGGCCTGACGGAAGCAAGACTTTGCCGGACGGCGACACCGCAAGGCAATTCTCTGTTGCGTGTGAAAGCTCACACCTCGACGGGGCGGGTGTTTTCGGCGTTACGGCGGACAGCACGGCGCCGCCCGGCTAAGCTCCTGCGCTCTGCCGGGCGGCGCCAACTTCCGTACGGGTACGGAACCGTACGAAACGGGTCAGATCTGAACGTCCTCCAGCATCTCCGTCACGAGCGCGGCGATCTGGGAGCGCTCGGAGCGGGTGAGGGTGACGTGCGCGAAGAGCGGATGCCCCTTCAGTTTCTCGATCACGGCGACGACTCCGTCGTACCGGCCGACCCGCAGGTTGTCCCGCTGGGCGACGTCATGGGTCAGAACGACCCGCGAATTCGCCCCGATACGGGACAGAACGGTCAACAGGACGTTCCGCTCCAGGGACTGGGCCTCGTCCACGATGACGAACGCGTCGTGGAGCGAACGCCCCCGGATGTGGGTCAGCGGCAGGACCTCCAGCATCCCGCGGCCGAGCACCTCCTCGATCACCTCACGGCTCGCGACCGAGGACAGCGTGTCGAACACCGCCTGGGCCCACGGGCTCATCTTCTCGGACTCGCTGCCCGGCAGGTACCCGAGCTCCTGGCCCCCGACCGCGTACAGCGGACGGAAGACCATCACCTTCTGGTGCTGACGGCGCTCCAGGACCGCTTCCAGGCCCGCGCAGAGCGCGAGCGCGGACTTGCCGGTGCCGGCCCGGCCGCCCATCGAGATGATGCCGACGTCCGGGTCGAGGAGCAGATCGAGCGCGATCCGCTGCTCGGCGCTGCGGCCGCGGAGCCCGAAGGCCTCCCGGTCGCCGCGGACAAGCCGTACGTTCCCCTCGGCGGTGATCCGGCCGAGCGCCTTGCCGCGCTCGGACTGGAGCACCAGACCGGTGTGGACCGGAAGCTCGGCGGCCTCCGGCACGTACAGCGACTCCTGGTCGTACAGCAGGTCCACCTGCTCCCCGGAGAGAGCGAGGTCGGACATCCCGGTCCAGCCGTTGGCGTCCGTGATGGCGAGCTCGGCGCGGTACTCCTCGGCGAGGAGTCCCACCGAGGAGGCCTTGATGCGCAGCGGCAGGTCCTTGGAGACGACCGTGACGTCGTACCCCTCCGCCTGGAGGTTCCGCGCGACCGCGAGGATCCGTGAGTCGTTGTCCCCCAACCTGTAGCCGGCGGGCAGTACACCGGGGTCGGAATGGTTGAGTTCGACACGCAGGCTGCCGCCCAGGTCCCCGATGGGGAGCGGGGCGTCCAGACGCCCGTACCGGACCCGGAAGTCGTCCAGGAGGCGCAGGGCCTGCCGGGCGAAGTAGCCGAGTTCGGGATGGTGCCGCTTGGCCTCCAGCTCCGTCACCACGACGATCGGGAGCACTACCTCGTGCTCCTCGAACCGCGATACGGCGTTGGGATCGGCCAGCAGGACGCTGGTGTCGAGAACATAGGTGCGCCGGTCTGAAAGGCGGCGCTTCGTGCTGGTCACCACGGAAGGACAGACCCCCTCGGAAGACCCCTGTGAGGTCGGGGTGCGACGGAACCGGTGTCGCGGCGGAATGGGACCGGGCTCAGGCCGCGATGCGCGGGCCGAACCACGGCCCTCCGCTTCTCCCGTACGTGTACCGCACGGTCGTCCTGGTGCAAGGGGCCTCCCGGGTGGCGGTCTCCGTGCCGCTCACTTCACCAGGGATATGCCCTCGATCAGGCCTTGCCATGCCACGGCATATGACGACGTGTTCATGAACACGAGGTGATCGGTTCCGACCGGGTCCGGGGCGCTCCGAGGGCGCCCCGTCTCAGGTTCCGTAACGCCGGTGCCGGGCGGCGTAGTCACGCAGCGCCCGCAGGAAGTCGACCTTGCGGAAGGCCGGCCAGTGCACCTCGCAGAAGTAGTACTCCGAATGGGCGCTCTGCCACAGCATGAATCCGGACAGACGCTGCTCGCCGCTGGTGCGGATCACCAGATCCGGGTCGGGCTGGCCGCGCGTGTACAGGTGCTCCGAGATGTGCTCGACGTCGACGATCTCGGCGAGCTCCTCGAAGCTCGTCCCCCGCCCCGCGTGCTCCATGAGCAGCGAACGGACCGCGTCCGCGATCTCCTGCCGGCCGCCGTAGCCCACGGCCACGTTCACGAGTATCCCCGTGTTGGCGTGGGTGGCCTGCTCGGCCTCCTTCAGGACGGACTGCGTACGGGACGGCAGCAGGTCCATCGTGCCGACGTGGTTGACCCGCCAGCGGCCGTCGGCGGCCAGCGCCCGCACGGCGTTCTCGATGATGCCGAGCAGCGGTACGAGCTGTTCCTCGGGCCGGTTCAGGTTGTCCGTGGAGAGCATCCAGAGCGTGACGACCTCGACGTCCGTCTCGGCGCACCAGCCGAGAAGCTCCTGGATCTTGTCCGCGCCGGCCTTGTGCCCCTGCTCGGGAGTCCCGCCGGACGCCTTGGCCCAGCGGCGGTTCCCGTCGAGGATGACCCCGATGTGCTTGGGCACCTGGTCATGGTCGAGGCGGCCTTCCACCCGGCGTGCGTAGAGCCCGTACACCAGGTCGCGCAGGTTCACCGTTCTTTACCCCTCTGTGCAGCGGCGGCCCGCCCGGCATCGGCGGTCCGCAAGCCGCCAGAGTACTGCGCACGGGCGACGGGCTCCCAGCCCGGGACTGTCACAAGTCCGTGATAAGCAGAGATACGTGACTGATTCCCCCTTGTACCGCGCCTCCGCGGACCGCTATGACGCCATGGAGTACCGCCGCTCGGGCCGCAGCGGCCTGAAGCTCCCGGCGGTCTCGCTCGGCCTCTGGCACAACTTCGGCGACGACCGCGCGCTCGACACCCAGCGGGCGATCCTGCGCCGCGCCTTCGACCTCGGCGTCACCCACTTCGACCTGGCGAACAACTACGGCCCGCCGCCCGGCTCCGCCGAGCTGAACTTCGGCAAGCTCTTCGCCCAGGACTTCGCGCCGTACCGGGACGAGCTGATCATCTCCACGAAGGCCGGCTACGAGATGCACCCCGGCCCGTACGGCGAGTGGGGCTCCCGCAAGTACCTGCTGTCCTCGCTCGACGCCTCCCTGAAGCGGATGGGCCTCGACCACGTCGACATCTTCTACTCGCACCGCTTCGACCCGCACACCCCTCTCGAGGAGACGATGGGGGCCCTGGCCTCCGCCGTCCACCAGGGCAAGGCGCTGTACGTGGGTGTCTCCTCGTACAACAGCGAGCAGACCGCCGAGGCCGCGCGCATCCTGCGGGACATGGGTGTCCCGGCCCTCATCCACCAGCCCTCGTACTCGATGATCAACCGCTGGACCGAGGAGGACGGCCTCCTCGACACCCTCGAGGACGCCGGCATGGGCTGCATCTCCTTCGTGCCGCTGGCGCAGGGGCTCCTCACCAACAAGTACCTGAAGGGCATCCCGGAGGGCTCGCGGGCCACGCAGGGCAAGTCCCTCGACCCGAACCTGCTCTCCGACGAGGTGCTGCGGCGCCTGCACGGCCTCGCGGACATCGCGGCGCGGCGCGGGCAGTCGCTCGCGCAGCTGGCGCTGTCGTGGGTCCTGCGCGACGAGCGGATGACCTCGGCGCTGATCGGCGCGTCCAGCGTCGCCCAGCTGGAGGAGAACGTGGCCGCGCTTCAGGGCCCGCCGCTGACCGACGCGGAGCTCGTGGAGATCGACTCGTTCGCCGTGGACACCCGGGGCACGAACATCTGGGCCGGGCGGGGCTGACGCGGGCCGGGGCCGAGGCCTCCGGCGGGGCGCGAGCGCGGGCGCGGGAAAGAAAAAACGGGCCGGTCCGTGGGGGGGATACGGACCGGCCCGAGGGGGGGTTTCCACCATAACCCTTCGATAGTCGTGTTGCGCGCCACGTACGCCGTACGAACCTCGCCGGATTCGCCGGATCCCAGTCGGCACAAGGGGTGCGGGGCCCTGTGGCGGGTTTGCGCCCCGGCGTGGCGGCGGACTTCCGTCCCTCCGGAGGGGGACCTCCGGGGCGGGAGACGTTGACGCGGGGAGGCCTGAGGGGCACGCCTAGGGGTGCGCGGTGAAGGCGCCGAGGAGAAGGCCGAGCAGCCCGCCCGCGAGCATGAAGGGCCCGAAGGGAATCGCCGAGGAGCGGCCGGCCCGCCGCAGCAGGACGAGCCCGAGGCCGTACACCGCGCCGAGCAGGAAGCCGGCGAAGGCTCCGGCGAAGAGGACACCCCAGCCGTACCAGCCGAGGGCGGCGCCCAGCGGCAGCGCCAGCTTGACGTCGCCGAAGCCGAGACCGCTCGGGTTGATCAGGAACAGCACCAGATAGGCACCGCCGAGGGCGAGCGCGCCCAGCAGCGCGTGGAGCCAGGAGCCCGCGTCGTACGGCAGGAGTTCGGCGGCACCGAGGAGTACGGGGACGGCAACGGCGAGCGACAGGGTGAGCCCGTCCGGCAGCCGGTGCACGCGCGCGTCGACACTGGCGAGGAGCACGGCGAAGGGCACGCCGAGCAGCCAGACCACCAGCTCGGGCCGGGGCCCGCCGGTCGCCGCGGCGAGCGCGGCACAGGCGAGGGCGGTGAGCAGCGGCGCGGTGAGCGGGGCGGCGGTCGTCGCGCAGTCCCGCCGCCCGGGGCCGCCGAGCCAGCCGCGCGCGGGCCCCACGAGCGCGTGCCCGGCGGGGCAGCGGTCCCGCCACGGCTCCTCGGACGCCACGGCGAGCCGGTACGCGGCACGCGGCACGAGCAGGCCGACGGCGGCGCCCCAGAGGGCGGCGAGGGCGATCAGCGTGACGTACACGGAGCAGACCCTAGGGTCGGCAGGCCGCTACGGTCTGGCGCATGGGGAAATGGAACGCGGGGAGATGGAGCGCGGGGAGATGGGCGGACGGGCGGGGGACGCTGACGGCCGCGTCCGCGACGGTGCCGCTGGAGGTCGCGGCCTCGTACCGGGCGAGGCGGCGGGGGTTGCTCGGCCGGGACGGGATCAAGGGGGCATTGCTGATCACCCCGACGAACAGCGTGCACACCTTCGGCATGCGTTTCGCGATCGACGTGGCCTACCTGGACCGCTCGTTCAGGGTCCTGTCCGTGGTCACGATGCGGCCGGGGCGCCTCGGCATGGTCCGGCCGCGCGGCCGGCACGTCCTGGAGGCGGAGGCGGGAGCGATGGCGGCTTGGGGGCTTCGGCCCGGGGAGCGGGTCTCCGTACACCTCACGGCGGGCCCGAACCGAGCAGGGTGAAGGCCCCGTACGCGCCGGAGGTCAGCGCGAGTCCGGCGAGGACGGGCACGGCGGTACGGTTCCTGGCCCTCGCCAGGGCCACGGCGGGCGGGAGCAGCAGTCCGAAGGCGGGCATCATCAGCCGCGGCCGGGAGCCGAAGTACGCGGCGCCGACGAGCGAGACGAAGACGACGCCGATCGTGTGGACGAGCAGCGGCAGCGGCTGTCGCTGCCGTATGCACAGCGCGACGAGCCAGGCGAGCAGCGCGAGGGCCGCGCACAGACCGAGGGCGGCGGGCCACGGCAGCCCGACGATGAACCGGGCGAGGGCGACACCGCCGTCGATGGAGTTGCCCCAGGCGGCCTGGACGTCGAAGTAGGCGGTGGGGCTGCCCTCGCGGACCCCGACGTACACGATGTAGCCGAGCCAGCCGAGCGGGGCGATCAGGACCCCGGTCACCGTCCGCAGGGGCAGCCGCCGGTCCCGTACGAGCATGGCGAGGGCCGTGATCCCGAGGGCGGCGATCAGCGCGGCGGCCGTCGGCCGGGTGAGCCCGGCGGCCGCGCAGAGGGCGCCGGCCAGGATCCAGCGCCCGCGCAGGACCGCGTACAGCGACCAGGCGGCGAGGGCGGTGAACAGCGTTTCCGAGTACGCCATCGACTGGACGAACGCGGTCGGGTACACCCCCCAGAGGACGGCGAGCACGACGCCCGCGCGGGTTCCGAAGGCCTGCGCGCCGCAGCGGTGGATGCCCCAGGCGGCGACGAGCCCGGCGGCCCAGGAGACAAGCAGCCCGGCGGTGGCGGCGTCCATGGGGAGGAGGGTGGAGAGGCCGCGTTCCAGGGCGGGGAGGAGCGGGAAGAAGGCCAGGTCGGAGTGGACGTCGCCGTTCGGCAGCGTGATCTCGTACCCGTAACCGTGTTCGGCGATCCGCACGTACCAGACGGAGTCCCAGCGCCCCTTGAGCCGGTGCAGCCCGTCCTCACCGGTCGCGGCGGCGGCGATCGCGAGGACGGCGAGGCCGATCAGACGGGTGGCGGCGTATCCGCCGAGGGCGATGAGGGTGGGGCGGCTGGGACGGGCGGGCCGGACGGGGCGGCCGGGAGTGGTGGGGCGGGTGAGACGTGTGGGGAGGGTGGGACGGGTGGGACTGGGCACGAACATGTGCCCGATTATCCCGAGGGGGCGGCAGGGTCAGCCGAGGGGCCTTATACGAACGAACTTCGCGGCCATGACGGGACCGAGCTGATGGACGATGGCGTGCCCGGGCTCCTGCGGGGAGGGCAGGTCGCCGAGGAAGGACGTCACGATGACCTCGTCGATGCCGAGGACACCGCGACAGCTCTGCTCCTCCAGGAAGGCGAGGGTGCGCCGCCAGTCGGCGGCGACCGGGGCGGGGGTCTCGTCCGGGGTCTCGTCCGGGGTCTCGCCGAGGAAGGAACGGACGGTGTTCTGGACGACGTCCCAGAAGAACACGTGCGGCTGCACACCGCCCTGATGGAGGACGTGGTTCTCGTACACGTCCCGGAACTCGGGGATCCGGCTGACGAGATCACTGACCAACTGCACGCTCGGCGTAGGGCGGGCGGACGGGCCGGCGGTCGAGCCGGCGGGCGACCCGACGATCGGGCCGGCGGTCGAGCCGGCGGACGGACCAGCGGTGGAGCCGGCGGTCGGGCCGACGATCGGGTCGGCGGTCGGGCTCGGCGTCTCGCTCGGAGTCGTCGTCATCCGTCCAGAATGCTCCTGCCCGCGGCACCTGTCCCCCACCTTTGCAGATTCCTGACGACGGCTTTCGGGAGGTTTTCCACAGGGGGTGCGAAGTGTCGCTCTTCCGTGGATCGTTGGGCGTATGTACGAGTTGGCGATCCTCGCCAGGGGCGGGGTCCTCCTGACGGTCTGGGCGGTCGCGGCAGGCTGCCCTCCGGGCCGCCTGGCCGGCCGCCTGCGCCGCGACGGCTGGCAGCGGATCTGCCGGGGCGCCTGGGCGGCCCCGGGGAAGGAGGTGGACTGGAGGGTACGGGCCACGGCGCTCCAACTCCTGCGCCCGGAGCTGGTGTGCAGCCACGGAACGGCGGCCGGACTGCACCGCATCGAACGGCTCGGAGCGGCGCGGTGGGTCGACCTGCCGGAGTTCACCGCGCTCCGACCGGCCCGCTCGTCCCACGGCGACCTCATACGGGCCCATGCGACGAGGTACCTGACGGGCCATGACCGCACGACCCGCCGCGGCCTGCGGACGACGACGCCGGCGAGGACGGTCGGGGACCTCATACGGGGCTGCGGCAACCGCGAGGAGGCAGTCGCGACGGCGGACTCGGCGCTCGCGCGGCGGTGGGTCGGAGGAGTACGGCGGGAGCCGCTCGTCCGGTACGAGGAACTCGCCGCCGAACTCGCCGCGCCCCGGCGGGGAGCGGCCCGTGCCCGGACCTGGCTGCGGCTGGCGGAGGCGGCGTCGGGCTCCCCCGCGGAGACGGTCGCGAGGCTGCGGATACGGGACGCCGGACTGTTCCCGGAGTCACAGCCGCCCCTGCGCACGGCCGACGGCCGGCTCCGGCTCCGCCCCGACTTCCTCTTCCGGGCGGAGGGCCTGGCGGTCGAGGTCGAGGGCTACGCCTTCCACGGCACCCGCCGCGCCCACGAACGGGACGTGGCCCGCTTCAACGCGCTGCAGTCCTGCCCGGAGGTGCGGCGGGTGCTGCGGTTCACGGCGGGGGAGGTGTTCCACCGCCCGGACCGCATGACGGCCACGATCCGGACGGCGCTGGCGTCGTTGTCGCCCTAGGGGGCGGAGGAGGAGGTACGGGGGAAGGAGATCTCGACGCGGCGGTTCTTCTTCCGACCCTCCTCGGAGCCGTTGTCGGCGATCGGGTAGTCCTCGCTGTACCCGCGGATGTCGAAGCTCGTCCCCGGGTCGAGACTCCGCGCGAGCACCTGCTGCACGGCGACGGCCCGCTGCTTCGACAGCTTGAGCCCGTGCTCGTACGTCCCGAGGTTGTCGGTGAACCCGAAGACCCGGACGCGGCCGGACCCGAGGTTGTTGATCTCGGCGGCGATGGCGGCGATCCGCGCGTGGGCGGCGGGCCCGAGCTTGGCACTGTTCTTCGGGAAGAGCACCTCGGCCTGCAGCGCGAACGTCACGTCCACATTGGTGTCCTGCCGCCGCTGCTGCCCGCCCTCCTCCTCGACGATCTGCTTGATGTCGAGCACCTTGGCGGGCGCGAGACTGGCACCGTCGGGAAGCATGAGCCCCGGGGCGTTGGCGTCGATGACGGGCGGGGGCGAGGCACTGGCGGCGGACCCCGGCGGATCGTCGGCGTAGGCCATGGGCACGGCGAGGGGCCCCAGCGCGACGGAGACGATGGCAAGGGCGGCGAGGCGGCGGTAGGTCGTCGTCATGGCGTCGCCTCAGGAGAGTTTGAGGGTGGCGGGTTCGAAGGTGGGGAGCTGGAAGGAGACCTCGGTGGTGGAGGCGGGGGGTGCGGGGAATTGCATGAAGACGGCGGCGGTCTCCCCTGCGGGGAGGATGCTCAGGCCGGTGGTCGTCAACGGGCGGCCGTCGGTATCACGCAAGACGTAGTAGCGTTTCTTGCCTGCAGAATCGGTGAGCGTGGCACCACCGAGCGAGTTGCCGTGCTTCACGACCTCGGTCTCATCTCCACTTGCCTGGGCAGGAATGATGCTGGACGTGCCTGATGTGTTCTTCAGCTGCCCCTTGACAGTGAGAAACCCGCCCAGGTCACGGACTGCCGAGTTGAGAGTGAGCTCTAGGCCTTTCTGCCCCTTGAGGACTGCCAGCGCCTCCATCGGCTCCTCGACCGGCTCCGAGCCCTGCGCGGTCTCACCCTCCTGAGAGGTGGTCGTCGTCGCAGCCGGCTTGTCCGCCTTCGGCTTCTCCTCCGCACCGCCGCAACCGACCACGAAGAGTGCCATCGACGCAACGGCGACGACGGCCACCGCCCCTCGGCGATTCCATGCGTACCGCACGCTCATGTACCGCTCTTCCTTTGCTCGTCGCAGGTCATTCGGACAGTCGTACCGTGAACAGTTCGGTGGCGCTGGGGAGCCTTGGATCCTCGGGGTCGATCTCCCACGGCTCACCATCGCAGGCAAGCCCAAGGATCGGACCGGGTTCCTCTTCCTCGGGCTCGGGCTCATCCGTAGGTGGAGGAGATGGTGGTGGAGTCGACGGATCCGGAGAGGGCTCCTGTGGTTCGAACCTGCAAAGCGGCTCGATCACCGCCTCGGCGGACGCCCTGGCGGGTTTCGCCTCTCCGCCCGCCGTGAGCACCGTCACCCTGAACCCGCGGTCCTCAGAGGACAGCAGTTCGCAACCAGGAGGCGTCAGCACAGCCTCATTACGGGACGCGAAATCCGCCGCGCTCTGACAAGCAGACGGGCCGTCGTACGCCTCGCCCTCCAGGAACCCGTCCCACTGATCTGGGTCGAGGATGACTTCGAGCCAGCCCTCGCGCAACTGATCCCGGGCATCCTGAGCAGCTGCCAGGGCCGCAGCATCGGCAGCAGTTTGAGCACTGTTGCGAGTAGACGCAGCCTGCCCCACCGCGAAGTATGCAAAGGCCAGGAACAGCAGACCGGCAATCACCGCGATGTAGACGGGGAAGGCTTGCCCTTCATCGCCTCGCCACGCAGATCGTGCTACTTCGTCAAGTCGGCGATCTTCTGCGTGATGGCATTTTTGATCGACTGGCCGATGTCCGTACCCGTGATCGCCACCACAATCGCCACCACCACCACAATGATCCCCAAATACTCCACCGCCGTCTGCCCGCGGTCCCTCGACCTGGCCCCCGCGGTCAGTTCGAGCCTGGCCCTGGTCAAGGCCTTCAGCATCGCGTCGTTCATCGTGGTCCCCTCCGCGTACAGACGCCTGCGCTTGGGTCATCGGGTGGGCCTGGTGCCCTGCCAGGAGGCTATGGCCTCGGCCGATGCGCCGGGGGCGGTTTGACGGTTGTCGCGGCACGTCACCGTCGCGTCCATCGCTCCACCTCCCTCACACTCCGTCCGCACTCTGGCACATCCTGTTGCGCGCGCGAAGCCCTTTCCCCCGAATATGTCACCGCGCATCGGCGCTCACTCGCCCGTCACCGACCCGAAGTCCGTCCCCGTGCCCAGGAACAGGCCCGCGCCCAGCAGGATCATCGTCGCCGGGACCATCAGCGTCGTGATCACCATCGTGGCCTTCGGGACCGCCTTCGCGGCCTTGCGGCGGGCGTTCTGGGCATCCGTCCGCCGCATGTCGTTGGCGATCTGGATGAGCGTGTCGACGATCGGCGCGCCCAGCTCCTCGCCCTGCTGGAGCGCGGTGACGAACTGGGCCACCTGCTCCGAGTCGTTGCGGCGGCGCAGTTCGTCGAAGGCCTGGCGGCGGCTCACGCCCATGTCCATCTGGCGCAGCGTGATGCGCAGTTCGTCGGACCACGGGCCCTCGTACTTCTCCGCGACCCGTTCGAGGGCCTGGCGGAAACCGAGCCCCGCCGAGACGACGACGGCGAGGACGTCCAGGAAGTCCGGCAGGGTGCGTTCGATCTGGTCCTTGCGGATACGGACCGCCGACCAGATGCCGACCTCCGTCCAGAACGCGCCGAAGGCGAACAGGAGCAGTGCCACAAGGAACGAGCCCTTGCTCAGCATCAGCAGGCCGCCCAGTACGCCCAGGAAGCCGTACACCGCCCGCCTCGCCCCGTACCGGTCGATGGTGAGACCCCCAGGGTTGCCCGCCAGGTCGATGCGGCGCCGGACCGCGTTGACCCTCTTCGGGCCCATCAGGCGGAGCACCGCGGGCGACCAGCGCATGCCCAGGCGGTCGACCGCCGAGTCGACGGCCCCGGTACGGGTCGCGCCGACCTCCAGGGCGAGTTTCAGGTCGTCGGGGATCTTGGCGTCCGCCCGGTAGAGGCGGACGCCGTACGCGGCCCCGGCTACGGCGAGCCCGGCGAGGAGGGCGAGGAGGAGGTCCACGGTGGCTGTCCTGTCCCTACACGTCGATCTTGGAGAAGCGGCGGATGGCGACGAAGCCGACCACGTACAGGGCGAACGCGGCGACGACGGCGAACTGTCCGACGCCCGAGCTGGTCATCCGGTCGAGGGCGCCGGGCTGCATGTTGTCGATGAGCAGCAGCGAGCCGACGCCGATGACGGGCACGGAGTACGCGGTCATGCTCACCTGGGAGAGCTGGGTGCGGACCTCGCGCCGGGTCTCCTTGCGTTCCTCCAGGGTCTCGGTGAGGTTCCGCAGGGAGGAGACGACGGTGCCGCCGGCCCGGTTGGCGAGGACGAGGGTGGTGACGAGGACGACGAGTTCGCGGGAGGGGAGGCGTTCGGCGAGTTCGCCGAGGGCGTCGTCGAGGGAGGTGCCGACGGCCAGCTGCTGGGCCACCTTCTCCAGTTCGACTCCGGCGGGGGCCTCCAGTTCGTCGGCGGCCAGGCTGAGGGCCATCCGGAGGGCGAGCCCGGCCTGGGTGGCGTTGGCCAGGATGCGGGAGAGTTCGGGGAGTTGGTTGATGAACTTCTCGATGCGCTTCTGGCGCTGCCAGCCGAGGTAGCCCATGGCGACCCAGATTCCGAGCAGTCCGCAGATCGGGCCGAAGAACGTCGACAGCGCGGCCTGGCCCACGATCCACAGGACGGCCACCGTCGCCGCGAGAGCCACCGTGAACTCGCCGGGGGTGACGTCGAGGCCGGTGGCCGCGATCCGCAGTTCCAGTTTCCGGCCGAGGGCGGTCCGCCGGACGCGTCGGTCGATGGCCCGGAAGCGCCGTCTGCGGCGGCCGGCGACGTCGGGCGCGGCGGTCTCGTCGAGGCGGGCGACGAGTTCCGCGTGCCGGCGGGCCCCGTTCGCGTACACCTGGACGCCGATGATGCCCAGGACGCAGGCGAGCAGGGTCACGCCCGTGGTCAGCCAGAAGGGGTCGGTCATCGCTCCGCCTCTCGGGTGGCGAGATGGACGCCGGTCATCGTCATTCCGCCTCTCGGGTGGCCAGGTGGGCGTCGGTCGCTGCTACGCCGAAGGCCTGCGGGATGGGCTGCCCGGCCAGGTAGAGGCGTTCGGCGACCCGTCGGGGCAGCGGGTGGTACGTGAACTGCCCGTACACCCGTCCGTCGGCGGCGACCGGCTGGGCGTGGAAGCGGCAGACCGTGGCGAGCAGGAAGCGTTCGCGCCCGTGGGAGGCGAGGACGGAGATCTCGGTGATCCGGCGGGTGCCGTCGGGGTGCCGGGTGAGCTGGACGAGGACGTCGACGGCGCTGTTGATCTGGTCCCGGAGTGCCTCGAACGGCACCTTGACCTCCGACATCGACGCCAGGGTCTGGAGCCGCATCAAGGCGTCCTCCGCCGAGTTGGCGTGGACGGTGGCGAGGGAGCCGTCGTGGCCGGTCGACATCGCCTGGAGCATGTCGAGGGTCTCGCCGCCGCGTACCTCTCCGACGATGATCCGGTCGGGCCGCATGCGGAGGGAGTTGCGGACGAGGTCGCGGATGGAGATCGCTCCCCGGCCCTCGATGTTCGGCGGTCGGGCCTCCAGGCGGATCACGTGGGACTGCTGGAGCTGGAGTTCCGCCGAGTCCTCGATGGTGATGATCCGTTCGCCGTCCGGGACGAGACCGGAGAGGGCGTTGAGGAGGGTGGTCTTCCCGGTGCCGGTGGCGCCGGAGACGATCAGGTTGAACTTGGCCTGGACGAGCCCGGACAGCAGGAGCAGCATCTGCTCGTCGAGGGAGCCGAGGCCGAGCATCTCGTGGAGGGTGTACGCGCGGGGGAAGCGGCGGATGGTGAGGGTGGCCCCGGTGAGCGAGAGCGGCGGGATGATGACGTTGACGCGCTCGCCGGAGGGGAGCCGGGCGTCGACCATGGGGTTCGACTCGTCGACGCGCCGGTTGACCGTGGAGACGATCCGCTCGATGGTCTGCATCAGCTGGTCGTGGGAGGCGAAGCGGAGCGGGAGGAGTTCGACGCGGCCGTTGCGCTCGATGAAGATCTGGTCGGGGCCGTTGACCATGATCTCGGTGATGGAGGCGTCTTCGAGGAGCGGTTCGAGTACGCCGAGCCCGAGGGCCTCGTCGACGACGCGGCGGATCAGCTGGGCGCGCTCGGCGGTGGAGAGGACCGGGCCCTCGCGGCTGATGATGTGGCCGAGGACGCGCTCCAGGCGGGCCCGGCGCTCGGCCGCCGCGAGCGCGGACATCTCGGTGAGGTCGATCTCCTCCAGGAGCTTGGCGCGGAAGGAGGCGACGAGATGCCCGTCCTCCCGGGCGGCGGCGGTGCTGCCGCGCTCCTCGGGGGCGTTGATGCGGCTGCGCAGGCTCATGGCAGGACCTCCTCGTCGGGCAGGGGCATGACGGCGGTCTTCTCCACGGTGCCGAAGCCGTCCCAGAAGGGCACGACGGAGGGGATCTCGACTCTTACGGTGTAGACGGCCTCCCCGTCACCCGGGCCCCCGGTGACGGTGGAACGCTTCGCGACCCAGCCGCTCACGGCGGCGTCGGCAGCGGCCTCGGGAGTGGGCGCGTTCTCGTCCTCGTCCATGCTCGCGGCCCTCGCCGCCGCGCGGGCCGCCGTGCCCGCCTGCTGGGCGGCGTACGCGGCGACGCCGAGCTGGAAGCCCGCGAGACCGACGAGGAGCAGGATGGGCAGGAACCCGAGGTATTCGATGGCGGCCTGACCCCGGTCGCGCGCCGGACGTTTCCTCACGGCGCCGTCACCTTCTCCCGTACCGCGCCTGCCTCACCCACGACGTCGAACAGACCGCCGACACCCGGCACGAGGACCGGCACCCGAAGTGTGACCGTGACGTGGACCATGTCGTCGCTCCCTCCGCAATCGCCGCCGGAGACGCTCCAGGCACCGTCGATGTGGCGGCTCGCGGCGGCGACGCCGTCGCCGTCGACCGCGCACGCCCGCGCCGCCTCGTCCGCCGCGTTCCCCGCCAGGGTGTACGTGTACCCGACCAGGACGACCTGCCAGAGCAGGACGAGAGTGAGCAGGATGACCGGCACCATGCCGAGGAATTCGACCGCCACCTGTCCCCTGTCGTCCCTGCTCACGTCCCGGTACGTACGCATCCCTCAGCGTCCTCCGGTGCGGCGCCGCAGCCCGAGGGAGCCGCGGTCGCCGGTGGTACGGGCGAGCTGCTTCCCGGGCTTGCCCGCCTTGCCGGGGGCCGCGGCGGCCGGGGCTCCGACCAGGCCCAGTTCTCCGGCGAGGGTCCACAGGGCCTGCTTGACGGTCGACTTGGCGTCGAGTTCGTGGAGGCGGCCGGCGTCGACGACGGCCTGGAGTTCCTTGAAGTGGGCGGGGACGGAGACGCCCGCGATCCGGGTGCCGGTGATCTTCTGGACGAGGGGTGGCTGGATCTCGGCGGAGCGGTGATGGCGGTTGACCACGGTCACCGTCTCCTCGGCCTTGCGGACCTGGAGCCGTTCCCACATGCGTACGGTCCGTTTGGCGGCCCGGACGGCGACGACGTCGGGGGTGGCGACGAGGAGGGCGGTGTCGGCCATCTCGATGGCGGCGGCGTTGGCGCTGTTGAGCTGGGAGCCGCAGTCGACGACGACGACCTCGTGCCGGCCGCGCAGGGCGCTGACGATCTGGCGGGTGGCGCGGTCGGTGACCTCTTCGCCGCGTTCGCCCTCCGCGGGGGCGAGGAGCAGCGAGAGTCCGGTCTCGTGGACGTACACGGCGTCCTGGAGGACACGCGGCGAGATGTCGTTGATGGCGGCGAGGTCGGCGACGGAGCGACGGAACTGGACGTCGAGGTAGGAGGCGATGTCGCCGCTCTGGAGGTCCATGTCGACGAGGGCGACGGACCGCCCGGAGGCGCGGGCCGCGAGGGCGAGGTGGACGGCGGTGACGGTGGTGCCGACTCCGCCCTTGGCGCCGCTGACGGTGACGACGGTGCCGCCGGGCCCTGTGACCTGCTCGGCGGCCCCGCCGAGGTGGCGGCGGACGCCGACGGACCACTGGGCGGCGGCCTGGACGCGGCTGGCGAGCTCCTCGTAACCGAGGGGGAGGGTGACGAGTCCCCGGGCGCCGGAGTCCATGGCGGCGGAGAAGAGGACGGGGCTGGCGTCGGCGGTGATGAGGACGACGCCGACGGCGGGGAAGCGGAGGGCGACCTCGCGGACGAGTTCGAGCGCGGGGACGGGCCCGATCCGCTCGTGGACGAGGACGACCTCGGGGAGTTCGTCGAGGGAGGCGGCGGCGAGGCGGGCGAGGGTGTCGACGAGCTGGGTGGAGTCGGTGACCGGCGGGGCGGGTTCGGCGTCGGGGAGCTGGCCGATCAGGGTGGTGACGGACCGGGCCGCGTCGGGGTCTCCGACGGCCGGCAGGATCCTGGTGGTCATACCGGCCTCACTTGTCCTTTTCGAGCGTGTAGGTGCGGTCGCGCTGGTCGGCCGGGGCGCCGCCGGTGGTGGGGGCGACGAGGGCGAGGCGTACGTGCTCGGCGAAGGACTCGGCGTACGCGACGCGCTGGGTGTCGAGGGTGGAGAGCGCGAAGCTGATCGGGACGGCCTGGGTGGTGCGGCTGGAGTTGTCGGAGCTGTCGCGGATCGGGGTGAGCTTGCCGACGGAGAGGACGCGGGCGCCGGCGACGATCATCCGCGACTGCGAGGGGTCGCCCTTGTTCTCGCCGGCGAAGGTGGCGTAGATGTTGACGGTGGCGCCGGCGTTGATCTTTCCGGCGACGCCGGTCGCCGCGTCGACCATGATCGCGATCTCCTGCTGTCCCGGCTGGAGTTCGGGCTGCTCGACGATCATGTCGGTCTGGAGGAGCGAGCCGGCCTTGAGCCTCGTGACGGCGATCCTGCCCTGGATCTGGCGGAGGTCGGTGACGGCGGTCTCGGAGAGCCAGCGCTTCGGCATGGTGATCTTCTCGAAGGAGCTCGCGGTCAGCGGTGCGTAGGGGGCCACGTCCTTCTTGATCCGGTACGCGGTGGTCTCCGGGCCGACCTTGGAGTTCACGTCGCTGATGACGGCGAGGACACCGGCGAAGGCCCCGAGGGCGCACAGGACGGACAGCAGCAGCAGGATGACGCCGCGGCGCTGGCGGGAGTTCATGGCCGTACTTCCTCGGTCGGAGACGTGGGTCCGGGCGGGCGGGGCGGGCGGAACTGGTGGGGCTGGCCGGGCTGGCCGGGCTGGTGGGACTGGCGGGCGTGGCGGTCGGGCGGTCGTACGGGGGCGAGGCCGGGGCCGGAGGCCGGGAAGCCGCGCCGGACGTCGCGCGAGCGGCGCGAGGGGTGGTTCACGGCAGGGCGCGGACGGAAGGAGGTCCGGTGTGCCCGCCGGAGCCGAGGGCGCGGGCGCCGGTGTGCGCGCCGGGCCCGAGGGCGCGTGTGCCGGCGTGCCCGCCGGAGCCGGGCCCAATGCCGGTGCCGGTGCCGGTGCCGGAACCGATGCCGCGCGCGCCCGCTTCCGGCGGCCCCCCCACGGTCAACGGGGCCGCGCAGAAGCCGCAGCGGTCGCCGATGAGGTCCATCGTGCACCAGTGGCAGGTCTCGCGCCGTACGGAGGAGACGAGCTGGTAGAGGACGGGGAGGTCGGGGAGGTACGCGGCGAACTCGACGAGTTTTCCGGTGCCCCACCAGCCGGGTGAGGTCGCGGGCAGCGGGGTCTCCTGGGTCGCGCCCTGGATCTGCCAGCGGGGCACGAGGGTGGTGGTGGGCCAGTCGGTCTGGAGCTGGCCACGGGCGAGGAGGAGTTCGGTGGTGAACTCGGGGCCCGCGAGGGGCGTCTCCCCGTTGCCGACGCGCGTGATCTGCGGGGTCGGTCCCGCGAGTGCGGCGAAGTGGGCGCCGGGCAGCCAGCTCTTGAGGTGGGAGCCGAGGCTGACGGGGACGCGGTCGAGCCGGGAGACGGAGCCGAGGACGGCGCCCGCGTAGATGTAGTGGGCGAGCAGTCGGGCGGCGGAGGCGAGGACGCCGGGGCTGAAGTCGCAGCCCGCCAACTGCCGCAGCTGGCGCACGAGTACGGCGGCGCCGAGGGGCGGCAGGTCGGTGCGGACCAGGGCGATCCGGTCGCTTTCGAGCAGGCCGCGGACGGCGTGCAGCCGGTTCTCGACGGCGGCCGGGGCGGAGGTGGGGCAGACGACGACCACGTACCCGTGCCGGGAGAGGAGCTGCTGCATGTCGGCGACGGACGCGTCGAGCGACTGCGTCCCGGGGGCCGGGAGGACGGCGGCGTGCGGGGTTCCGGGGTCGGTCGGCGGCAGCACCAGGTCGGCGCTGGTGACCGCGATCGCTGTCGCCACGTCGGACCCCCCGTCCCCTCCGGCCTCCGGGCTCACGGGGGCCGTGGATCACTTACCGCGTTCACGGCATCACCGCAGGGTGCTGCCGCCTCTGCACCCTATCCACGTCCCCCGGGGTGGTGAACACACAATCCGCCAACCTGTCCCCATTTCTTTGGGCTCGGGGTTCGAGCCGCTCGGCGCACCCGGGTTCCGCGCGAACAGCGCTTGTTGCCAGAGGTCTTGACAACGCGATTGGTCTGGACCAGCTTGTTCCGACAACGGTGGCCACCGTCCGCACCTCCCGCGAATCCGTACCCCCGCACCCCCCGTACAGCCTCGTACCCCGTACGAGCCCTCCGTACGACGACGAAGACGTACGGCACCTCCACATCCCCAACTCCCCCACCGGAGGATGCACGTGGACCGCACCACCACCCGCCGCGAGGCCACCACGCAAGGCCGCCGTTGGCTCGGCGGAGCGCTCGCGCTCGCCGTCGGCTCCGGGCTCGTCCTCGTCGGCGGAGCCGGCACCGCGCAGGCGGCGGACGTCAACGTCGCCAAGAACGCCGGCTTCGAGAGCGGCCTCACCAACTGGGCCTGTTCCGCCGGGAGCGGCGCCGCCGTCTCCTCCCCGGTCCGCACCGGCGCCGGCGCCCTCAGGGCCACCCCGGCCGGGCTCGACAACGCCAAGTGCGTGCAGACCGTGACCGTGAAGCCCAACTCGAGGTACACGCTCAGCGCCTGGGTCCAGGGCGGTTACGCCTACCTCGGTGCGACCGGCACCGGCACCACCGACGTCTCCACCTGGACGCCCGACAGCGCCGCGTGGAAGCAGCTCACGACGACCTTCACCACCGGGGCGAGCACGACCTCCGTCCAGATCTACACCCACGGCTGGTACGGCACCTCCCCCTACCTCGTCGACGACGTCAGCGTCTTCGGTCCCGACGGCGGCGGCGGCCAGGACCCCGACCCGGTCGTCCCGTCCACCCCGGCCGGCCTCGCCGCCGGCACGGTCACCTCGTCCTCGGTCGCCCTCAGCTGGGGCGCGGTCTCCGGCGCCACCGGCTACAAGGTGTACCGGGACGGCGCCAACCCGCAGACCGTCAGCGGTACGTCGACGACCGTCACCGGACTCACCGCCGACACCGCGTACCAGTTCCAGGTCGCCGCGACGAACTCCGCGGGCGAGTCCGCGAAGTCCTCGGCCGTCTCGGCGCGGACCGCGAAGGTCACCGACCCGGGCCCCGGCCCGGCCGTGCCGAAGCACGCCCTCACCGGCTACTGGCAGAACTTCAACAACGGCGCCACGGTCCAGAAGCTGCGGGACGTCCAGGCGCAGTACGACATCATCGCCGTCTCCTTCGCCGACTCGACGGCCACGCCGGGGCAGATCGTCTTCAACCTCGACCCGGCCGTCGGCTACGCCTCGGTCGCCGACTTCAAGGCCGACATCGCCGCGAAGAAGGCGGCCGGCAAGTCCGTGATCATCTCGGTCGGCGGCGAGAAGGGGAACGTCACGATCAACAGTGACGCCTCCGCGACCGCCTTCGCGAACAGCGCGTACGCCCTGATGCAGGAGTACGGCTTCAACGGCGTCGACATCGACCTCGAACACGGCATCAACTCCACCTACCTGACCAAGGCGCTGCGCCAGCTCTCCGCCAAGGCGGGCTCCTCCATGGTTCTGACGATGGCCCCGCAGACCATCGACATGCAGAACACGGGCACGGAGTACTTCAAGACCGCGCTCACCGTGAAGGACATCCTCACGGTCGTCAACATGCAGTACTACAACAGCGGTTCGATGCTGGGCTGCGACGGCAAGGTGTACAGCCAGGGCTCGGTGGACTTCCTCACCGCGCTCGCCTGCATCCAGCTCCAGGGCGGCCTCGCCCCGTCCCAGGTCGGCCTGGGCGTCCCCGCCTCCACGCGGGGCGCGGGCAGCGGCTACGTCGACCCGCAGATCGTGAAGAACGCGCTCGACTGCCTCACCAGGGGCACCGGCTGCGGCACCTTCAAGCCCGCCCAGACCTGGCCGTCGCTGCGCGGCGCCATGACCTGGTCGACCAACTGGGACGCGACGGCCGGCAACGCCTGGTCGAACGCGGTCGGCCCGCACGTCCACAACCTGCCGTAACGGTACGCACGCACACGTCACACCGCAGCGCCGCCGCTCACCCGGCGGCGCTGCGCCGTTCCCTCACACGGGCAGGTACCGGGCGAGCACCGGGTCGAGCCGGAGGATCCACTCGTCGACCCGGGCGGCACGGCGGCCGTCGACCTCGCAGTCGAAGACCGAGCCGTCGTAGAGGTGGACGGCGACACGGAGCGCCCGGCCGCGCCGGACGCGCTCGTACCGTACGGCCCCGATCTCGGCCCAGGCGAAGTCGGCCTCCTCGCCGAAGAGCTGCAGCGACACCCCGTCCGCGTCGACGGCGATCCCGGAGCTCCGGTCGGCGGCGACGAAGTCCGGCGCGGGCAGCGGCGGTACGGAGGGCTGCGGGGGTACGAAGAGGGTGGCGGGATGCGGTACGAAGCCGGGGACGGCGATGTCGGCAGGCTGCGTAGGCAGCGCGTAGGGAGGCACGGGAACCGCGTCGGCGGAAGCCGGAACAGGATCAGGCGCAGGCGCAGGCACAGGCACAGGCGCAGGCCCAGGATCAGAGGCAGCGACAGGCATCACCCCCACCCCCGATCCCAGCTCGTCCAGGATCTCCTCCGGCGTGGGCCGTTCGGCCGGGTTCTTCGCGAGGCAGCGGCCGACGAGCCCGCGCAGCGCCTCCGGCACGGAGGCGAGGTCCGGGGCCTCGTGGACCGCCCGGTACATGAGGCCCATCGGCGTACCGTCCCCGAAGGGCCGTCCGCCGGCCGCCGCGACGAGAACCGCGCCCAGGGCGAACACGTCGGCGGCGCCCGTCACCTCCTCGCCGAGGGCCTGTTCGGGGGCGAGGTAGCCGGGGGTGCCGAAGGCGGAGCCGGTGGCGGTGAGCCGGGTCGACTCCACCGCGCGGGCGATGCCGAAGTCGAGGACGCGCGGCCCGTCGGAGGCCATGACGATGTTGCCGGGCTTGAGGTCGCGGTGGACGAGCCCGCAGGCGTGGATGGCCTCCAGGGCCTCGGCGAGCGCGGCGCCGAGCGAGCGCAGCCGCTCCTCGCCCATGGGTCCCTGGGCGAGGACGAGCGCGGAGAGGGTGGGGCCGGGGATGTAGGCGGTGGCGAGCCAGGGCGCCTCGGCGTCGGGGTCGGCGTCGACGACCTGCGCGGTGTGGAAGCCGCCGACCTGCCGGGCCGCGGCGACCTCGGCGCGGAAGCGCGCGCGGAAGGACGGGTCGGCGGCGAGTTCCGGCCGGGCCACTTTGACGGCGACGGCACGCCCGCCGCGCGATCGGGCCAGATAGACGGTGCCCATGCCGCCTTCGCCTAGCTTGTGTTCGATGACGTATCTGCCGATGAGGGTCCCCACGCGGGACAGTATGGCCGAACTCGTCATCTTGACCGGTCCATGACATGGCGCCACCATGTGGGCCGGACACCCGCACGAGCTTGTCGCACACCCCCACACTCCCCACCCAGGAGACAGCATGCGACGTCCCACCCGCGGCAGAAGGTCCGCCACCCTCGCGGCCCTCGTGGCGCTCGCCCTCGCGGCGCCCCTCTCCGCCCTCTCCTCACCCGCCGGGGCCGACCCGGCGCCGACCGCCGCCCGTATCGCCGTCGGGGCCGAGGAGGTGATCCGGCAGTACGAGGTCGCCGGGCCCTCCACCCCGGCCGCCCGCACCGCGCTCCTGGCCACCGGCGTCTCGATCGACGAGGTCGACGCCCGCTCGGTCGTCGTCAGCGCCAACACCGAACAGCTCAGGAACCTCAAGGCGCTGGGCTACAAGCCGGTCGCGCTTCCCGGCCCGCCGAACCGCGCGACCGAGGGCGAGCACGACCACTCCGTCGGCCCGCTCGACTTCCCCTCCGCGGACGCGAGGTACCACAACTACGCGGAGATGAACGCGGAGATCGACCAGCGGCTCGCCGCCTACCCGTCCATCATGCGCAAGCAGGTGATCGGGAAGTCGTACCAGGGCCGGGACATCGTCGCCATCAAGATCAGCGACAACGTCGCCACCGACGAGAACGAGCCCGAGGTCCTCTTCACCCACCACCAGCACGCCCGCGAGCACCTCACCGTCGAGATGGCGCTCTACCTGCTGCGCGAACTCGGCGCGGGGTACGGCAGCGACTCCAGGGTCACGGGCGCCGTGAACGGCCGCGAGATCTGGATCATCCCGGACCTCAACCCGGACGGCGGCGAGTACGACATCGCCAGCGGCTCCTACCGCAGCTGGCGCAAGAACCGGCAGCCGAACTCCGGTTCGTCGTACATCGGCACGGACATGAACCGGAACTGGAACTACAAGTGGGGCTGCTGCGGCGGCTCCTCCGGCTCCAAGAGCTCCGAGACGTACCGCGGCACGGCCCCCGAGTCGGCCCCCGAGGTGAAGGTCGTCGCCGACTTCGTCCGCTCCCGGGTGGTCGGCGGCAAGCAGCAGATCACCGCGGCCATCGACTTCCACACGTACAGCGAACTGGTGCTCTGGCCCTTCGGCTGGACCACCGCCAACACCGCGCCCGGCATGACCCAGGACGACCGGGACGCCTTCGCGACCGTCGGCGGCAAGATGGCTGCGAGCAACGGTTACACGCCCGAGCAGTCCAGCGACCTCTACATCACGGACGGCTCGATCGACGACTACCTCTGGGGCGTCCACAAGATCTTCGGCTACACCTTCGAGATGTACCCGGCGTCGTCCTCGGGCGGCGGCTTCTACCCGCCCGACGAGGTCATCGAACGCGAGACGAGCCGCAACCGCGACGCCGTCCTCCAACTCCTGGAGAACGCGGACTGCATGTACCGCTCGATCGGCAAGCAGGCGCAGTACTGCACGACCTGACAGCCTGTACGTCCGTGAGACAGGGCGCCCCGGCGGTGATTCGCCGGGGCGCCCTGTCGTGGCCTTCGCCGTTCTGGCCTCGCCCCCGGACTCAGCCGAGGACGGCGAGGGCGTCGATCTCGATGAGGAGGCCGGCGGGGAGGCCGACGTAGACGGTTGTGCGGGCGGAGGCGGGGGCCTTGAGGTTCTGGTCTTCGAAGTACTGGTTGTAGATCGCGTTCATCTCGGCGAAGTGGTCCACGTCCGTGAGATAGACGCGCGTCATCATCACGTCGTCCCAGCTCGCGCCGCCCTCCTCCAGGATCGCCTTGACGTTGGCGAAGGTCTGGAGGGTCTGCTCGCGCAGCGTCGGGCCCGCGACCGCGGGGGCCTGGCCCTCGACGGCGGGCAGGAAGCCGACCTGGCCGGCGACCTGGAGGATGTTCCCCTTCTTCACGCCGTGCGAGAACTTCGCGGGCGGAGCGGTGTGGGTGGCGGGGGTGAGGGCGGTCTTCTCGGTGGTCATGCGCTGGCTTCCTTCGTCGGGGCTTCGCCGGAGTACTCGCGGCTGATGGCGTCCGCGGTGCCGCGCACCTGCGGGAGGAGGGAGAGGAGTTCCTCGGCCGTGACGACCACGTTGGGCGCCGAGACCGACATGGCGGCGACGACGCGCCCGTCGGCGCCGCGGATGGGGGCGCCCACGCAGTTGATGGACTCCTCGTGGCCGCCGAGGTCGGTGGCCCAACCCTGTTCGCGTACGGTCGCCAGCTCCTGGAGGAAGGCGGCGGCGTTCGGGGTCGAACGGGGGGTGTACGGGGGGTAGTCGAGCTTGCCTGCGACGGCACGGCGCTCCGGCTCGGGCAGGTCGGCGAGGAGCAGCTTGGCGACGGCGGCGACGGTGATCGCGACGGGCTTGCCGATGCGCGAGTACATACGGACCGGGTAGCGGCTCTCGACCTTGTCGATGTAGAGGACCTCGCCCTCCTCGTACACGGCGAGGTGGACGGTGTGCCCGATGCGCTCGTTGAGGGCCGTGAGGTACGGGTGGGCGATCTCCCGGATGTCGAGGTTCTCGACGGCTTCCTGCGCGAGGGCGAAGAGCCGGGCCCCGAGGCGGTAGCGCTGGTCCTGCTGCCGGTGGACGAGACCGTGCTCGTGGAGGGTGCGCAGCAGCCGCAGGGCCGTGGACTTGTGCACGCCGAGCCGCTCGGCGACCTGCCCGAGGTCGGCGGGGCCCTGGGCGAGCAGCGGCAGGATGCTGAGCGCCCGGTCGACGGTCTGGCTCATGGCGTACGTACCTCCTGGTCGGGGCCCTGGTGGCCCCCGGTCGGGTCCGGGCCGTCGTAGTCCCCGGCCTGGTCGGGGCCCTGGCGCACCGTCCAGCCGGGACCGAGGTGAAGTGTCCCCCAGGCGGCCTCGTCGAGCGCGGCCAGCCGGTCGGCGTGGTCACGGCGGGGCGGTGTGGCGAGGTCGCCGGGCACGGTGAGGGCGGCGGCGGCCATGAGGTGCCCGTGCCGGAGCCGGGCTCGCGCGTCGAGCCCGCGGAGGGTGGCGGAGAGGAACCCGGCGGCGAAGGCGTCGCCCGCACCGACGGGGGCGACGATGTCGACGCGGGGGGCGGGGGCGTGGGTGACGGTGTCGGGGGCCCTGTGGGCGGCAGATCCAGCCCGTCTGGGGGTCCCCCCACGCCGCCAGGCGTAGGGGGAGTTTGAGGACCGGGGTCCGGGGCGGAGCCCCGGTTCGGGAAGGGGCGGGGTGGGGAACGAACCCGCGCAGCGCTCGAACACCACCGCCCCCTCCCCACCCCCCTTCACCACAAGCCCCGCCGGCTCCGGCAGCACTCCCCGGATCGCCACCGGATCGGCGACACCCCACAGCACCTCCGCCTCATCCGCCCCCACGAACACCAGGTCGGCCCGACGGGCAAGTTCCAGCAGCACCTCGGCGGCGACGCCGGCACCCCTCCCCCACAGCCCGGGCCGGTGGTTGACGTCGAAGGAGACCAGCGGGCGCCCGGGCCGAGGCGCGGTGAGCTCCCGCATCAGCGCCAGGCAGTCGGCGGACAGCGCGGCCGTGATGCCGGTGAGGTGGAGGATCCGCGCATCGGCGACGGAGGCGTACGGGACGGTGGCCGGCGACATGGCCGACGCGGCCGAGCCCGCCCGGTAGTAGACGACCTCGTGCGCGTCGGTGGCCCGGTCGGTGGCGGTGCGGAAGTAGACGCCGGTCGGCCGGTGCGGGTCGCGGCGTACGGCGCCGACATCGACCCCGTACGCACCGATCGTCTCCACCAGGTGGTCACCGAACCCGTCCCGCCCGACGCGACCGACCCACCTCACGCGGTGCCCGGCGGCCGCGAGAGCGCAGGCGACGTTGGACTCGGCGCCGCCGATCGCGCGGGTGAAGGCGGGAACGTCGGCGAGGCGGCCCGGGCGGCCGGGAAGGAAGGTGACCATGGACTCACCGAGACAGACGAGTTCCGTGGGCGGGGGTCCGGACGTGTCCGTGGTCGCGTCCGGGGGCGCGTGTCCGCTCACTGTCGGGCTCCCTGCGACTCCTACGGGTCCATTGACCCGGCCTTGGCCCGGATGTTAGACAGCCATGAGCAATATGCGCAATGAGTGTTGCACACCCTGCAACACGACACCGCACCGACGAGGAGGCCTCATGCCCGACCTGGCGAACGAGCGCGTCGACCACCGCTTCAAGGCCCTGCCCCCGGACGCCGAGGGCCTGACCGTAGGCGAGCTCTCCGCCCAGCGGCGCAACCTCTTCACCGGCGGCTACACCACCCCCGTACTCGCCCTCTCCGCCGAATCCGTCGAGCACAACCTCCGCCTCCTGGAGACCTACGCCGAGCGCCACGGCCTCGCCTTCGCCCCGCACGGCAAGACCTCCATGGCCCCGCAGCTCTTCGACCGGCAGCTGGCGCACGGCGCCTGGGGCATCACCGCCGCCGTGCCCCACCAGGCCCGCGTCTACCGCGGCCACGGCATCTCCCGGATCTTCCTCGCCAACGAGGTCGTCGACGCCGTCGCCCTCCGCTGGCTCGCCGCCGAACTCGACGCCGACCCGGACTTCCGCTTCGTCTGCTACGTGGACTCGGTCTGTGGCGTGGAGCTGATGGACGAGGCCCTGCGCGCGGCGGGCGCCCGTCGCGCCGTGGACGTCGTCGTGGAGCTGGGCGCCGGCGAGGGGGCCCGTACCGGCGTGCGTACGGAGGCCGAGTGCGCCGCCGTCGCGGACGCGGTCGCCGCCGTCACGACGCTGCGGCTCGTCGGCGTCGCCGGGTACGAGGGCGAGGTGCCGAAGCCGGACACCGAGCGGGTCCGCGCCTGGCTGCTCCGGCTGACCGCGCTCGCCGCCGCCTTCGACAAGGAGGGCCGCTTCGACGCCGGCATCGGGGAGATCGTCGTCAGCGCGGGCGGCAGCGCCTGGTTCGACACGGTCGCCGAGGTCTTCGCGGAGCTGCCCGAACTCTCGCTCCCGGTCCTCAGGCTGCTGCGCTCCGGCGCGTACGTCTCCCACGACGACGGTCAGTACCGCAACCTCACCCCCTTCAACCGGATGCCCGAGGAGGGGGCGCTCCAGCCCGCGTTCCGCCTCTGGTCGCAGGTCGTCTCCCGCCCCACCGCCGAGCAGGCCTTCACCAACGCGGGCAAGCGGGACGCCGCCCACGACCTGCACCTCCCGGAGGCGCAGGCGGTCCGTGACGCCCGCACGGGTGAGATCCGCGCCGCCGAGGACATCACCGTGACCGGCCTCTCCGACCAGCACGCCTGGCTCGCCACCGGACCGGGGGCGGACCTGGAGGTCGGCGACTGGGTCGGCATGGGGCTCTCCCATCCCTGTACGTCCTTCGACAAGTGGCAGCTGATCCCGCTCGTCGAGGCGGACGGCACGGTGGTCGACCACATCCGCACCTTCTTCTAGGGGACGGCCATGGATCTCGTCTTCCGTGACGCGGAGGTCGTCGACGGTTCCAGCGGCCCCTCCTACCGCGCCGACGTGGCGATCGACGGGGGACGGATCGCCGCGATCGTCAAGGAGGGCGCGGCGGCCGGCTGCCGGCGCCCCACCGCCCGGCGCGTCGTGGACGCCGAGGGCCTCGCCCTCTCCCCCGGGTTCATCGACATGCACGCCCACAGCGACCTCGCGCTGCTCCGCGACCCGGACCACAGCGCGAAGGCCGCGCAGGGCGTGACCCTGGAGGTCCTGGGCCAGGACGGCCTCTCGTACGCGCCCGTCGACGACCGCACGCTCGCGGAGGTGCGCACGGCGATCACCGGATGGAACGGCCACGGCGACGACATCGACTTCGACTGGCGGACCGTCGGCGGGTACCTGGACCGCCTCGACCGCGCGCACGGCGGCCGGGGCATCGCCGTCAACGCCGCCTACCTCGTCCCCCAGGGCACGGTCAGGATGCAGGCGGTGGGCTGGGAGGACCGCCCCGCGAGCGAGGCCGAGCTGAACCGGATGCGGCGGCTCGTCGCCGAGGGCCTCGAACAGGGCGCGGTCGGCATGTCGTCCGGCCTGACGTACACCCCCGGGATGTACGCGCCGGACGCCGAGCTCACCGAGCTGTGCCGGGTGGTGGCGGAGTACGGCGGCTACTACTGCCCGCACCACCGCTCGTACGGGGCGGGAGCCCTTCGCGCGTACGAGGAGATGATCACGCTCACCCGGGAGGCGGGCTGCGCGCTGCACCTGGCGCACGCCACCATGAACTTCGGTGTGAACAGGGGCAGGGCCCCCGACCTCCTCGCCCTCCTCGACGAGGCCCTGGACGCGGGCGCGGACATCAGCCTGGACACGTACCCGTACACGCCCGGCTGTACGACCCTGGTCGCCGTGCTGCCGAGCTGGGCGAGCGAGGGCGGCCCGGAGGCGGTGCTCGCGCGGCTTCGGGACGACGGGACGGCCGAACGCATCCGGCACCACCTCGAAGTCCTCGGCTCGGACGGCTGCCACGGGGTGCCGGTCGAGTGGGACACGATCGAGGTCTCTGGGGTGTCGGATCCGGCACTCGCGGAGTTCACGGGCCGCCGCGTGGACGGCTGGGCGACGGCCCGCCGGCTGCTGATCGAGGACCGCCTCGGCACGACGATCCTCCAGCACGTGGGCCACGAGGAGAACGTACGGGCGATCATGCGGCACCGGGTGCACACGGGCGGCTCGGACGGCATCCTGCAGGGCCTGAAGCCGCACCCGCGCGCGTACGGGACGTTTCCGCGGTACCTGGGCCGGTACGTACGGGAGCTCGGTGTCCTCTCCCTGGAGGAGTGCGTCGCCCACCTCACCGGCCGCCCGGCGGCACGCCTCCGCCTTCCGGACCGGGGCCTGGTCCGCGAGGGCTACGTGGCGGACCTGGTCCTCTTCGACCCGGAGTCGGTGGCAGCGGGCGCGACGTACTCCGCACCCCGCACCCTGCCCGTGGGCATCCCGCACGTCCTGGTCGACGGCAGGTTCGTGATCGAGGACGGCCGCCGTACGGACGTCCTGGCGGGCCGCTCGATCCGCCGGACACACTGAACGGACGCACGCGCACGCGTGACGGCGGGCGGCGTCCGCGTGATGGCGGGCGGGTCCGCGCGGGGCGAGCGCCCGCCGGAAACGCTGCCGAACGCACGCGCCCGCGTGACGACAGGCGCGCCCGCACGGGGCGAGCGTGTCCCCTACCGCCCGACGGCCACCGGCGCGGCGTCCGCCGCCACCCCGTCCGCCGCCGGCGGCCACGGATGCCGCCGCACCCACACCAGGCCCGCCACCAGCACGGCCCCCGCCACCACGAAGCCGAACCAGGGCGTGTGCCCGGACGGCGCCGTCTCGTACACGAGCGCCGCCGAGACGACGGCGAGCACCTGCCCCGCCCGGCTGCGCCAGGCGACCGCCGCGACGACGGCCGTCCCCCACAGCACGTACCAGGGCTGCACCATCGGCGACAGGGCGACGAGCGCCACCAGCGAGAGGCCGAGCCCGAGGACCGGGTCCAGGGCCCCCCGCCACGCCCGCCACGCGAGCACCAGGATCACCACGGCGGCCACGGCCAGACCCGCCGTCTGCACGGCGCCCTTCACGGGCGCGGGGTCGTCCCCGACGAGCAGCCCGAGGCCGAGCCCGAGGTCGCTGGTCACCGACAGCGCGGTGTGGATCGACCCGCCGACGCTCTGGGTGCGCAGCCACCCGAACCCGGTCCCGGCCAGCACCGTCGCTCCGGCGGCGACCGCGCCCGCGACGGCCCCCGGCAGGACGAGGCCCTTGACCAGGCCGCGTACGCCACCGTCCCGGCGGGCGACCAGCACGCCGATGAACAGCAGCGCGACGGCCGCCGGCGACTTGATCATCACTGCGAGGCCGACGAGGACCGAGCCGAGCACCCACCGCCCGCGCGTGGCGAGGAGCACGCCGCCGAGCAGGAGCCCGATCATCAGGCCGTCGTTGTGCATGCCGCCGACGACGTGGATGAGGAGCAGCGGGTTGAGGGCGGCCAGCCAGAGCGCGCCGGCGCGGCCGCCGGGCCCGCCGCCGAGTCCCCGTACGGCCCAGACGATCAGGGCGAGCGCGGCCAGGGCGATCAGCCGCATCCCGAGGACGGAGGGCACGATCGCCCCGCCGGTGACCTTCACCACCGCCGCCGCGAGGAGCAGGAAGACGGGCCCGTACGGGGCGGGGGTGTCCGTCCAGTTCCCGCCGACGCTCGCCGCCGCGTCGGCGCCGAGCTCGCCGGGGCCGAGGACGGAGGGCCCGCCGCCGTACACGTCGTGACCTTCGAGCACCATGGCGCCCTGGGCGATGTAGCTGTAGACGTCGGCGCTGTACAGGGGCGGGGCGAGGAGCAGCGGGGCGGTCCAACAGGCGAGGGTGGCGGGCACGCCGTCCCGCGGGCCCCGGGCGAGCAGGACGCCGTAGCGCCACCAGGCGGCGACGAGCAGGGTCAGGCCGAGGTAGGCGAGGAGGCCGCCTGCCAGGGCGAGCGAGGAGCCGCGCGGCTCCCAGAGCCCCCAGCCGCCGCGCACGGGCAGCGTCCCGGCGGCCCACCCGCCCACGGCGACGCCGACGGACCCGACCGCACCCAGCCACCGGGATCCGGAGGCGCTGATAGCCCACATGACGTGCCAACCTATCCCGCCGCCGGGTGGCCCTCGTCCGGCTACCTGGGTCGCTTGGTCTGCCCCCGGCCGCGTCCCGGCTTGTCCTGGTGTCCGTCGCCGTCGGCGGACGGGTCGGCCTCCGGTCCGGCCGTGGGGCCGGCGGTGGCCGCTCCTGCCCCGGACGGAGCAGTCGTCCGGTCCGGTTCCCGGGCCGTCGGAGAGGAGGAGGGGCCGGTGCCGCCGTCCTCGCCCCCGTCCGGTTTCCGCCCGTCGGCGGCCGTGGGGTCCGGGGAGCCGGAGGCCTCGGGGGAGCCCGGCTCCCCGTCCGCGCCGTCGGAGCCGTCCGTCGGGTCCGCCTGGATCAGCGCGGGCGGCCCCTCGGGCGCTCCCCCGTCCTGCGAGCCCGTCCCGCCGCCCCCGCCTCCGGCGAGCAGCGCGGCTCCGACCCCGAGGACCGCGACGCCGCCGGCGGCGAGCAGCCAGACCGTCCCCCGGCCCCGGCGTGCGGGGGCGTGACGGCGTCGGCCGGGTCGGGGTGCGGCGACTCCGGGGGCGTGGTGGCTCATGTGGCCGGATTGTAGGGAGCACGACACCGTGCGTGCGACACGGGTCACATCGCGGCCGTCCGATGGGGGTCCCGGTGTCCGACGTGTCCCAAAACACGAGGCGCCCCGGCCGACACGGCCGTAAGCTCTCGTCATGCAGGTGATCCAGTCCACGAAGCTCGCCAACGTCTGTTACGAAATCCGGGGTCCGGTGCTCGAAGAGGCGATGCGGCTTGAGGCCGCGGGTCATCGCATCCTCAAGCTGAACACGGGAAACCCGGCCGCCTTCGGCTTCGAGTGCCCTCCCGCCATCCTTGAGGACGTGCTGCGCAACCTCTCCCACGCGCACGGCTACGGCGACGCGAAGGGGCTGCTCTCGGCCCGCCGGGCGGTGATGAGCCACTACGAGACGAAGGGCATCCCGCTCTCCGTCGAGGACATCTACCTCGGCAACGGCGTCTCCGAGCTGATCCAGATGTCGATGCAGGCGCTGCTCGACGACGGCGACGAGGTCCTCGTCCCGGCCCCCGACTATCCGCTGTGGACCGCGTCGGTCTCGCTGGCGGGCGGTACGGCCGTGCACTACCGCTGTGACGAGCAGGCGGACTGGATGCCGGACCTCGCGGACATCGAGCGGAAGATCACCGACCGCACCAAGGCGATCGTGATCATCAACCCGAACAATCCGACGGGTGCGGTCTACGACGACGAGATGCTCCGCTCCCTGACGGAGATCGCCCGGCGGCACAACCTGGTCGTCTGCTCGGACGAGATCTACGACAAGATCCTCTACGACGGCACCACGCACACCCCGACCGCCGCCATCGCCCCCGACCTCCTCGTCCTCACGTTCAACGGGATGAGCAAGAACTACCGGGTGGCCGGTTTCCGCTCCGGCTGGCTCGCGGTCTGCGGCCCGAAGCACCACGCGTCCTCGTACATCGAGGGACTCACGATCCTCGCCAACATGCGTCTCTGCGCGAACATGCCGGCGCAGCACGCGGTGGCCGCCGCGCTCCAGGGCCGGCAGTCGATCGAGGATCTGGTGCTGCCGGGCGGGCGACTCCTGGAGCAGCGGGACACGGCGTACGAGCTGCTGACGCAGATCCCGGGCGTGACGTGCGTGAAGCCGAAGGGCGCGCTGTACCTCTTCCCGCGGCTCGACCCGAACGTCTACAAGATCAAGGACGACCGGCAGATGGTCCTCGACCTGCTGCGGGCGGAGAAGATCATGGTCGTGCACGGGACGGGCTTCAACTGGCACGAGCCGGATCACTTCCGGATCGTGACGCTGCCGGCGGCGGCGGACCTGGCGGACGCGGTGACCCGGATCGGCCGCTTCCTGGACGGTTACAGCCAGCCCTAGGGGCCCGCGCGCCCTCTGTGACCGCCACGGCCCCGGACCCGAATCAACTTTAGACAGAATCTAAGCTAGGATGGCTCCAGAGCACTAGGAGGCCGTCCCATGTACGAACCGATCCGCACCAAGTCGGTCCACCGGATGGCCGACGACGCCCACGACGCGTACCCGCACCGCTCCCCCGAGGAGGAGCTGGACATCCAGCTCGCCGGGCACCTCTCCGCCCTGCTCGCCGTCACCGACGAGCTCGGCGACACGGAGGCCGGCGAGCAGATCGCCCGGCAGGTGGCGCGGCTGCGCGGCGCACCGCCCGCGCGCCACGCGGGCCTGAGCGGCTCGTCCGCACAGGACCTGCACCGCAGGGCCCACGCCCTCGCGGGCCGCGCCCTGGTCGTCGCCGCCTCCCGGGCCGACACGGCCGCCGCGATCCTCGCCGCCGGGCGCATGGACGCGCACACCGAGGCGCTGGCCGGGGAACCCACCCTGACCGCGGCCGGCACCCCCTGACGGCCCCGGTCCGCGCGGCACGAACCGCGCGGACCGGGTTGCCACCCCCCGGGCCATCCCCGGGCCGCCGCACCACCGCACCACCGCAGCCCCGCATCCGGCCGCCGCGCCGCCACCGGCCGCCGCATCCGGCCGCCGGCGCGCCCCCGGCCCGCCCCCGCTCGCCGCACCGCCACCCCGCCACCACCCCGTATCCGGCCGTCCACGCTCCGGTTCGGTACCGGGATCGCTCCTTCACCCCTCGTCCACCCAACTCCCCCTGGAATGTGGGCTTCCGCGAGCACGCTGCCCCCGTGAGACGCATCCTGGGAATCGTCCTGGCCGTCCTGCTCCTCGGCGGCGTGGCCGCCGTCCTCGTGACGGGCGGCGACAAGGACACGGGCACGGCAACGAAGACCGTGCGAGGAGTCATCGGGTCGGAGAAGGCGGAGTTCTTCGCCGACCCGCAGGTGGTGAAGGCCCTGGCCGCGAAGGGCTTCACCGTGCAATCCGAGACCTCCGGGTCCTGGGACATGGAGGAACTGCCCCTCGACGGCTACGACTTCGCCTTCCCGTCCTCGAAGGGACCGGCCGACGAGCTCCGCGCGAAGGCCCGGAAGCCGGCCGAGGAGACGGCGACGACCGCCCCGCTGCGGCCGTTCTACTCGCCGCTCGTCGTCGTCGCGCACAGCGCCGCCGCCCGGGTCCTCGCGGGGAACGGCCTGGCGACCCTCGGCCCGCGCGGCACGAGCGGCACCCTGAAGATGGACGCCTACCTGGCGGCCGCCCGCGGCGACCGGACCTGGCAGCAGCTCAAGGGCTCCGCGGGCCACGCAGAGCTGAGCGGCACCGTCTTCATCACCTCCACCGACCCGGTCGCCTCCAACTCCGGCGCGCTCTACCTCGCCGCCGCGAGCTACGTCGCCGACGGCGGACGGGTCGCGGGCGACAAGGCCGCCGTCACCCGCACGGCCCCCCTGCTCCGCAAGCTCGTCCAGGTGCAGGGCGCCCAGCAGTCCGGCTCGGACGCCCCCTTCCGCGACTTCATCAGCGGCGTCGGCAACCCGCTCGTCCTCGTGTACGAGTCCCAGGTCGCCGCGCAGCTCCTGGCCGGCCGCCCGATGGGCGACCTCGTCGTCCTCTACCCGGACACCACGGTCAACAGCGACCACACCCTCGTACCGATCACCCCGAACGGCCGGGCCCTCGGCGAACTCCTCTCCACCGACCCCGAGTTGCGCAAGCTCGCGGTACGCCACGGCTTCCGGCCGCAGGGCGCTGCGAGCGAGTTCACCACCGCGACCCAGAGCCACACCGCCTACCTCAACCAGACGCTGACCGGAGTCCGCCAGGCGCCCGTGCCCACCAGCAAGGTGCTGCACGACATGGCCCTGCGGGCCCGCGACCAGGGGGACACCGCATGACCGCGCCCGAGGATCCGAGAAGGACGATCGCCCTGACACCGCCCGAGCACGACACCCCGCTCGTCCTCACCCCGCCCGAGCCGGTGCCCCCGGTCCGCGCCGCGCAGGCCTCAGGCCTGGTGCCGATGGACGAGGCGGTCCGTACGGAGATGTCCCGCCGGGCCGCCGAGTACGTCGGCTCGATCGAAGGACTCGACCCGCGCTCGCCCGAGTTCGCCGGGCGCGTCGGCGAGATCGCGGCGCTCGGCGCGGGCGAGATCCGCACCGCCGCGCAGCAGTCGAACCGCATGCTCGACCGTACGGTCCGCTCCCTCGGCTCCGGCGCCTCCGGCGGCGACGCCAAGGCCCGGGTCGGCACCTCCCTCGTCGAACTCCGGCGCACCGTCGAGGACCTGGACCCCAGGGACACCCCCGGCAAGGGCCTCAAAGGGCTCCTCGCGAAGCTCCCCGGCGGCAACAAGCTGCGCGACCACGTCGCCAAGTACGCCTCCTCGCAGACCACGCTCAACCGGATCGTCGGCGCCCTGCGCAGCGGTCAGGACGAACTGCGGCGCGACAACGCCGCGTTGCTGACCGAGCGGGCCCGGCTCTGGGAGACCATGGGCAAGCTCCAGGAGTACGCGGTGCTCACCGACGCCCTCGACGCGGCCGTGGAGCAGCGCATCGCCCTCGCGCCCGACCCCGCGCAGGCGGACGCGCTCCGCGCCGACCTCCTCTTCCCGGTCCGGCAGAAGCACCAGGACCTGCTGACCCAGCTGGCCGTCTGCGCGCAGGGATACCTGGCGATGGACGTGGTCCGCCGGAACAACGACGAACTGATCAAGGGCGTGGAGCGGGCGGCGACGACGACCCTGTCGGCGCTGCGGATCGCGGTGATGCTCGCCTCCGCGCTCGAACACCAGCGGAAGGTCACCGAGCAGGTGAACGTGCTGCGGTCGACGACCGAGGACCTGATCCGCGGCAACTCCGAGATGCTGGCCGAGCAGGCGGGTGAGATCCAGATCCTGGCGGCGAACCCGGCGGTGGGCGCGGAGACGCTCCGCACCGCGTTCCAGCAGATCTACCGGACGCTCGACGCCATCGACACGTACAAGGCGCAGGCGACGGAGGCGATGGCGGCGACGGTCGAGTCGCTGACGGCCGAACTCCGGGAGGCGAGCGCCCACTTGGAGCGCAGCCGCCGCACCGGAGCCCTGGAGGGTGGCGGCCCCGCATGACGACCACACGCCCCGCCCGGACGAACCCCCGGACGGACCCCCGCCCGCGCACCCGCCCCCGCCCCCGCGTCCTCGCCCGTACGATCGCCGCCCTCGCCCTCGCCCTCCTCGTCACGGCGACCGGCAGCTCCTGCGACGCCACAGACCGCACCGACCGCACCGACGACCGGCTCGACGGCATCACCGTCGCCCCCGGCACGCTCCGCGTCCTCGCCTCCTCCGAGCTGACCGACATGGAGCCCGTCCTCGACACGGCCCTCCGCACGACCGGCGTCACGGTCCGTCCCACGTACGTCGGCACCCTCGACGCCGTCGAGCTCATCGCCTCCGGGAAGGCGGACAAGGACTACGACGCGGTCTGGCTCTCCTCCAACGACTATCTCCGGCTCGATCCCGCCACCGCGAAGAAGATCACCAGCGAGACGCCGATCATGACCTCGCCGGTCGCCCTCGGGGTGCGGCCCGCCGCGGTCGCCCGGCTCGGCTGGGACCCGGCGAAGGTCACCTGGTCGCAGCTGCACCAGGCGGTCGCCGCCGGGAAGCTGACGTACGGCATGACCGACCCGATGCGCTCCAACTCCGGCCTGTCCGCCCTCGTCTCGGTGGCCTCGGGGCTCTCCGGCGCGCAGGCCGCGCTCACCGGGGCGGATGTACGCCGGGCCACCCCGAAGCTCAAGGAGTTCTTCAGCGGGCAGAAGCTGACATCGGGCTCCTCCGGCTGGCTCGCCGATGCCTACGGGCGTCGCGGCGACGTCGACGCGCTCGTCAACTACGAGTCGGTGCTGCGGTCCTCGTTCCAGCCCGACGACCTGACCGTGATCCGGCCGATCGACGGCGTCGTCACCGCCGACTACCCGCTCAGCCTCCTCACCTCCGCCCGCCCGGAGGCGAAGGACGCGGCGCGGCGGCTCACCGAGTACCTCCGCGGCCCGGAGGCGCAGGAGCGGATCACGGAGGGGACGCTCCGCCGCCCCGTGGTCGCCGGCGTCCGCCCTGCCCCCGCGCTCGCCCGCGACCAGCGGCGCGAGCTGCCGTTCCCTGGCAGCCGGGCCGTGGCGGACGGGCTGCTCGACGCGTACGACAACACCCTGCGCAGGCCCTCCCGCACGGTCTACGTCCTCGACACCTCCGGTTCCATGGCGGGCGAGCGCCTCGAACGGCTCAAGTCGGCCCTCGCCGAGCTGACCGGCGACTTCCGGGACCGGGAGGAGGTCACCCTGATGCCCTTCGGTTCGGCGGTGAAGCAGAGCGAGGTCCGTACGCACACGGTCGACCCGGCCTCGCCCCAGGCGGCGCTGGGCGCGATCAGATCCGACGCGCAGCAGCTCTCCGCCTCCGGCGGCACCGCGATCTACTCCAGCGTCCAGGAGGCGTACCGCTTCCTCGGCAAGGCTCCCGCCGACACGTTCACCTCGATCGTGCTCATGACGGACGGGGAGAACACCGACGGCGACCCGGCCGCCGCGTTCGACGCCTTCTACCGCTCGCTGCCCGCCGGGCAGAAGGGCACCCCGGTCTTCCCGATCCTCTTCGGTGACTCCGACCGGGCCGAGCTCGACCACCTCGCGAGCCTGACCGGCGGCAAGCTCTTCGACGCCACCCGTGGTTCGCTGGACGGCGCCTTCGAGGAGATCCGTGGCTACCAGTAACCCGCTGCTCAGATACGCCGAATCCCGCAAGAACCTGGCCGGCTGCGTCGGCGGCCTCGCGGGAGTCGGCCTCGCCCTCACCGGCGCCGCCGGCGGCCTCTGGCCCCTGGTCATCGTGGGCCTGTACGGGGCGGGGGCGCTGATCGCGCCGCCGGAGCGGCCCGACACCCCGGACTTCCCGGACGCGGGCGAGCAGCTGGGGGCGCTGCGCGCCGACTTCACGACCCTGCGCGCGTACCTGGCCGAGGTGGAGCTGCCGGAGGCCACCCGCGAGCGGCTCACCGCGCTCGACACCCTCGTGGGGGCCCTGCTCGAACCGGGCTCGGTGAGCGACCCGGAGCATCTGCACGTCCTGGCCCGCGCGGTCCGCCAGGACATCCCGGAGGCCGTCGACACCTTCGTACGGACCCGGTGGTGGTCGCGGTTCGCCCCGGGCACCGAGCCGCCGGAGACCCACCTCGAACGGCAGCTGGCCGCGCTCCACAAGGAGGCGACGGCGATCGCCACCGCGCTGTGGGAGGCGGAGGCGATCCGCCAGGAGATCATCACACGGTACGTGGAGGGGCGCGGCGACGGAGGGTATGCGCCGGCCCCCGGAGCCTGAGGGGGCTTCGGGGGCCGGGCGGATCGTGGTGGGCCGTCGTGACCCCACTGGTCAGGGCGGTATCTCGGGGCAACCCACCACGAGTCTGCGGTGCGGGATCAGCCCAGGCGCTCGACAAGCGCGCGGTACTCGTCCCACAGCTCCTTCGGCGTGTGGTCGCCGAAGGTGTTGAGGTGGTCGGGGACGAGGGCGGCCTCTTCGCGCCACACGTCACGGTCGACCTTGAGGAGGAACTCCAGGTCCTCGGCCGGCAGGTCCAGGCCGTCGGTGTCGAGGGACTCCGCGGTCGGCAGGATGCCGATCGGGGTCTCGACGCCCTCGGCCTTGCCCTCGAGGCGCTCGACGATCCACTTGAGGACGCGGCTGTTCTCGCCGAAGCCGGGCCAGACGAACTTGCCGGCGTCGTTCTTGCGGAACCAGTTCACGTAGTAGATCTTCGGCAGCTTCGCCGCGTCGGCGGTCGCGCCCACCTTGACCCAGTGGGCCATGTAGTCGCCCATGTTGTAGCCGCAGAACGGCAGCATCGCGAAGGGGTCGCGGCGCAGCTCGCCGACCTTGCCCTCGGCGGCGGCGGTCTTCTCGGAGGCGACGTTCGCGCCGAGGAAGACGCCGTGGTTCCAGTCGAAGGACTCGGTGACCAGCGGTACGGCGGTGGCGCGGCGGCCGCCGAAGAGGATCGCGGAGATCGGGACGCCCTTGGTGTCCTCCCACTCGGGGGCGATCGTCGGGCACTGGCCGGCCGGGACGGTGAAACGGGCGTTCGGGTGGGCGGCGGGCGTCTCGGACGCGGGCGTCCAGTCGTTGCCCTTCCAGTCCGTGAGGTGCGCGGGGGCCGTCTCGGTCATCCCCTCCCACCACACGTCGTTGTCGTCGGTGAGGGCGACGTTGGTGAAGACGGAGTTGCCCCAGAGGGTCTTCATGGCGTTGGCGTTGGTGTGCTCGCCGGTGCCGGGCGCGACGCCGAAGAATCCGGCCTCGGGGTTGATGGCGTAGAGACGACCGTCCTCGCCGAAGCGCATCCAGGCGATGTCGTCGCCGATGGTCTCGACGGTCCAGCCGGAGATCGTGGGCTCCAGCATGGCCAGGTTCGTCTTGCCGCAGGCCGAGGGGAACGCGGCGGCGACGTACTTCGCCTCGCCCTGCGGCGGGGTCAGCTTCAGGATGAGCATGTGCTCGGCGAGCCAGCCCTCGTCACGCGCCATGACGGAGGCGATGCGGAGCGCGTAGCACTTCTTGCCGAGCAGGGCGTTGCCGCCGTAGCCCGAGCCGTACGACCAGATCTCGCGGCTCTCGGGGAAGTGCGAGATGTACTTGGTGGAGTTGCAGGGCCACGGCACGTCCTCCTGGCCCTCCTCCAGGGGGGCGCCGAGGGTGTGGACGGCCTTGACGAAGAAGCCGTCGGTGCCGAGCTCGTCGAGGACGGCCTGTCCCATGCGGGTCATGGTGCGCATGGAGACGGCGACGTACGCGGAGTCGGTGATCTCGACGCCGATGGCGGAGAGCGGGGAGCCGACGGGGCCCATGCAGAAGGGCACGACGTACATGGTGCGGCCGCGCATCGAGCCGCGGAAGATGCCTTCGGAGCCCGCGAAGAGCTCCTTCATCTCGGCCGGGGCCTTCCAGTGGTTGGTCGGGCCCGCGTCCTCCTCCTTCTCGGAGCAGATGAAGGTCCGGTCCTCGACGCGCGCGACGTCGGTCGGGTCGGAGGCCGCGTAGTACGAGTTCGGGCGCAGGGCCGGGTCGAGCTTCGTGAAGGTCCCCTTGGCGACGAGCTCCTCGCACAGGCGGTCGTACTCGGCCTCGGAGCCGTCGCACCAGACGATGTTGTCCGGCTGGGTGATCTCGGCGATCTCGTTCACCCAGGAGACGAGCTCCTGGTGCTGGGTCGGAAGGGTCTGGGGAGCCGCGTTGTCGCGCGCCACGATTGCTCCTTGTAGAGGGGTTTTTAGGTGTGTGCCCCGTGGGGGCCGCGACCCGGATGCTTCGTAGCTGCTCATCCGGTGCCGACCGCACTCATTTGATCATCCGATGGAACCGCCCATATGTCCAGGGGGCCGCCCACGTGAGCATCGCCACTCATATTTGGGACCTACGCGCGCGTAGGTAGCATGCGGTGTATGACTTCCGCCATGCCGTCGGTGAACGAGATAGAGCAGTTCGTGAAGCCCAGGCTCAGAGGCTGGCTGCATGCCGGGATGTTCCCCGCGGTGATCGTGGCGGGTGTCGTCCTGGTCGCCTTCGCCGATTCCCCCCGGGCCCGCATCGCCTGCGGGATCTTCGCGCTCACCGCCTGCATGCTCTTCGGCATCAGCGCGCTCTACCACCGCGGCAACTGGGGCCCGCGCGGCGAGGCCGTCCTCCGGCGCCTCGACCACGCCAACATCTTCCTGATCATCGCGGGCACCTACACCCCGCTCACCCTGCTCCTGCTCCCGGACTCCACGGCCGAGCCGCTCATGTGGGCGATCTGGGCGGCGGCCCTCGCCGGCATCGCCTTCCGGGTCTTCTGGGTCGGCGCCCCCCGCTGGCTGTACACGCCCTGCTACATCGCCATGGGCTGGGCCGCCGTCTTCTTCCTGCCCGACTTCCTGCGGGCCGGCGGCGTCGCCGTCCTCGTCCTCGTCGTCGTCGGCGGGCTGCTCTACAGCGCCGGCGGCGTGATCTACGGCCTCAAGCGCCCGAACCCGTCGCCGCGCTACTTCGGCTTCCACGAGGTCTTCCACTCGCTGACCCTGGCCGCCTTCATCGCCCACTACATCGGCATCTCACTGGTGGCCTACCAGGACTCCTGACGTCAAGGGCGGTCCGGCGCCCCGAGCGCGCCCCTGACGACCCGCCCCGACTCGGGGTTGTCCGGGCACTCCCACACGCCGTGCGGACAGTAGTCCGTGAACGTCTGGTAGACGGGCCGGTACCGGGCGAACCAGTCGAGCATCCCGCGGACGTACGCCGGGTTGTCGCCGTTGCGGAAGAGTCCCCACTCCGGATACGAGACGGGCTTGCCGTGCGCCGCCGCGAAGCTCACATGGTGCGCGAGCCCGTACTCCTCCGTCACCTGCTCCTCGAAGCCGAGCCCCTCGGGCTGGTCGTAGGCGTCGAGCCCGATGATGTCGACGTACGCGTCGCCCGGGTAGCAGCGCGGCCACTCCACCGCGTCCCGCCCCCGGCTCGCGGTGAAGTCGAAGCGGAAACGCTGCCCGGGGACGGCGCGCAGCACGGTCACCACACGCTGCCAGTACGCCTTCCAGGCCTCCGGGTCCGGTCCGCAGCGGTGGCTGTAGGTCGTGCCGTTCATCTCCCAGCCGAGGACGAGCACCGCGTCCGGGAGCCGGTGTGCGACGAGCCGCTCACCCAGGGTGCGGAAGTGGACGTCGTACGCTCCGGCCGCCCCGCGCCGCAGGCCCGCGCGGACCTCGCCGTCCGGCAGACCCTCCTCGCTGCGGTCGAGCAGCGGCACGTTCAGGACGAACAGCCGCCCTGGCCGCTCCTCCTTCCACCGGGCCCACGGCTCGAAGAGCGCGGAGTGGCCCTCGATGTTGGACCAGCGGTCGCCGGGCAGATACGTGTGCCCCACCGTCAGCGACGCCCCGCCGAGCCAGCGCTGCACCTCGGCGATCCGCCGCACCCCGGTCGCGTCCGAGCCGGTGAAGAAGCCGGAGGGCACCGTCACCGGATCCGGGTCGGGCGCGGCCCGCTCCGCGGTGTGCCGTGAGCCGGGCGCGATCCGGTCGTACGGCAGGGCGAGCACGAGAACGGCCGCGAGCAGCACGATCAGTGCGGCCCGCGGCCAGGAGGAGGGGGTCACGTCAACTGGTCCAGAATTCCCACCATCGGGTCAGGATCAGCATCCCGATGATCCCGATGTGCAGGACGGGCAGGGCGAACGTGAACTCGCCGAGGAAGGTCCGCAGGCCCGCCGGGGCGGGGATCAGCCCGTGCCGGACGTTGTGCGCGGTGACGTACCAGAACATGACGATGGTGGCGACCCAGGCCAGGCAGCACCACAGGCAGAGCGAGTTGATCTCGTACAGCGACTGGTACATCAGCCAGGTGCAGAAGCCGACGCCGAAGAGCATGCCGGCGTTGAGGCCGAGCCAGATCCAGCCCCGGTAGCGGGCTCCGGCGAGCAGTCCGGCCCCGAGGGCGACGACGACGGCGTACGTGACGAGTCCGAGCATCGGGTTGGGGAAGCCGAAGACCCCCGCCTGCTCGCTCTTCATGATGTTGCCGCAGGAGACGACCGGATTGAGGCTGCACCCGGGCTGGAAACCGGGGTCCTCCAGGAGCTTGAACTTGTCGATCGTGATCACCCAGCCGGACAGCACACCGGCCGCCCCGGTGATCATGAGGAGCCAGGCGAGGGCCCGGCCCGCCCCGGTCGCCCCGGCCGGCTCGTGCGTTTCGTCGTCCCGCGAGAGCCGCCGCTGCCCCGGCACTCCGTCCTGGACATCCACCGTCGCCATATCGCCCCTGCCGTCCTCGGTCCGCCGTCCGCTCAGCCCTGGAGTCGCCGGACCGGAAGCACCACGTGGGCCCCGCCCGCCAGGGGCTCCTCGCCGTCGAAGAAGGAGCGCAGCTGCTCCTCCGTGACCGGCTCGCCGGGCGCGACCTCGGGCCAGGGGCGGACGGAGCAGATCAGGTAGGCGTGTCCGAGCTTGTTGGCGGCCGCCTCCCACTCCGCCGGCACCGAGCACTGCACCTTGATGAACGGCAGGGTGAGGACCGCCCGCTGCGCCTCGACGAGGAGGTGGGCGTCGACACCGGACTCCTGGGACGCGTCGATCACCGGCCCGCCGACGGTCAGGCCCATGCCCTCGATGGCGGCCCGCATCGCTTCCTCGCCGGCCTCGCGGCCGTCCCTGCCGTTGCCGAGCGAATACACCATCACGTACGGAGCGGCCGCCTTTTCCTCGGTGGGGCCGGTGGTCCAGAAGACGGTCGAGAGGGTGCCCAGCGGGGAGACGCTGCGCGCCTCGGAAACGGAATTGGAAGAAGTCATGGGTCCGGATGCTAGTGGTCGCACACCCACCCTTCCGCGCCCGATTCACCCGATCGGCCGACATTCACGCGGCTGAAATTTCCCCCGCAACGAATCCGCTTTCTCCTCGTTGTTCCCTCAGGGCATTTCCCTCCGCCTTCGGCGGGGCCTCCGCACCACCAGGAGATCACTCATGACCGTCCCGCGCCGCCTCGCACTGCGGTCCCTCTTCACCCTGAGCGTCGCCGCCTTCACCGGTGGCGCGCTCACCCGTATCGCCATGACGGCCCGGAACGGAACGGCGGACGGAGGGCGCGCCACCGGCGCGCCGTCCGGCGAGATGTCCGGCGAGATGTCCGGCGAGATGTCCGAAACGTTCGACGAGATGTACCGGGGCCGCCGCATCCAGGCGCGGCCGGCGCCCGCCGACGGGATCGAGGTCCTCGTCGACGACCGGCCGCTGCATCTGATGCGCTGCGCGAACGGCGGCTATCTCACCCCCATCGACCACTACCAGATCCATCCGACGCCGCTGGCGGCCACGCGCGCGGCCGTGGACGAGCTCGGGTCCGCGCCGCTGTCCCGCTTCGCCGCCGCCCACGGCGTCCACCCGGGAGGGAGTCCGCGTGGCCTACACGCGTAAGAACCAGCGCGATCTGACCAGCGCCGAGCGGAAGAAGTTCGTCGCCGCGGTCCTGGAGCTGAAGCGCAGAGGGGCGTACGACGACTTCGTCCGCACCCACATCGACTACTACACGGCCGACGGCGACGGCCGCCTGCGCGTGGCCCACATGGCGCCCAGCTTCCTTCCCTGGCACCGCAAGTTCCTGCTGGAGTTCGAGCGGGCGCTGCGCCGGATCGACCCGACGGTCACCGTGCCGTACTGGGACTGGACCCGCGACAACACCCCGGCCGCCTCCCTCTGGAACGACGACTTCATGGGCGGCAACGGCCGGCGCGGCGACCTCCAGGTGATGACCGGGCCCTTCGCCCACGCGGGCGGACGCTGGACCATCACCCACGCGATGACCGAAGGCGTCTTCCTCACCAGGGACCTCGGCCGCCCCCGCGACCCGATCACGCTCCCCACCCGGGCGGAACTCGACGAGGTGATGCGCGAGACGGTGTACGACGTGGCGCCCTGGAACTCGACGAGCGCCTCCGGCTTCCGCAACCGCCTGGAGGGCTGGGCCCCTGGCCGGGGCAACGAGCGCTTCCGGATCCACAACCGGGTGCACCGCTGGATCGGCGGCCTGATGCTGGGCGGCGCCTCGGTCAACGACCCGGTCTTCTGGCTCCACCACTCCTTCGTCGACCTGCTCTGGTCACGCTGGCAGCAGCGCAACCCCCGCCCCGGCTACCTGCCGGCGGACCCCCCGCCGCTGGGCGACCCGCAGCACGGCCGGGTCGCGGCCCGCGACGAGCGGATGGGCCCGTGGGGCGTCACCCCGGCGCAGATGCTCGACCACAGCGGGATCTACCGGTACGCCTGAGGCGCACGGGCGGGCGCCCCACACACACGGAACGGCCCTCCGGCGGATGTGCCGGGGGGCCGCTCCGTGGGGAAGGGGATCAGGCGCCGTAGCCGCCGTCGCGGTGCTCCGGACCGTGACCGTCGACGTTCGCGCAGCTGTTGCCGAACGCCGGGTTGATCAGACCGATGACGGTGACGGTGTTGCCGCACAGGTTGATCGGCACGTGGACCGGGACCTGGACGACGTTGCCGGAGACGATACCGGGGGACGCGGCGGCGACGGCCTCGGCGCCCGTGTCGGCGACGGCCATGCCGGCTCCGCTGAGGGCAACGGCACCCGTGCCGGCGAGGACGGCGGCAGCCTTCGCGATGCGAGACATCAAGAACTCCTTGGACGTGGAAAGTCGACCGCGAGATTCACGGCCGCACAGTCCCGTTCAACGCCGAAAAGGCGCACGAGTAACGGCCTTTAGACCGGATGGGCGGAATGAAAAGATGAAGGCCCGCGGACGGTGGTCCGTCCGCCGTCGGATACGACGGGACGAACCACCGGACCCGCGGGCCACGGCCATGCGACAAGCCTTCTGTTGTAACGAACAACGACCCTTTGGGTAGCGGGGAAGAATCGTCTCTTCACCCGCCCGGGCCATTGGTCGTGCAGAGGGACGGCGGTCAGGCCGTCGGCTGCGCCAGCCCCAGCTGGGGGTCCAGCGTCCCCTGCATCGAGGGGGTGAGGAGGCCGGCGTTCGACGGCGTGACGTCCGGGAGCCCGAGCCTGTCACCGCGCGGCATACCGACCGGGTTGCCGACCGCGGCCCCGGGGGTGGCCGCCGTCAGGGGCGAGCGCGGGGTGGTGAACTGAGCCGTGCCGAGCCGGCTTCCCTCGAGGACCTCGGGGAGCGGGGCGGAGACGAGGGTGGTCGGGAGCGTGCTGACGACCGGGACCCGCGGCAGGCCGACGTCCGGCAGGGTCTGGGGGCGCCCCTCGTGGAAGACGGTGGGGGCGCCCGGCATGACGAGCGGGACACCGCTGGCCACGGTGGGCGCGTCCATCGGGATCACGGGCTCCAGGCCCTGGAGCGGAACGACCACCGGAGCCTCGGCGGCGGAAGCGGGGGCGGCCATGGCCGCGGAGGCGAGAGCGGTCATGAGGATTCCCATGCCGGCGTGTGATCGCAGGTTCATCACTGCGTGTGCCCTTCGGAGGGTGACGATCGGTGCGGTGGAGCTGTGTCCTGTGAACGAGCCCTCCGGCGAGAACGTCGCGAAAGTTCGCCTGTGTGCAGCAACGCCGAGGGCCCTCACCGGTGAAAGTGAGGACCCTGGTTGACAGGCGGTCAGCCCGAGGCGTCAGTGGCGGCGTTCGGAGCGTCCGGCACGGATCGCGCGTCCGGCGCGGAGACGGATGACCGCTCCACCGAGGATCAGTGCGGCACTGACGGCGGCGGCGCCCGTCAGCGCGGCGGTGTCGCTTCCGGTGTCGGGGAGCTGCGGCTCACCCGGCCCGGTCGGACTCGGCTGAGTCGGGGTGGCCGGCGGCTTGGTCGGCTCCCCGGGGTGGGTGGGCGGCTTGGTCGGCTCCCCGGGGTGGGTGGGCGGCTTGGTGGGCGGCTTCGTCGGCTCACCGGGATGGGTGGGCGGCTTGGTGGGCGGCTTGGTCGGCTCACCGGGAGCACCCGGCTCACCCGGCTCGCCGGGCTGGCCCGGAGGTGTCGACGGAGTGGTCGGTGGCTTGGTCGGCTCACCGGGGTGCGAGGGGTGGCCGGGCTTCGTCGGCTCACCCGGATTCGTGGGATGCCCCGGCTTCGTCGGCTCACCCGGATTCGTGGGGTGACCGGGGTGCGTGGGATGCCCCGGCTCCGTCGGCTCACCGGGATGCGTGGGATGCCCCGGCTTCGTCGGCTCACCCGGATTCGTGGGGTGGCCGGGCTCCGTCGGGTGGCCGGGCTCCGTCGGGTGGCCGGGCTCCGTCGGGTGGCCGGGCTTCGTCGGCTCACCCGGATTGCTCGGCTCACCCGGATTCGTCGGGTGGCCGGGAGGTGTCGGGTGGCCGGGGGTGTCGTCCGGGTCGTCCCCGTAGCCGTCGGGGTCGTCGGCGGCCTGGGCGCAGAGGTCACGGACCGCCTTGCCGGCGATGTCGCCGAGGTTCACGGAGGCCCCGCACAGGCTCACCGAGAGGGGGGCCTGACGATGGTGGCCCGCGCCGGGCCCCGGCGTATCGCCCGTGCCCGTGGAGTTCGCCGCCACGGCGAAGCCTCCGGTCAGCGACAGAATGCCCGTCGCGGCTGCGGCAGTGAGCAGCTTCCTGGTGATGATGGATCGCATACCGCTCTTCCTCTGGAGAAAGGGAGAGACCGGCGGGGATCCCCCTCGCTCCGACCGGCCTTTCCGCGCGCCGGCGGAACGCGGGAATTCGGTCTCTCCGTGAGCCAACCTTCCGTGGATGGTTGGCGAGAGCGTAAGGAGCGGTGCACGGCGAAGAACCGGCCCCACACGGCGGCCGATCTGAATATCATTCGATCAGCCGATCGCAGGGGGCGCGAGGGATCCCGTCACCAAGGGCGCGTCAGCCCCCCAGCGGCGGCATGCCGCCGAGCAACGGCGTCTTCTTGCCGGTCTCGCTCAGCTTCCCGGCGGCCTCACCCACGGTCTTGACCGGCGAACCGTTCGTGGTGCTGCTCAGCGCGTCCGTCTCCAGGCCCTCGCTGGAGATCGCGCCGAGGCCCCCGTCCAGGCTGGTGGGAAGCTCCGCCGGCCCCATGGCCATGGCGGGCGCGGCGGCACCCAGGGCCATGACGGAACCGGCGACGATCGCGGCGACCTTGATGGGCTTCATGGAGAGAGTCCTTCCTCGCAAGCAAGTCGTTTGCTGCGCGGGGGAGTTGAGCGTTTCCCGCGCGTCGTACTGCTTCTGTAACGAGAGGTGCGCTCCCCGGAAACTCCAGGGGAAGGGATTTCTCGACACTGCACCCGAATGAAGGGCGCGGTCCTATTTGCCGATCGGATACGCGAAACGCCGTACCGGCCCAGGGGTGCTGGGCCGGTACGGCGTGGTCCGCGCGCCGCCGTTAACGGACGGGCGGCGACGGCTCGGCCGGCAGGTCGAGCGCGGGCGGGTCGACCGGCGTGGTGGCCACGGGCCAGTCCTTCAGGGCGGCCTCCTTGATGGCGGCGACCGCCTTCGCGATCTTGGCGTCGAACGCCTCGGTGGCCGCGTCGGAGAGCCGGCCGTCGGCCTTGATCGTCGCGAGGAGTTCGGCCACCGCGCTGCTCACCGCCCCCCTGGGGGTGTCGGCCCGGACGGGCGGCGCGACGGTGGCCGCGCGGGGCGGCTGATCTATGTCGGTGGCGGCGGCGGGTCCCGCCGCGCCGAGGGTGAGGGCGGCGGCTGCAGCCAGGACAGTGAGGCGGAGTGGGGCCTGGGGACGCATATGTGTTCCTTTTCCGTATGCGTCGGACAACATCCCCCTCACCGTGCCTGCGCATATAGCGCTCCGCAATGGGAGAACTACCGAGCGCCACGCATTCGTTCGGGTGAATCCACCCCTCTGACCTGCTCCTCCCAGGGGCGTACGCCGTTGCACCGGGCGGCGCACGAGGGTGCGCCCGAACGAGCGGAAGGCCGGCGCGCCCACCCTGGAGGGGCGTCGCACCGGTCTCGGGAAGGACCGCGATCCGTGTGCGGGATCAGGCGTTGACGCAGGTGTCCTATTTCCTCGGTTGCTCTCCCGAATGGGTGATGCCCGACCTGTCTTTGGGCCATCAGAGGGGTATTCGAGCGAGTGAGCCGGGAAGGGCGCAACACGCCCAACGAGGAACTGGCCACTCGGATACGAAAGTTAGTCTTTGTGAGCATCTAATGCTTACTATCGCGCGTCATCAGCGTTATAACGTTCCCCGACGTCGCTTACGGTCCAGCCGCGCGGGGACTCTTTTCGCACGGTCGACAGCTTCCTCTTCCCCGATCTTCACGGGTGTTTCCTTGTTTCTCTCATCAAAGCGGAGAACCTGTATGCGGAATTTTTCCGCCTCTTCCCACGACGGTGTGAGGAAGCCCGGCGCCACCCGGCGGGCGGCGCTTTCCCTCCGGGCGGACGTCGGACGCTGACATGCTGCCTCCACGAGAACCGGACTCCTCCCCCCTCTCCGTCCTGCACGCGGTCCAGCCCGGGGACGGTGGCGTCGCCCGTGTCGTCGCGGACCTGGTCCGCGACCAGCTCCGCGCCGGGATGCGGGTCACCGTCGCCTGTCCGCCCGGCACACCGCTCGCCGCGGCCGTCCGCGCCGAGGGTGCCGACGTGTGCGCGTGGCGGGCCGGGCGCGACCCCGGCCCCCGGCTGGTCCGCGAGACGCTCGACCTCGCCCGGCTGATCCGTACCACCGGCCCGGACCTGGTCCACGCCCACAGCGCCAAGGCGGGACTGTGCGCCCGGCTGGCGCTGCGCGGCGCTCTGCCGACGGTGTATCAGCCGCACGCCTGGTCCTTCGAAGCGGTCGAAGGCACGGTCGCCGCGCTGGCCCGGCGCTGGGAACGCCTGGCGGCGCGCTGGACCCGGCGCATCGTCTGCGTCAGCGAGGCCGAGCGCCGCACCGGTGAGGAGGCCGGCGTACGCGCCTCCTGGTCCGTCATCCACAACGGTGTGGACCTGGCCAGGTTCACGGACACCCCCGCCGACACCGACACCGACACCGACACCGGTGACGGGCCCCTCGTCGTCTGCGTGGGCCGGCTCTGCCGGCAGAAGGGGCAGGACGTGCTGCTCGCCGCCTGGCCCGCCGTGCTCGCGGAGGTCCCGACGGCCCGTCTCGTCCTGGTCGGTGACGGCCCCGACGGTGACCGGCTGCGCGCCGCCGCCGGTCCCTCGGTGCGGTTCACCGGATCCGTCGAGGACACCGCGCCCTGGTACCGGGCCGCCGACGTGGTCGTCCTGCCGTCCCGCTGGGAGGGCATGGCGCTCGCACCCCTTGAGGCCATGGCGAGCGGCCGCCCGGTCGTCGTCAGCGACGTCGACGGGGCCCGCGAGAGCCTGCCGCCCGCCCATGAACCCCTGTGCCTGGTCCCCCCGGAGGACCCGGCCGCGCTCGCCACCGCTCTCGGCCGCCTCCTCGGCGGGCGGGAGCTGCGGCACCGCCTGGGCCGAGAGGCCCATGAGCACGTACTCAGCAGATTCGATGTCCGGCGCACCGGCACGGCCGTCGCGGGCGTCTACCGCGAGCTGGCCGGAGTGCGGGGCACCGAGCACAGAGAGCCGATTGCGCAGTGACCACGGAAAGCACCAGCGTCCCTTCGTCGCCGGGCCCCTGGCCCTCGGCGGGCCAGGCCTTCGGCCTCGCCTCCCTCGCGACGCACCACGGCACGACCGACCGGTTCACGCTGCCGCGCCGTCCCGCGCGACCACGGTCCGGCGTACTGCCGCTCGTGGCCGTCGACTGCCTGGCCGTCCTCGCCGCCGCCACGCTGCTGAGCGCGGCGCACCACGACGCCCGGCTCCTGCTGTCGGTCGTGGCGGTCGTCCTGGTCCTCGACGGGCTCGGCGGGCTGTACCGGCCCGCGGTCCGCACCCGGGCCCTCGACGAACTGCCCGCGCTCGCCTCCCGCGCCGGGGTCGCCTGGTGTCTGGCGGCGGCCGGGATCGCCGCGTACTCCCCGGCCCTCGCGTTCGGGCCCCTGCGGCTCTGCGCGGCGTACGGGGTCCATGTCGGCGTCGTGACCCTGGTCCGGGCCGTGGTGCTCGCCCGGAGGCGCCGGGTCGCGCGGGCCCATCCCCGGTCGGCGCTCGTCGTCGGCGGGGCGGGGGCCGCGCGACGGTTCGCCGCTGCGGCCTCGCAGCACCCCGAGTACGGGATGCGGCCGGTCGGCATCGTCGGCGTGCCCGAGCAGGGCGGTGCGTCCCGGGCGGCCGGGGAGGTCGGTCTCCCGGTCCTCACCACGACCGAGGAGATCCACCGGGCCGTCATCCAGAACACCGTGCGCGACGCGGTGTTCCTCGACGACGACCCCGGTCTCGTGACGCTCTTCCAGCAGTACGGCTGCACCACCTGGCGGGTCGGCGGACGGCAGCAGGACGGTCCGATGGGCGAGCACATGTGGGGGTACGCCTGGCACCGGATCGTGCCGCTGGACGAGCGGCGCGGGCTGACCGCCAAGCGGGCCCTCGACATCGCGCTCGCCGCGCCCGCCCTCGCGGCCGCGCTGCCGGTGCTGCTGCTCTGCGCGCTCGCCGTACGGCTCTCGGACGGCCCCGGGGTCCTGTTCCGGCAGGAGCGGGTGGGCCAGCACGGGCGCCCCTTCACGCTGCTCAAGTTCCGTACGCTCCGCCCCTCCGACGACACCGAGTCGGCGACCCGCTGGAACGTGGCGGGCGACCGGCGGATGAGCGCGGCCGGGAACTTCCTGCGGAGGACGTCGCTCGACGAGCTTCCGCAGCTGTGGAACATCCTGCGCGGCGACATGAGCCTGGTCGGCCCGCGGCCCGAACGGCCGTACTTCGTCGCCCAGTTCAGCAAGACCCACGCCGGTTACGCGGCCCGGCACCGGATGCCGGTGGGGCTCACCGGCCTCGCGCAGGTGCACGGGCTCCGCGGCGACACCTCGATCGAGGACCGCTGCCGCTTCGACAACCACTACATCGACCACTGGTCGCTCTGGCAGGACGTCTGCATCCTGCTGCGTACGGCGGCCGGGCTCGTACGACCCACGGGGAGCTGAGGATGGCCACGGCCGTGACCGTGCCGGCGGTCGCCCCTGTGGTACGGGAGCCGGCCCAGCGGGTCGCCGACGTACGGGACGTGGCCCGCAGGGCCGGGGCGCTCTCCCCGGTCCTCCTCGTGATCGCGCTGCTGCTCGTCCCGGGCGGCGGCGGCGCGGCGGGCGGCACGGGCGGCACGGGGACGGTCGCCGACGCGGCCTCGGGGCTCCTCGTCGTGATCTGTCTCGTCCGGGTGCTGCGGGGCGGCGCCCGGCCGCTGACCCGGACGGCGGCCGTCGTCCTCGGTCTGCCGGTCCTCGGGATCTGTCTGGCCGCGATCACCTCGAACGATCCGGCCGCGAGCCTGCCGGGCGTCGCCCGGTACGTCCAGATCTTCGTCCTCGTCCCCGCGGCCGTGCTCCTGATGATCCGCGACCGGCGGGACTTCGCCGTGGTCGCCTGGGGGCTGGTCGGGCTCGCGCTGCTCCAGGGCGCGGTCGGTGTCGGCCAGTACCTGACGGGCACGGGCGCCTCGTACCAGGGCGAGGACATCCGGGCCGTCGGCACCTTCGGGCCCACCGACGTGATGGGCATGGCGACCGTCGTGTCGTACGGGCTCGTCGTCGTCACCGGGATCGCGCTCGGCAGCGGCCCCGGCCGGACCCGGACGGCGGCCCTGGTCTGCGCCGGGCTGCTCTTCCTGCCGCTCGTGCTGTCCTTCAGCCGGGGCGCGTGGATCGCGACCGTCCTCGCCTGTGCGATCCAGCTGCTGCTCTCGGGGCCCCGGCGGGCGGCGCGGGTGGCGCTCGTGGCTGGGGCGCTCGGGGTGGTCCTCGTCGGGGGCCTCGGCATCGGTTCGGCGATGGTGAAGGAGCGGGTCGCCAGCATCACGCAGGTGGCGGCCGCGCCGGACCAGTCGGTGACGGACCGGTACACGATGTGGGCGGCGGCCGGGCGCATGTGGAGCGCGGAGCCGGTCACGGGGGTCGGCCTCAAGGGCTTCCCGCAGTACCGCGACTCGAACGCCTCCCTCGCGCTGTCCTCCGGCAGCGACACGGCGGGCGCGGGCGCCGCCTTCCAGCGGCAGCCGCTGCTCTCCCCGCACAACATGTACCTCCTGGTGCTGAGCGAGCAGGGCCTGTTCGGGCTGCTCGCCCTCGCGGGCAGCTGGGTGGCCCTGCTCGTGGGCGCGCTGCGGCGGCGGCGCCTCGGCGCGGACTGCGCGCTGGTCGCGACGGGCCTGCTGGCCTGGCAGCTCATCGACTTCTTCTACGCGGACATCGGCGGCCCCTCGACGGTCCTCATGTCGGTCGTGCTGGGCCTCGCGGCCTGGTGGGCGCTGGCGGAGGTGAGGCGTGCGTGACCCGTGGGCCGGGGAGCCGGAGCCCACGGACACCCCGCGGGCCGGTGAACCGGGCCCCTCGGGCGGCCCGCCCCGCGGCGCCCCGCCGACCGACCCCTGGCCGACCGCGCCTCCGGGGCCCACGGACTCCCCGTGGCCCCCGGGGGCCGTCGTGCTGCCGGGGACCCGTCCCACCACTCCCACCCCCCGTGCCCCGCGCGCCCCCGTTGCCCCCGGGCGGCGGGCGCACGCGCGGGGGCGGGCTCCTCGTACCGGGGCGTCCGAGGGGCGGGGGTTCCTGGCGAAGGCCGCCGCCGTGACCGCGGGGCTCACCGCGGCCGGGGCGGTGCTGGGGCTCGTACGGGACCAGATCCTGGCCGGGTACTTCGGGGCCGGGGCCGAGACCGACGCGTTCCTGGTGGCGTGGACGGTGCCCGAGTTCGCCTCGACGCTCCTCATCGAGGACGCCATGGCGCTGATCCTGGTGCCCGCCTTCTCCCGTGCCCTGGCGCGCCGTTCGAGCATCCTGTCCGGCGATCCGGTGCGCGCCCTGGTGCGGGGCACGCTCCCCCGGATCGTCCTCGCCCTCGGTGTCGTCGCCGCGCTCCTGATCGTCGCCGCGCCGCTGCTTGTGTCCGCGCTCGCGCCGGGGCTGCCCGACCCGGAGCTCGCCGTCGACTGCACGCGGCTCACCGGGACCTGCGTGCTGTCGTTCGCCCTGGTGGGCTACTGCTCGGCGGCGCTGCGGGCGCACGGCTGCTTCCTGCCCCCGGCCGCGATCTACGTGGCGTACAACATCGGCATCATCGGCACCATCGTGGTGCTGCGCGAGCCGTGGGGGGTGCGCTCGGCCGCCGCCGGGGTCGCGGTCGGCGGGATCCTCATGGTCCTGGTCCAGGCGCCCTCGCTCATCCGGGAGCTGCGGACCCGGCACGTACCGTCGCGGGAACCCGAGGCGCTCGCGGCCGCCTCCACGGGTGAGGGCCGGATCCTGGTCCTCGGACTGATCGCGCCGGTCGTGGCGTTCTCGCTGTCCCGCCAGTCCCAGACCCTGATCGAGCGCTTCCTCGCCTCGCCGCTGCCCGCCGGCGCCATCTCGCACCTGAACTACGCGCAGAAGGTCGCGCAGATCCCGATGATCCTCTCCCTGATGCTGTGCACGGTCAGCTTCCCCGTGGTCGCCCGCGCGCTCGCGGCGGGCGACGGCGAAGCGGCGCGCCGCCGGGTCGAGCGGGATCTGCTGCTGGCCGCCGTCGTGGTCCTCGTCGGCGCGTCGACGGTGATCGCCGCAGCCCCCCGCATCGTCGAACTGCTCTTCGAGAGGGGTGAGTTCACCGGGGAGGACACCACCGCCACCGCCTCCGTGATGCGGGTGTACGCGCTCGGCCTGCTGGGCCAGACGATGGTCGGCGCCCTGGTCCGCTGCTACTTCTCCGCCGCCCGGCCGCTCTGGTACCCGGCCGCCGCCATGGCCGCCGGGCTCGTCACGACCGCCGCCGCCGGTGTCCCCGGCGCCCACTACTGGGGCGCCGTCGGCATCGCCGCCGCCAACGCCCTCGGCATCACCCTGACCGCCGTGCTGCTGCTGCGCGGCGCCCACCGGCAGGCCGTCCCGATCCGGGCCGACCGGCTCGGCGAGGGGCTGCTGCGGCTCGCCACCGCGGGCGCCTGGGCCACCGGCACCGGCTGGCTGTGCTCGATCGCCATCGGCCACGCCGCCCTCGCCGTCGCCGTCGCCGCCCTGGTCGTCGTCGGCGTCTTCCTGCTGTTCGTCGCCTGCGCCGCCAAGGCGCCCGAGATCCCGCCCCTGCCCCGCTCCGCCTTCCGGAGGACCCCCCATGCCCGCCGCCACCGCGCTGCGCCGTCTGCTCCCGAAGCCGCCCCAGTGGATGAAACCGCCCCTGTGGGTGGCGATGTACCACTCGATCACGGACACCGCTGAGGACCCGTACCGGGTGACCGTCTCCCCCGTGCGTTTCGCCCGGCAACTGCACTGGTTGAGCGACCGGGGGCTGCGCGGGGTCTCGGTGCGGGAGCTGCTCGCCGCCGCCGCCGAGGGGCGCGCGAAGGGGCTCGTGGGCCTGACCTTCGACGACGGGTACGCGGACTTCCTCGACTCGGCGCTGCCGCTGCTGCGCCGGCACGGCTTCACGGCGTCGGTGTACGTCCTGCCGGGGCGGCTCGGCGGCGAGAACGGCTGGGACACGGCGGGGCCGCGCAGGTCGCTCCTCACCGAGGAGGCGATCCTGCGGATCGCCGAGGCCGGCATGGAGATCGGTTCGCACGGACTCACCCACGTCGACCTGACCATGGCCGACGACGCGGCGCTCGCCGCCGAGACCCGGCGGAGCCGTGAACTCCTCGAGGAGATGACCGGCGCCACCGTGGACGGCTTCTGCTACCCGTACGGCCATGTCGACGCGCGCGCGATCCGCGCCGTACGGGCCGCCGGCTACCGCCACGCCTGCGCCATCGACCCCGGCCCGCTGACCAGCGCGCTCGCGCTGCCGCGCATCCACATCGACGAGCGCGACGCCGCCTTGCGCCTCACCGCCAAGCGGGTCCTGCACCCGCTGCGCCGCCGTCGCCCCGCCGATCTGGTGCCCGCGCCGCAGCGGCTGGTCGGAGCGGACGTCTCATGAAGGTCCTGCACGTCATCACCGGCCTCGGCATCGGCGGCGCGGAACAGCAGCTGAGGCTGCTGCTGCGCCATCTGCCGGTCCGCGCCGAGGTCGTGACGCTCACCAACCCGGGCGCGGTCGCCCGCGGCATCGAGGCCGACGGCACCCCCGTCACCCACCTCGGCATGGCCGGCAACCGCGATCTCGGCGCACTGCCCCGCCTCACCGGACTGATCCGGCGGGGCCGGTACGACCTCGTCCACACACATCTCTACCGGGCGTGCCTGTACGGCAGGCTCGCCGCCCGCGTCGCCGGGGTCCGTACGGTCCTGGCCACCGAGCACTCCCTCGGCGACACGCAGATCGAGGGCCGCCCGCTGTCCGCCGGTACCCGCGCCCTCTACCTGGCCGGCGAGCGCCTGGGTACGGCCACCGTCGCCGTCTCCCCCAGCGTCGCGCGCCGCCTGGAGGAGTGGGGGGTGGCCCCGTCCCGTATCCACGTCGTACCCAACGGCATCGAGACGGCCCGCTTCCGCTACACCGAGGACCGCCGACGGCTCGCCAGGAAGCTGCTCGATCTGCCCGAGGACGCGTTCGTCGTCGGCGGGGTGGGGCGGCTCGCGCCCGCGAAACGATTCGACCGTCTCGTACGGGCGGTGGCGTCGGTGCCGAAGGCACGGCTGCTTCTCGTCGGCGAGGGCGAGGAGCGCGAGCGGCTGACGGCGCTGGCCCGTGAGTGCGGGGCCGCCGACCGGGTGCTGTTCGCGGGAGCCTGCGAGGACCCGGCGCCGGAGGGGACCGAGGGACCCGATCTGCCGTCGCTCCTCGCCGCCATGGACGTCTTCGTCTCCACCTCCCCGGACGAGTCGTTCGGCCTGGCGGTCGTCGAGGCGCTGGCCGCCGGGCTGCCGGTGCTGTACGCGGCGTGTCCGGCGATCGACGACCTGCCGCCCGACGCGGCCCCGGGCGCCCGCCGCGTCGGCGGGTCGGCCGAGGAGCTCGTCTCGGCGCTGCACGGCATCCAGGGCGCCCGGCTCGCGCGGCTCCCGGCGCCCGCCGCGGCGTCCCGCTACGACATCACCCACAGCGCGCGGCAGTTGATGTCCCTCTACGAACAGGCCGTTCACGGCACCCCTCTCCCCGCGAAGCGAGACACCCGATGAACCGTTCACCCTCCTCACTCTCGGCGAGCTCTCCCGGCTCCACGAGCTCGGCGGGCTCCGCGAACCCCGGCCCGCCGCCGTCCCGCCGCCCCTTCCTGCCGAAGGTTCTGCGGGCCCCGCGCCGCTGGTGGGCGCTGCCCGCCTCCGTACTCGCGGGCGTCGTCGTCGGCGGCGGTTACGGAGCGCTGAAGGCTCCGGAGTACGCGGCGACCAGCTACGTCATCGTGGTCCCGGCCGGGAAGTCGGACCCGGCCGCGGCCCTCGGCTTCGCCCAGGCGTACGGGCGGGTCGCCACCGACATCGCGGTGACCGGCGACGCCCAGGTGTGGGCCGGGGTCTCCGCGCGGACCCTGCGCTCCAGCGTGCAGGCGGCCACCAGCCCGGACGCGCCGATGATCTCCATCACGGCGCGGGCGGCCAAGCCGGCGCGGGCGGTGTCCATGGCCGACGGCGTGGCCCGCGCACTGGTCCTGAACAGCGCACACGTCTCGGGGAGCACCGGCGTGAAGGTGGTGCAGTTCTCGCGGGCGACCAATCCCTCCGCGCCGGTCTCGCCGTCCGCACCGCTCGCGGCGCTCGTCGGCGGCTGCGCGGGCGGTCTGCTCGGCGGTCTGGCGCTCCTGGTCCGCCCCGGGCGTGCCCCCCGCGCCGAGGCGCGGCGCTCGGGGCAGCCCGCCGCCGCCGTCCCCGGTCCGGCCGGCGCGCAGCACCGGCCGGAACCGGAGACGGTGTGAGCACCGCGGGCGCGGGCGGCCTGCGGACCGAGATCTGCCGGGACGGCGGGGAGTTCGGCGAACTCGCGGACCGGTGGGCATCGCTGTACGCGCGCTGCTCGACGGCGACCCCGTTCCAGTCGTACGCCTGGCTGCACTCGTGGTGGCTGTCGTACGGCAGGCCCGGCGCGCTGCGCGTGGTGCTCGTACGACGGGAGGACGGCGAACTGGTCGCGGCGGCGCCCCTGATGCGCGCCCGCGGCCCGCTCCCGGTCCTCACCCAGCTCGGCGGCGCGATCACCGACTTCACCGACGTCCTCCTCGACGACTCCTGCCCGGACGCGATCCCCGCGCTCGTCGGGGGGCTGGCGCGGGCGGCGCGCGGCGCGGTGATCGATCTGCGCGAGGTGCGGCCGGGGGCGGCGGCCGAGCAGGTCTTCGGCCGCTGGCGCGGTCCGCGCAGGCGGCTCGCCGACTCCCTCTGTCTGGAACTGCCGGCGGTGCCGATGGACGACCTGCTCCAGCGGATCCCGTCGGCCAAGGCCCAGCGGGTGCGGGCCAAGCTGCGCAAGCTCGACGCGCTCGGCATCGACGAGCGGGTCGTGAGCGGGGAGGAGGTGCCGGCGGCGCTGGAACGGCTGCTGCGGCTCCACCAGCTCCAGTGGGAGGGCCGGGGGGTGACCGCCGAGCACACCAGCGACCGGTTCGCGCAGCACCTCGCGCGGGCGGTCCGGCCGATGGTCGAGTGCGGGAACGCGCGGGTGACCGAGTTCCGGCTGGCCGGGGACGTGGTCGCGGCCGACCTCACCCTGATGTCACCGTGGCTCGCGGGCGGTTATCTGTACGGCGCGGATCCGGTGCTGCGGGCCCGGAAGGTCGATGTGGCGACGATGCTGCTGCGGCACGGGGCGCGCGAGACCAGCGCGAGCGGGCGCGCGACGCTGAGTCTGCTGCGGGGCACGGAACCGTACAAGCGGCACTGGCGCCCCGAGACCGTGCCGAACCAGCGGCTGATGCTGTCCGGCCCGGGCGCGGCTCCGTTGCTGTGGCTGCGGGCGGGCGCGGCGGACGGGCGGGCCCGGCTGGCGCGGGAGGCGCGCGAGCGGGCGTGGCTGGGGCGGGCGGTCGGACGTCTGCGCGGGCGGCCGGGCGGCGGCGGAGGATGAGCTCCTCCGCCGCCGCGGTGACCCTCGGGTGATCAGAAGGGCCAGTTCTCGCTGTCCATGATCTTCTCCCAGGGCTCGATGACGTCGACGTCGTTCTCGTCGACGACATCGACGATGTCGTCGATCGCGTCCTTCGGGGCGCCCTTGTCGATGCAGATCGGACCGCCGATCCAACTCTCGACCCAGGAACCGAGATTGATGGTCCAGCAGTCCGTCGCGGGCTTGGGCTCGGGCTTCGGCTCGGGCTTCGGCTCAGGCTTCGGCTCGGGCTTGGGCTCGGGCTTCGGCGGGACCTCGGGCTTCGGCTCGGGCTTCGGCTCGGGCTTCGGCTCGGGCTTCGGCTCGGGCTTCGGCGGGACCTCGGGCTTGGGCTCAGGCTTGGGCTCAGGCTTCGGCGGAACCTCCGGCTTCGGCTCAGGCTTCGGCGGAACCTCCGGCTTCGGCTCAGGCTTCGGCGGAACCTCCGGCCTCGGCGGGACTTCCGGCTTCGGCGGCACCTCCGGCCTCGGCGGGACTTCCGGCTTCGGCGGCACCTCGGGCTTCGGCGGGACTTCCGGCTTCGGCGGCACCTCGGGCTTCGGCGGGACTTCCGGCTTCGGCGGCACCTCCGGCACCTCGGGCTCCGTCGGCACCTCGGGTACCTCGGGTACCTCGGGTTCGACGCCGTACAGCATCTGCCGGAAGACCTGCGACGACTTCGGGTTGTCGTCGCACTGCCAGACGCCGTGCGGGCAGTAGTCGGTGATCGTGTGGTACAGCGGTTTGTGCTGCTCCATCCAGTCGATCATGCGCCGCATGTACTCGGCGTTGTCCCCGTTCCGGAAGAGTCCCCACTCCGGGTACGAGATCTGCTTTCCGTGCTCGGCCGCGAATTCCACCTGCTTGCGCAGCCCGTACGGCTCATTGACGTGGCCGTCGAAACTGGACCCCGACGGCTGGTCGTACGAATCCATTCCGATGATGTCGACCACGTCGTCACCCGGATAGCACTGCGTCCACGGAATCGCGTCCCTGCCCCGGCTCGGGTTGAAGTCGAAACGGAACTCCTGACCGGGGACGGAACGCATCGCGGTGACGATCCGGTTCCAGTACTTCTTCCACGCCTCCGGGTCCGGTGCGCACCGGTGGGTGTACGTGGTGCCGTTCATCTCCCACCCGAGGACGATGACGGTGTCCTTCGCCTCCAGACCCACCAGGCGTTCGGCCAGCGCCTTGAAGTGGTGGTCGTAGTACCCCGCGGCGCCGAGCCGGAGCTGCCTGCCGACCTCCCGGTCGGAGACCCCGGCCTCGTTGCGCTCCAGCATCGGCACGTTCAGGACGAACAGCCGGTCATCCTGCTCGTTGCGCCAGTCCGCCCAGGCGTCCAGGAACCCCGGGGGGCCCTCGATGTTCGACCAGAGGTCTCCGGGGAGGTACGTGTGCCCGACCCGCATCTCCCTGCCGCCGAGCCACCGCTCCAACTGGCCGATGCGTTCGACACCGACGGGGCCCGATTCCAGGAACGCGCCCATCGCGCTGGACAGAGTCGGTTCGGGGGCCCCGGTCGTTAGGGGTTCGGCGGCGTGAGCCGGAGAGGACAACACGACCGAACCCGAGGCGAGGAGCCCCGCGGTGAACACCCCCAACCACGTTCTCGACACATTCCGTCGTCCGTTGGCCATGACCACTCCTTCTCGTCCCGCGCCACTTGATGACCCGTCACTCCGATGTTCAGAAAGTATTCCTAATAAGCCGACCGTGAACGCGGCGACGATCTGATCCGTAGTCCATTGGTGGATTTCATCGCCCACTTGGGGCACCCGAGATGAGGAATGCCGTGCCGGGTTTTGACACCAGCGTCCCCGCCCTCCTTGTGCGACTCGACCGGAATCCCTTCCATCACGGCACGCTCGGCGCCGCCCGGTCTCTCGGACGGGCAGGCGTTCCGGTCCACGCCGTGATCGAATCGCTCACCAGCCCCGTCGCCCGCTCGCGCTACGTCCGCGGCGTCCACCTGAGCCCCGACGCCCCCTCGCCCGCCGAGCTCGCCCGCCTCCTGCTGACGCTGTCCGACGGGCTCCCGGGCCCCGGGCCCGCACTCCTGGTCCCCATGGACGACATCACCGCCCTCGCGCTGGCCGAGCACCGCACCGAACTCTTGGGCCGGTATCTGCTGCCCGATCAGACGCCCGAGCGGCTCGTACGGGTGGCCGACAAGGCGGCCCTCGCCGAGACCTGCCGGGCCTTCAACCTCCCCCACCCGCGTACCGAGATCCCCGCCGGCGCCGACGAGGCGGCCGCCATGGCGTGGTCGCTCGGGCTGCCGGTCGTCGCCAAGTGGAGCCGCCCCTGGTTACTCCCGGCCGGAAGCGGGTTACGCAGTACGTCGATCGTGCGTTCACTCGCCGAGGTGCGCGCGCTGTACGCCCGTACCCCACAGGCCGGTAGCCGGCTGCTGCTCCAGCGGCTGCTGCCGGCGGGACGGAACCTGGACTGGTTCTTCCACGGGTACGCGGACTCCACCGGCGGCTGCTCCGCCGCCGCCACCGGGTGCAAGGAGCGCTCCTGGCCGCACGGGGCCGGGCTCACGGCCGTCGGCCGGTGGACGCCGAATCCCGCCGTCGAGCGCATCGCCCGCGAACTGCTCGCCGCGCTCGGCCACCGGGGCGTGGTCGACCTCGACCTACGGCTCGACCGGTCGACGGGCACGTACCACCTGCTCGACTTCAACCCCCGCCCCGGCGCCCAGTTCCGGCTCTTCGCCGACCGCGAAGGACTCGACGTCGTCCGCGCGATGCATCTGGACCTGACCGGGCGCCGGGTACCGCCGCACTCCCCCGCGTACGGGCGCCGGTTCGTGGTGGAGAACTACGCGGCGCTGGCCGTGCTCACCTCCCCGCGCCGCCGCCCCGACGCCGAACGCGGCATCGAGGGCGGTGCGCGGTACGGCGTCGCAGGCGGTACGGAGACGGGCGCGATACCGGTCGCGGAACCGGCTGCCGAACCGGCCACGGAGTACGGCGACTTGTCGCGGCGCGTGGAGACGGCCTGGTTCGCCGCCGACGACCCCGCGCCCGGCTTCGCCATGACCTGGGCATGGCTTCGTCACGCCCTGCGCAAGGGACTGCTCGCACTCCGCCTCCCCGGCCGGTCCGAAGGCCTCCGGCCCGCGACCGGTCCGGCGACCGCCCTTCCGTCCCCGCCGCAGTCGCCGCCCGCGGCCCGTGTTCCCTCCCAGGAGGCGTGCGAAGGAGACATGACGAAAGGCCGGGCCCGGCAGGCGTGATGGGCGCCTTCCGGGTCCGGCCCCTCAGGTCGCACCCCGGTGAGGGGGCGCGGACGTCAGGCGTTGATGCAGACGTTGCCGTAGGTCGGGTTCAGCAGACCGATGACGTTGACCGAGTTGCCGCAGATGTTGATCGGCGCGTGGATCGGGACCTGGACGACGTTCCCGGAGAGGATGCCCGGCGAACCGGCGGCCAGACCCTGCGCCCCCGAGTCCGCGAAGGCGGGCGACGCCACACCCATGGCCATGATGATTCCGGCGACGACGGCCGCAGCCTTCTTGCACTTCATTTCGTCTGGATCCTTTCTGCGGCGGAAGACTACTCACGGCTTTCGTGATCACACGGGACGCATTTCATGCCCCCCGGCTTCCGCTGTACACATCGCTGAGCACCATGACATGAAAAGCGGACCGACCGGATCGCCGACCTGCGGCATTCACTCCATCGCATTCACCGCATTACGCCGGACGCCGCGTATGCCGGCTCAGCGCGGCCAGATCGGCGTCCTCATCAGCCGCTCCCACTCGTGATCGGGGACTCCCGGCACCGTGCGGCCCGCCAGGGCCCACCGCTGCGCCAGCGAGGAGTAGAGGGGGAACGGTTCTCGGTCTGCGGGTGGCGGGTCCACCACATAACGGCTCTTCGGAATGAAGGCCATCCGCTCCCATTTGCCGGGATCGGGCGCCATCTTCCCCTCCCATCCGTGTGGTTCCCGCATCATTCCACAGACCCCGCAGAAGAGTGATTCGTTCGGCCGATGTCGCGTGGCGAACCCGCATACGAAGATAATCGACTTAATGTGCGGGTCCACATTCCCGAGCTGCGGTGGTGTACGCCCGTGTCCGTCAGGAAATTCACGCGCCCGCGGCGACTCGTGCTCGCCGCCGCTGCGCTCGTCGCTCTCGGTTCCGGCGCGTTCGCCGCCGCCCCCGCCGCCCTGCCGTCTCCCGCCCTGCCGTCCCCGAGCCGGGGGCTCAACATCCTGGTGGTCGGTCTCGACACCCGGAAGGGCGTGACCGCGTGGGAGAAGGAGGAGTACCGGCTCGGCGGCAAGGAGTGCGGCTGCACCGACGTGATGATGCTGGTGCACGTCTCCGCCGACAACCGGCGGGTCAGCGTGCTGGGGCTGCCGCGCGACTCGCTCACCGAGTTCCCCGCCGGCCACCGGGACCGGCGGACGGGCGCGGCGCACGACACCCACGCGGCGAAGCTCAACGGCGCCTGGGCCGAGGGCGGGCCGTCGTACGCGATGGAGATGGTCGAAAGGACGACGCGGCTCCCCGTACACCGCTATCTGGAAGTCGACTTCCGCCGGTTCATGGACGCCGTCGACCAGTTCGACGACGGCGTGCCGATCTGCGTCAAGGAGCCGCTGAAGGACACGGTCACCGGCATCGACCTCGCGCGGGGCACCACGAACGTCGGTGGCGGAGAGGCCCTCCAGTACGTGCGCTCGCGGCGCGCCGACGGGCAGATGGACTTCGGGCGGATCCGCAAGCAGCAGCAGTTCGTCGTCAACACCCTGCGGAAGGTGCGCTCGGACCTGCTGGCGGACCCGGTGAAGCTGATGGAGTTCGCCTCGGTGCTGCGCGGGCCGAGGGTCGCGGACCGTCGGGGGCTCTCGAACCTGGACCTGTTGTTCCTCGCCCTGCGCCTGCGGAACCTCACCCCGGACCGGATGGAGTTCGCGACCGTGCCCGTACTCCGCTTCGAGACCGTCCAGGGCGCCGGGTCCGCGGTCGCCTGGAACGTGGCGCACGCCGAGGAGGTGTTCGCGCGGCTGCGCGCGGACGAGCCGCTGCCGCCGGCCCGCCTCACCCCGTCCAGTGAGGTCCCCCAGGCCGAGTACCGGCCGGCCGGCGGCGCTTCGCTCGTCTGCTCGTAGCCCCGCCGGACCGGTGCCCGGCGCCGGTCAGCGGCCGAGCTTGTGTGCCAGCTCGGCCGGGTCCGTCGTCGGCGCGTCACAGGTGAAGTGCCGGCAGACGTACGCGGCCGCTCCCCCGTTCACCAGCGGGCGGTCCCTGAGCAGCGGGAACTCGTCGCTGTCCGGGGTGCCGAAGGCGACGACCGCGCCGGGCGCGGGCGCAAGCAGGGCGGTGCGGTGCAGGGCGCGGGCCAGGTCGTCCCCGGCGGGGCCGGCCACCGCGATCTCGCGCGGTCCGTCGAGCAGCGCCTCCGCCGTGGCCAGGCCCCAGCCGATGAAGCGGGGAGCGCGCGGCCCCAGGGCCTTGACCACGCCGAGGGCGCCCTCGGCTGCTGCCCGGTGGGCCTCCGAGCCGGTGTGGGCGGCGTACGAGAGGAGCGCGCCGGCGGCGGCCGTCCAACCGGACGGGGCCGCGCTGTCGGTGGGGTCCTGCGGCCGCCGGATCAGGGTCTCCGCGTCGTGGGCCGTGTCGTACAGTGCCCCGCCCTCGGCGACGAACTGGTCGAGGACGATGTCCAGGAGGAAGCCGGCGAACTCCAGCCACACGCCCTCTCCGGAGACACCGGCGAGGGCGAGGAAGCCCTCGGCGACGTCCGCGTAGTCCTCGAGCACTCCGGCGTTGGCCCCGACCCGGCCGTCCTTGGAGGTGCGGGAGAGCCGCGCGCCCTCTCCCATGTGTACGCGCACGAGCAGGTCGGCGGCCTCGGTGGCGCGTTCGACCAGGTCGGGGCGGTCGAAGAAGGCGCCGGTCTCGGCGAGGGCGGCGATCGCCAGGCCGTTCCAGGCGGCGACCACCTTGTCGTCCCGGCCCGGGCGGGGCCGCCGCGCGCGGGCGGCGAGGAGCCGCTCCTTGATCGAGGCGAGCCGGACGGCGTCGAGCGGGCAACCGTCCTCGGGGAGTTGGAGGACGGAGGCACCCTCCTCGAAGGTCCCCTCCTCGGTCACACCGAAGTACCGGGCGGCGTCGCGGGCGTCCTCCTCGCCCAGCACCTCGGTCAGTTGCGCCGGTGTCCACACGTAGTACGCGCCCTCGACGTGCCGGCCCGTCCCGTCGTCGGAGTCGGCGTCGAGCGCCGAGGCGAATCCGCCCTCCGCGGTGCGCAGTTCGCGGACCATGAAGTCGGCGGTCTCCAGCGCGACCCGCCGGGCCAGGTCGTCACCGGTGGCCCGCCACAGGTGCGCGTACACCCGGCAGAGCAGGGCGTTGTCGTAGAGCATCTTCTCGAAATGGGGCACGACCCAGTCGCGGTCGACGGCGTAGCGGGCGAAGCCGCCGCCGAGCTGGTCGTAGATGCCGCCGCGGGCCATCGCCGCGCAGGTGTCGGCGGCCATCTGCAGGGCGCCTTCGGCGCCCGTGCGGGCGTGGTGGCGGAGCAGGAACTCCAGCACCATCGACGGCGGGAACTTGGGCGCGCCGCCGAAGCCGGCGCTGCGGGAGTCGTAGTCCCGGGTGAGGCCGAGCAGGGCCTGGGCCAGTTCGGCCTCGCCGGGGACGCCGTCGCCGCCGTAGGCCAGGGAGCGGGACGAGAGGTCCTTGACGATGTTGCCCGCGACCTCGCCGACCTCGTCGCGGCGCTCGGTCCAGGCGCGGGAGACGCCGTCGAGGACGTCACCGAAGGAGGGCATGCCGTGCCGGGGCTCGGGCGGGAAGTACGTACCGAAGTAGAACGGCTCGGCGTCCGGGGTGAGGAAGACCGTCATGGGCCAGCCGCCCTGCCCGGTCGCCGCCTGCACGGCCTCCATGTAGACGGCGTCGACGTCGGGGCGCTCCTCGCGGTCGACCTTGACGGCGACGAAGTGCTCGTTGACGTGGAGGGCGGTGGCGTCGTCCTCGAAGGACTCGTGCGCCATCACATGACACCAGTGGCAGCTGCTGTAGCCGACACTGAGCAGCACGGGAACATCGCGGCGGCGCGCCTCCTCGAACGCCTCGGCCGACCAGGGCCACCAGTCGACCGGGTTGTCGGCGTGCTGGAGGAGGTACGGGGACGTCTCATGGGCCAGTCTGTTCGCCATGCCCCCATCCTCGCGCACAACGGCTGAGCCCCGCCCGTACGCCACAGGGGGCGTCGTACGGTCGGGGCTCCGGCACGGCGGAGCGGCCCCACCCTTCGCAGTGGAGCTGCGAAGGACAGGGCCGCTCAGCGATGAAGCTGACGTCAGCTGACGTCGGTGTTGCCGTTGTCGGCCAGGAGGTCGACGAGGTCCGACAGCGGGTTGTTCTGCTGCTGCTCGATCGAGTTCTGGGTGCACGTCATGTTCTGCTTCGGGCTCAGAACGTCGTCCACGTTGACGGCAACGAGGTTGATGATCGGCACCTGAGCGGTGATGTCCTGGACATCGAAGCAGTGGAGGACGCCACCGTTGATGAGGCCGAAGTTCGGGCTCATGTAGCCACCGGTGGAGTTGCTGCCGATGGCCTGCTTCGACGTGTTGCCGATGATGTTGGCACCGTTGCCGTCATCAGCCGCCGCAGACGCCGTGGCGGCGGACATACCGACGACGGAGGCCGCAACTGCCGCGGTGGCGAGAACCTTCTTGATCACGAGATTTCCTTCTTGAGCTGGAGGGCCCTGGAATGCTCCGTTGACCGAAGCACGCTGATCAACTGCCGGAAAATGGATTGGTTCCGGCTGATCACTCTGATGCGCTATTCGGCAGATGAACGCCATCGGACGTGAGCTCGAAGGTCGGGCGTTCGGTACGGCGCGAATCCCTGTGGGGCCGGGCGGGACAACGGTCGACCCGCTCCACGCCCCCGCGTCGCGCGGGACACGTGTTCGCGGCACCGGGGCCGGGCAGGAACCGGGGCCGGGCATGACTCAGGGCCCCGGGAGATCCCGGGGCCCTGAAAGGTCGCGGCGTACCGCTACTCGCCTGCCGCCGCCTTGCCGGCCTTCGCGTCCGCCGGGGCGGTCGGGGCCGCCGGGTCCGGGGCCTCCTCGAAGGAGACCTTGCCCATGTGGCGGTTCATCGACTTCATCAGCTGCCAGACCGCGAGGGCCAGGACCGCGAAGACGACGAAGCCGAGGACGCCGGGGGTCACCTTGTTCTTGTCCAGCTCTTCGGCGGCGAAGGGGACAAGCTGGGTCAGTGCCAGGTGTGCGCTCATGTCAGGCATTGTCGCGGATGCCCGCGAAGAGATCTTCCTCGGGGAGGGAGGTCGGGACCAGCGCCTTGCTGAGCTCGTACTCCTCCGTCGGCCAGACCTCCTGCTGGATCTCCATCGGGACCCGGAACCAGCCGCCGTCGGGGTCGATCTGGGTGCGGTGGGCGATCAGGGCCTTGTCGCGGGTCTCGAAGAACTCGGCGCAGGGCACGAAGGTGGTCAGCGTCCGCTCGGTGCGCTCGAACTCCTTCCAGCGCTCCAGCCACTCCCCGTACGGCGACTCCAGGCCACGGGCGAGCAGCGCCTCGTGCAGGGCCGTGGTGCGGGGACGGTTGAAGCCCTGGTTGTAGTAGAGCTTCAGGGGCTGCCAGACCGGGCCGAACTCGGCCTCCGGGTACTTCTCGGTGTCGGTCGCGCCGTCGAAGGCCACCATCGAGATCTTGTGGGTCATGATGTGGTCGGGGTGCGGGTACCCACCGTTCTCGTCGTAGGTCGTGACGACCTGCGGACGGAACGCGCGGATCTTGCGGACCAGCGCCCCGGCCGCGGTGTCGACGTCCTCCAGGGCGAAGCAGCCCTCGGGGAGCGGGGGCAGCGGGTCGCCCTCGGGGAGACCCGAGTCGACGAAGCCCAGCCATTCCTGGGAGACGCCGAGGATCTCGCGCGCCTCGTCCATCTCCTTGCGGCGCACCTCGTGGATGTTCGCCTCGATGTAGGGGTCACCCTGAAGCTGGGGGTTGAGGACCGAGCCGCGCTCGCCGCCCGTGCACGTCACCACCATGACGTCCACCCCCTCGGACACGTACTTGGCCATCGTCGCCGCACCCTTGCTCGACTCGTCGTCGGGGTGGGCGTGAACGGCCATCAGTCGCAGCTGCTCTGTCAAGACTCGATCCTCAGTGATTCGACGCGGAGCGTGGTCTCTATAGTGACGGAATCGGGGGAGGGAAAATTCCGCCACCCCCCGGCTTCGAGAGGATCGATCATGAGCGCGGCGCGAGAGCAGCTGCCCCAGGAGCGCTACGGACGCTCCGCGGACCGGGCCGCCGACCGCAAGCTCAAGATCACGGGCGCGGTCCTCGGCGCCCTCTTCCTCGGCATGCTGGGCTGGTTCGGCTGGTACTACGTCGTCGACAGCAGGATCAGCGCCGAGATGATCAAGTTCGACGTGGTGAGCGCCACGGAGGTCCAGGTGCACCTGGAGATCCGCAAGGACGAGGGCGTCAAGGGCGTCTGCACCCTGCGCTCACGCTCCGAGGACGGCGCCGAGGTGGCCCGCAAGGACGTCAGGATCGACGACCCCGCCGGCCGGGTCGACAGCGTCTTCTCGCTGCGTACGACCGCCCACGCGACGAGTGCCGAGCTCATCGGGTGTACGGCCCGGTAGCGGTGGGTAGGGAGCCGGTGTCGAGTCCCGGCGAGTCACCGCGGTGACCTGCGAGGACACCATCGCTGATGGTTATGTCCTCCCGCTTTTCGCCACTCATTGTTAGGCTCGTGGTTTCGCCCACCCGGGACAGCACAGCTTTCCCGTGTAGGGCGATGCTTTGTATTCCCAGTACCTACGAGGAGCACCCGTGACCCAGACCAGCGACAACGTCACCTGGCTCACCCAGGAGGCGTACAACAAGCTCAAGGACGAGCTTGAGTACCTGTCTGGTCCCGCGCGTACCGAGATCACGGTCAAGATCGCCGCGGCACGCGAAGAGGGCGACCTGCGCGAGAACGGCGGGTACCACGCGGCCAAGGAGGAGCAGGGCAAGCAGGAGCTCCGCATCCGCCAGCTCACCCAGCTCCTGGAGCACGCCAAGGTCGGCGAGGCCCCCGCGGACGACGGTGTCGTCGAGCCCGGCATGGTCGTCACGATCGCCTTCGACGGCGACGAGAACGACACGATGACCTTCCTGCTCGCCTCCCGCGAGTACGCGAGCGGTGACATCGAGACGTACTCGCCGCAGTCGCCGCTCGGCGTCGGCGTCAACGGCAAGAAGGCCGGTGAGGACGCCGAGTACGAGCTGCCGAACGGCAAGAAGGCCGCGGTGAAGATCCTCAGCGCCAAGCCGTACACCGGCTGAGGCACCTGATCCCCGCGTCGGGCCGGACCCTCTGGGGGTCCGGCCCTTCGTCTTGCCTCCGTCCGTCTTGCCTACGGCGTGGCGGGGAGCCGGACCGTGACGAGGAGGCCGCCGGTGGGGCGGGGGGCGAGGTCGAGGGTCCCGTCGTGGGCGCGGACGACGCTGTGCACGATGGCCAGGCCGAGGCCGACGCCGGCGTGCTCGTCGGTGCGTACGCGTTCCGTGCCGCGCTGGAAGGGTTCGGTGAGGGTCGGCACCAGGTCCGGTGGGAGCGGGTGACCCGTGTTCTCGACCCGCAGCACGCTCGCGTCGCCCCGCGCCTCGGTGTGGACCGTCACGGTGCCGCCGGCGGGGAGGTTGTGGACGAGGGCGTTCTGGACGAGGTTCGTCACCATCCGCAGCAGGAGTTCCGCCGAGCCGCTGGTCCGGGTCGTTCCGCCGGTGACGGCGAGGGTGATCCCGCGCTGTTCGGCGAGGGGGAGCAGGGTCTCGGCGGCCTCCTCGGCGACGAGGGAGAGGTCGACGCCGTCGCGGGTGAACGTTCCGCGGTCGCTGCGGCTGAGCAGCAGGAGGGCCTCGGTGAGGTCGATCGCGCGCCTGTTGACCGTATGGAGGCGTTCGACGAGTTCGCCCCGGGTGGGGTCCTTTCGGGCGACGTCGAGGAGCGCGCGCGAGATCGCCAGCGGGGTGCGCAGTTCGTGGGAGGCGTTCGCGGCGAACCGCCGCTGCTCGGCGACGTGCGACTCGAGCTGTTCGAGCATCGAGTCGAACGCGTCGGAGAGGTCACGGAACTCGTCCTGGCGGCCCTCCATGCGGATCCGGTGGGACAGCGACCCGCTCCCGGCCAGCCGCGCCGCGTCCGTGATCCGGGTGAGCGGCGCGAGCATCCGGCCGGCGAGGAGCCATCCCCCGACGAGGCCGAACACGAGCAGGAAGCCCATCGCCACGGCCGCGGCGGGGAAGAAGGTGCGGACGAGGAGCCAGCGGTTGGGAGAGACCCCGAGCAGGCCCTGGGAGTTGTCGGGTACGTAGCGCAGCAGGTACCCCCACACCACGGCGAGCAGGAGCGCGCCGGCGACGGCGAGGAAACCGGCGTAGGTGAGGGTGAGCTTCAGGCGGACGCTGAGCCCGGGGCGGCGTCTATCCACGCGTGCCGCCGGGGCCGGTGGTGTCCCTGACGGGCCCGGTGGTGTCCGTACCCGTGTCGATGCGGTAGCCGACCCCCGGCACCGTGGCGATGATCCAGGGTTCGCCGAGCCGTTTGCGCAGGGCGGAGACGGTGATGCGGACGGCGTTGGTGAGGGGGTCGGCGTTCTCGTCCCAGGCCCGTTCGAGCAGCTCCTCGGCGCTGACGACCCCGCCCTCCGCGGCCACGAGGACTTCGAGGACGGCGAACTGTTTGCGGGTGAGTGCGACGTAACGTCCGTCGCGGAAGACCTCCCGGCGGAAGGGGTCGAGCCGCAGGCCCGCGATCTCGCGGACCGGGGGCCTGGCGTACCCGCGTCTGCGGTCGAGCGCCCGCAGCCGCAGCACGAGCTCCCGCAGCTCGAAGGGCTTGGTGAGGTAGTCGTCGGCGCCGAGCTCGAACCCGGACGCCTTGTCGTCGATCCGGTCGGCGGCGGTGAGCATGAGGATCGGCATGCCGCTGCCGGAGGCGACGATGCGCCGGGCGACCTCGTCGCCGGAGGGGCCGGGGATGTCGCGGTCGAGGACCGCGAGGTCGTAGGAGTTGACGCTGAGGAGTTCCAGGGCGGAGTCGCCGTCGCCCGCGATGTCGGCGGCGATCGCTTCGAGGCGGAGACCGTCACGGACGGCCTCGGCCAGGTAGGGCTCGTCCTCCACGATCAGTACGCGCATGCCCGAAGCCTAAGCAGCCCGGCCTACCGCCGGCGCCTGCGCCGACGTGCGCCACCAGCGGCGGGACGCGAGGCCGGCCAGTACGGCGCCGGTGGCGTTGACCAGCACGTCGTCCACGGAGGTCACCCGGTCGAGGCTCAGTGCGTACTGCGCGGTCTCGACGAGGATCGAGCAGCCCGCCCCGAGGGCCAGGACCCGCGGCACGGAGGCCAGCGCCGCGAACCGCATCGGGGCGAAGAACCCCAGCGCCGCGAAGACCAGCAGGTTGCCGACGATCCCGAGCGGCCCCATGGTGACCAGGTCCCGCAGCGGTACCAGGCTCACCCGCGCGGGGACGACTCCCGCCCCGCCGCCCGGCATCATGGTCAGCCACACGAACGGCACCGTCCCGTGGACCATGCCCACCTCGGCCAGCGACATCCGCCATGCCCCCGCGACGCCGGCCGCACGCCTTCGGCGCGCCAGGACCCACGCCACGAGCACGGCCAACGGCACCGTGACCAGCGTCATGAGCACCACGCCGTTGAACGTGTCGAGACAGCCGTGCCACCGCCCTGCCATGCACCTCGGGGCGGACATCATGAGCGGCCGCCGGATGACGTACAGGGCACTCGCCAGGCCGAGGACCGCCAGGCCGACGAGCACGATCCCGCGTGTGCGGCGGGGCGGTGCGGGGAGGGATGCGTGGTGACTCATCCCCCCATGAGAGCGGGAGGGCCGTTGCGGGGGCGTATGCGATTTTCGATACGCCCCCGATACACGCGGGGCCGACCCCGATCCGCCGGACAGGCCCTAGCCGTCGGCCCGGCGGTACTTGCGGACGGAGAGCGTACGGAAGATGACGACGATCAGGATCGAGTAGATCAGCGACGCCCACACCGGGTACTGCATCGGCCACGCGTCGGACGGGGAGACGCCCGGGTCGCCGAAGAGGGTGCGGCACGCCTGCACGGTCGCGCTGAACGGGTTCCACTCCGCGATGGGCTGGAGCCAGCCGGGCAGCTTGCTGGAGTCCACGAACGCGTTCGAGATGAAGGTGACCGGGAAGAGCCAGATCAGGCCGCCGGACGTCGCCGCCTCCGGAGTGCGGACGGAGAGGCCGATGAGGGCGCCGATCCACGTGAAGGCGTACCCGAGGAGGAGCAGCAGCCCGAACCCGGCGAGGATCTTCCCGATGTTGGTCGGCTCCGCGTAGCCGGGGCGCCAGCCGATGATCAGGGCGACGATCGCGAGGACCAGCAGCGTCAGCGCGGTCTGCACGAGGTCCGCGATGGTACGGCCGGTCAGCACCGCACCGCGCGCCATCGGCAGCGAGCGGAACCGGTCGATGAGGCCCTTGTGCATGTCGTCCGCGATGCCCGCGCCCGCGCCGGCCGTGGCGAAGGTGACCGTCTGCGCGAAGATGCCGGCCATCAGGAAGTTCTTGTAGACGTCCGGGTCGGTGGTGTCGCCGATCTGCATGGAGCCGCCGAAGACGTACGTGAAGAGGATCACGAACATCACGGGCTGGATGAGCCCGAACAGGATCATCTCCGGGATCCTGGTCATCCGGATCAGGTTCCGCCGGGCGATGACCAGGGAGTCGTTCATGGTGCTCACGTGGTCACGTCCTTCGTGTGCGTGCTGCCGCTGCCCGGCCGCGCCGACTCGCCGTTCTCCTCGTCCGCCCGCTCGGCCGCGTGGCCGGTCAGGGAGATGAAGACGTCGTCGAGGGTGGGGCGGCGCAGACCGATGTCGTCGATCTCGACGCCGAGGGCGTCCAGGTCGCGGATGACCTCGGCGAGCAGCTTGGCGCCGCCGGTGACGGGGACGGTGAGCTTGCGGGTGTGGTCCTCGACGGAGACCTCGCCGTGGCCGATGCCCGCGAGGCCGTAGCGGGCGAGGACGTCACGGGCGCCGGTGATCATCTCCCGTTCGTGGACGACGACCTCGACGCGCTCGCCGCCGGTCTGGGCCTTGAGCTGGTCGGAGGTGCCGCGCGCGATGACCTTGCCCTGGTCGACGACGCAGATGTCGTGGGCGAGGTGGTCGGCCTCCTCCAGATACTGGGTGGTGAGGAGCAGGGTCGTACCGCCCGCGACGAGTTCCTTGATGACCTCCCACAGCGCCTGCCGGTTGCGGGGGTCGAGGCCGGTGGTCGGCTCGTCCATGAACATGACCGGCGGGGAGACGACCAGGGCCGCCGCGAGGTCCAGACGGCGGCGCATGCCGCCGGAGTACGTCTTCGCGGGGCGGTCGGCGGCGTCGGAGAGGTTGAAGCGGTCGAGGAGTTCACCGGCCCGCTGCTTCGCGGCCTTCGCCTTCATCTGGTAGAGCTGCCCGACCATCTGCAGGTTCTCGCGGCCGGTGAGGTACTCGTCGACGGCCGCGAACTGGCCGGAGAGACCGATCGAGCGGCGCACCTGTTCCGGGTGCTTGAGGACGTCGACGCCCGCGACGACGGCCCTCCCGCTGTCCGGCTGGAGGAGGGTGGTCAGCACGCGGACAGCGGTCGTCTTCCCCGCGCCGTTCGGGCCGAGCAGACCCAGGACCGTGCCCTCGGGCACGTCGAGGTCCACGCCGTCCAGAGCTCGTACGTCGCCGAAGGTCTTCACCAGACCCTCGGCATGGATCGCGCCTGGCATGTGGGTTCTCCTGGGGAGAGGAGGCGTTTTCCCACCGATCCTAGGAGCGGTGGGCCCCGCTCGCCCACCGAATTTGTGACCCGCACCACATGGTCATGCTCGCGCCGGGGAGTGCGCCTTCACCACGCCGGGTCAGCCGAGGACCGTGTACCCCGCGTCCCGCAGCGCGTCCTCGACCTCCCGGCAGTGCTCCGGGCCCTTCGTCTCCAGATGCAGCTCGACCTCCGCCTCCGTCAGGCCGAGCCGCGGGTCGGTCCGTACATGGCTGACGTCCAGGACGTTCGCGTCGGCCACCGTGAGCACCGCGAGCAGGGTCGCCAGGACCCCCGGCCGGTCCGTGACCCGCAGCCGCAGGCTCAGATAGCGGCCCCCCGCGGCCATGCCGTGCCGCAGGATGCGCTGGAGCAGCAGCGGATCGACGTTCCCGCCGGACAGCACCGCCACCACCGGCCCCTTGAAGGCCTTCGGGTCGCTGAGCAGGGCCGCCACCGGGCTGGCACCCGCAGGCTCGACGACCATCTTCGCCCGCTCCAGGCAGAGCAGCAACGCCGAGGACAGCGCGTCCTCGGAGACCGTGACGACATCGTCGACGTACTCCTGGACCAGCGCGAACGGCACGTCGCCCGGCCGCCCCACCTTGATCCCGTCCGCCATCGTCACCGGTGAGTCGACCACCACCGGATGCCCGGCGGCCAGCGACGGCGGGTACGCGGCCGCGCCCTCCGCCTGGACGCCGATCACCTTCACGTCCGGACGCAACGACTTCACCGCGAGTCCGACGCCGGCCGCGAGACCGCCGCCGCCGACGCCCACGAGGATCGTCCTGACCTCGGGGCACTGCTCCAGGATCTCCAGGCCCACCGTGCCCTGCCCCACGATGATGTCGGGGTGGTCGAAGGGGTGGATGAACACGGCGCCGGTCTCCCGCGCGTACCGCTCCGCCGCCGCCAGCGTCTCGTCCACGACATGGCCGTGCATCCGGACGTCGGCGCCGTACTCCCGGGTCGCCGCGACCTTCGGCAGCGGGGCGCCCACCGGCATGAAGACGGTCGCGTGCACCCCGAGGAGCTGCGAGGCGAGCGCGACGCCCTGCGCGTGGTTGCCGGCCGAGGCCGCGACGACCCCGGCGGCCCGCTCCTCGGGCCGCAGCCCGGCGATCCGTACGTACGCCCCGCGCAGTTTGAACGAACCGGTCCGCTGGAGGTTCTCGCACTTGAGCTGCACCGGCGCCCCCACCAGCGACGACAGATGGCGGCTGCCCTCCATCGCCGTCATCCGCGCGACCCCGGACAGCATCTTCTGCGCCCCCCGCACATCGTCGAGCATCAGCCGGTGCAAGGGGTCTGGCGTACGGAAGCTCATGACAGCAAGTCTCGCAGCTCACGGCCCTCGTGGCCGCCCGGCGGACGGGTGCGCAACTGGTTTACGCAGCCCCGGTACGGACCTCCCCGGGGCCGCGTACTCTGTCCCCCACCGACCGACCACCCCCGCACGAGAGAGACCCCAGCCATGCCCACATCTCAGGACATGACGACTGAGTTCGACCCCGGTCTCCTCGATGCCCTCCAGCACCAGGTGGCCGTCTTCGCCCGCCGGGCCGAGCAGACCCGCCTCGGCGGCACGGGCCAGCTGCGGAACTCGATGGACCGGGCAGCGTACCTCCTGCTCAACAGGCTCGACCAGGAAGGCCCGATGGGCGTCAAGGCGCTCGCGGCCGGCATGGGCATCGACTCGTCGACCGTCACCCGCCAGGTCGCCCCGCTCGTCGACACCGGCCTGGTGAAGCGCACCTCGCACCCGGAGGACGGACGGGCCGTCGTCCTCCAGCTCTCGCCGCGCGGCCTGGCCCGCCTCGAGGAGGTCCGTTCCTCGCGCCGCCAGCTGATGGTGGAGGTCACGGACGGCTGGACGCCGGACGAGCGGGAGTCCTTCTGCACCCTGCTCACCCGCTTCAACACCGCCCTGTCCGTACGGCAGTCGGCCCACACCGGCCACGCCGGGGGCGAGTCCGGGGGCACCGCCACGACCGAGGGGCCGAGCGAGTCCGCGCCGACCTCTTGACCCCACACCCGCGCTGCCCTCAGATGAGGACGTGCGAGAGGACGTACGAGAGCATCGGAGCGGCCCCGGCGCCGCCGGACGTACCGAACGCGCCTACCGCGCCCGGGAGTTCGAGGCGTTCGTCGCCGGGGCGGCGGGCCGGCTGCTGCACGCCGCGACCCTGCTCACCGCCGAGACCCGCACCCGCAACCCGCACGCCCAGGCACTGCTGACCGCCTCCCTCGCGCACACGTACGCGACCTGGGACCGGCTGCGTGACGAGGACCCGTACGACCTCACCCGGCGCGACCTCGCCGCCCGCTTCGCCCGCACCGCCTGGCGGCACCGCGGCGGTCGGGGCGGAGTGCTCTCCGCCCTCCACCCGCAGGAACGGCTCGTCCTCGTCCTCCGGCTGTACGAGGGGGTCGCCGAGGAGCAGGTCGGGGCGCTGCTCGGCCTGCCGGAGGCACGCGTCCGCGCGGTCTGCGCCCGATCCGTGGCCGCGCTGAGGGCGGAAGCCAGACGGCGCGGCGCTCCTGGGGAGACGGCCGCGTGACGCGGCACGAGGACAAGGAGGCCGCGGTCCGCCGGCTCCTCGACACCCCGCATCCGCCGGTCCCGGGCGACCTGGCGCGGCGGGCGGCGGAGCGCGGGGCCCGGCGCGCGCACCGCGCCCGGACGGTACGCCGGGCGCTCTGGTTCCTGGGCACGGTCGCCGTGCTCGCGTTCGTGGTGTGGGCGTCGGTGGCCCGGCCGTGGGAGGTCCCGCCGGCGGAGACGACACCACCGCTCGAAGGGTGGTGAGGACGGGCCTAGCCTGGAACGAGGGGGTCTGTCTGGAGGTCGTCATGGCCAGGAAAGCATCCGACTGCCGGGACGCCCCGAGCGTCTCCGGCTGCTCGCTGTACATCTCGGGCGAGGAGGAGGAAGTCCTTCGCGCGGCCGTCGAGCACGCCGTGTCCGTACACGAGCACACGGACACCCCCGAGTTCCGCGAGGAGGTCCGGGCCTATCTGAAGGACCCGCTGCCCGGGACGTGAACGAGCCGGAGAACCCGGCCCCCGCCGGTGCACGACGGAGGAGGGCCCGGCCCCCCTCCCGCGGGGTGCCGGGCCCTCCGTACGGACCGGCTGTCAGCCCAGCGCCGTGCGCAGGTCGGCCAGCAGGTCGTCGACGTTCTCGATGCCCACCGAGAGGCGGACCAGGTCGGCGGGCACTTCGAGGGCGGAGCCCGCGACGCTCGCGTGGGTCATCCGGCCCGGGTGCTCGATGAGGGACTCGACACCGCCGAGGGACTCACCGAGCGTGAAGAGCCGCGCACGGTTGCAGACCTCGACGGCCGCCTCCTCGCCGCCCTCCACGCGGAAGGAGATCATGCCGCCGAAGGACCGCATCTGCTTGGCCGCGACCTCGTGCCCCGGGTGCTCCGGGAGACCCGGGTAGAGCACCTGGGTGACCTTCGGGTGCTGGGTCAGCATCTCGACGATCTTCTCCGCGTTCTCGCTGTGCCGGTCCATGCGGACCGCGAGGGTCTTGATGCCGCGCAGCACGATCCACGAGTCGAAGGGGCCGGCGACCGCGCCCATCGCGTTCTGGTGGTACGCCAGCTCCTCGCCGAGCGCCTCGTCGGCCGTCACGAGCGCACCGCCGACGACGTCCGAGTGGCCGCCCATGTACTTGGTGAGCGAGTGCACGACGACGTCCGCGCCGAGCGCCAGCGGCTGCTGGAGGTACGGCGACGCGAAGGTGTTGTCGACGACGAGCTTCACGCCGGCCTGGCGGGCGACGCCCGCGACGGCCTCGATGTCGGTGATGCCGAGGAGCGGGTTCGACGGGGTCTCGACCCAGATCAGCTTCGTACGCTCGTTGACGGCGTCCCGCACCGAGTCGATGTCGGAGGTGTTCGCCACCGAGAAGTCCACGCCCCAGCGCTCCACGACCTTGGCGAACAGCCGGAACGTGCCGCCGTAGGCGTCGTTCGGGATGACCACGTGGTCGCCGGGCGCGAGGAGCGTGCGCAGCAGGCAGTCCTCGGCGGCCAGACCGGAGGCGAAGGCGAGACCGCGCCGGCCGCCCTCCAGGGCCGCCAGGTTCTCCTCCAGGGCGGTACGGGTCGGGTTGGCGCTGCGGCTGTACTCGTATCCGCCGCGCAGCCCGCCCACGCCGTCCTGCTTGTAGGTGGACACCTGGTAGATGGGCGGGACGACCGCGCCGGTCAGCGGGTCGGCGGTGTTGCCCGCGTGGATCGCGCGGGTCTCGAAGCTCTGGTGGGAGTGCTGGTCGCTCATGGTCAGGAGCGTAGTCCCGGACGACCCCCGGCGCCGCGATCGTCTCATCCGGTGTCCTGGACAATGGACGCATGGAGATTCTCTGGTTCCTGATCGCGCTGGGCATGCTGTTCGCCGTACTCGGTCCCTATCTGGCGCGCCGACGCGGTGGCGGGGGCGGGATCCGGCTGGCGGCGCCGGGGTCGCCGGACGCGGCGGACCCGGAGGCGTACGGGTTCATGCGGCAGGAGGACCAGGACGTACGGCTGCCGGGCGCGGACGACGACCTGCTCCACGTGCTCGACGTCGTCCAGGCCACCCAGGACTGGGGGGCGGCGTCGCGGCTGCTCGCCGCCACCGACAAGGACGGCGAGGTGCGCTGGCAGCGCGTCCAGGCCTTCGCGGGCGCCGCGTCCCTCGAGCTCCAGGAGCGGCCGGGCGTGGGCGGGGCGTGGCTGCGGGCGTGGCGGGCGGAGGCCCCGAAGGACGCGGGCGGGGCGGCCGTGCACGCGGAGTTCCTGGTGCAGCAGGCGTGGCGTTCCTCGGCGGCCGGGACCGACGACTTCCGGATCATCCTGGAGGAGGGGCGGAAGGTCACCGAGGAGGCGGCGCTGCTCGCTCCGGGCGACCCCGTCCCGTACATCACGCAGCTGGCCGTGGCGCGCGGCCTCGGCTACAGCCACGAGCAGTTCGACCAGGTGTGGGCGCAGGTCATCGACCGCGCGCCGCAGCACATGGGGGCGCATCTGGCGGCCCTGCACTACTGGTGCGAGAAGTGGCACGGTTCGCGCGAGGAGGCCGACCACTTCGCGACGACGGCCGCGGCGCGCGCCCCGCGTGGCTCGCTGCTCGCGGCGCTGCCGCTGTTCGCGGTGTACGAGCACGTGCCGGACATGGTGCTCGTGCGGGACTTCTTCCGTACGGCGGTGGTGTCGAAGGCGATGGACGGCGCGCTGTACGCGGTCCACTCGGCCCGGTCCGACGACCCGATGCTGGCGCACGTCCGCCATCTGCTCGTCTGGTTCCTGGTGCGCGGGGAGCGCTGGGCCGAGGCCATGCACCAGCTGGTGAAGGTGGACGGGCACGTGGGCGCGGTGCCGTGGACGCTCAGCGGTGACCCGGCGGCGGAGTTCACGGTCTTCCGGAACCTGGCGGTGGCGGGGTACGAGGCGAACGGCGGCAGCCCGGCGACGCTGCCGCGCTGACGGGGGGGCGCGCCGGGGGAGGAGTATCCCCCGCCTCCTTGTGCTGTGCCGGAGGGTGAGGGGAAGGATTCCCCTCACCTCCTTGTTGTGCTTGTCTGCCGACCGTCGAGGAGAGATGCAGCATGTTCCTGTCCCGCACCCCCGTCCTCCCCACCCCCGAGCAGGCCCTGCGCGGCCGTTCCGAGCCCGAGTTCCTCGTGCCCGACCGTCACACCGTGCTCGGCAACCCGCTCCTCGGCCCGTACCCGGAGGGCCTGGAGGTCGCCGACTTCGCCCTCGGCTGTTTCTGGGGCGCCGAGCGCACGTTCTGGCAGACCGACGGCGTCTGGACGACCCTCGTCGGCTACCAGGGCGGCTACACGCGGAATCCGGCGTACGAGGAGGTCTGCTCGGGTCTGACCGGCCACACCGAGGCCGTCCGGGTCGTCTTCGACCCGTCGAAGGTCTCGTACGAGAGCCTCCTGAAGCTGTTCTGGGAGTCGCACGACCCGACGCAGGGCTTCCGCCAGGGCAACGACGTGGGCACCCAGTACCGCTCGGCGATCCACACCCACTCCCCCGCCCAGGCCGCGGCCGCCGAGGCGTCCCGCGAGGCCTACCAGAAGGTCCTGACGGGCTCGGGCTACGGCACGATCACCACCGAACTCCTCCCGGCCGACGAAACCCGCCCGTTCTACCCGGCGGAGCCGTACCACCAGCAGTACCTCGACAAGAACCCGGCGGGCTACTGCGGCATCGGCGGCACGGGCGTCTCGTGCCCGATCGGCGTGGCCAGGGCCGACGGCTGACGGCCCGCTTCGTCGCGTGAGCTTCGGGACCTACGCACGGCGGGTGCGTGACGAACGGCTGCCGACCGCCAGGCGGTACACCGCACTGCGGTGTGCCGTCGGGCAGTACTGTCCGCTCGGCTTCCACGCGACCTGGACCTACCTCGCCATGACGGCAGTCCCTTCGCCGGACCTCCGGCGGGACGCCGCCGCTCTGTTGCGCGCGCTGGACACCCTGGAGGCGAGCCGCGCGGTCCGGCGCGCGGAGGTGGCCTCCTTCGCGGCCCGCCGCCGGGTGGAGAAGGCGGCCGGTCGGCGGATTCGCGTGGGCGGGCCCGTCGCGGCATCGTGGCGGCCGCACTGGCCCACCGCGACGGCACCGTCCCGGCTGGGGCTCGTCGCCGCCGTGGCCGACCGGCACAGGGCGTTCCGCGGTCTGCCCCGGCCCGACCCCACCCTCGTGTCCGACGACGTGGCGCTGCGGCTCACGGAGTTGCACGACCGGCTCGACGCCTGCGGGGCAGCCTACGTCGCTGCCCTCGGAGTGCCGGACGACACGGCACGCGACGAGCTCGTCGGCGTCCGTGCCGGCATCCGCGACGAGGTCCGTCCGGGCTACGCACCGCTGAACACGCACCTCCTCCAGTGGCTGCGCTTCGCGGACCTCCTCGTTTATGCCACGGCGGCTTCCCCCGCCCGGTAGCTACACTCGACCGCATGGGTTCGTTCTACTTCTTTCTCTGATTCCGGCCGTGGACACGGCCTGAGCCGCTGACCCGGCGCCCTTTCGGCGCGGCCTCGGCGGTCCCGGTGTCCCTTTCTCCGGCCCGAACGCCCCCTCTCCCAGGGAAAGAACCCATGCGCGACCGCGCCCAGTTGACCTTGAAAGACGTCTCCAAGTCCTATGGGGACCGCTCCGTCCTCGAACAGATCACGTTCACCGTCCGCCCCGGTGAGAAGGCCGCCGTCATCGGCGAGAACGGGTCCGGGAAGTCCACGCTGCTGCGGCTGCTCGCCGGGGCCGAGGCGCCCGACGGCGGGGAGCTGACCGTTCGGTTTCCCGGTGGCGTCGCGCGGCTCGCGCAGACGCTCGCGGAGACCTTCGGTGTCGGGCCCGAGCACACCGTGCGGGACACCGTCGACGCCGCCCTCTCCGAACTCCGCACCATGGAGCGGGAGTTGCGGGCCGCCGAGGAGTCGCTCGGCTCCGCGACGCCCGGGGAGCTGCTCGCGTACGGCGAGTTGGCCGCCCGGTACGAGGAGCGCGGCGGCTACGAGGCGGACGCCCGGGTGGACGCCGCGCTGCACGGCCTCGGCCTCGGACATGTGCCGTACGAGCGTCGGGTCGGCACCCTCTCCGGCGGCGAGCAGTCGCGGCTCGCCCTCGCCTGCGTCCTCTCCGCGGGGACCGAGCTGCTGCTGCTCGACGAACCCACCAACCATCTCGACCGGGCCGCCGCCGGCTGGCTGGAGGAGCGGCTGCGGACGCACCGCGGCACGGTGGTGGCGGTCACCCACGACCGGGCGTTCCTGGAAGGAATGGCGACGGCGATCCTGGAGGTCGACCGGGACACCCGAGCCGTGACCCGTTACGGCGACGGCTGGTCCGGCTACCGCACGGCGAAGGCCGCGGACCGTCGCCGCCTGGCGCAGGAGCACCAGGAGTGGCGGGAAGAGCTGGCCCGTACGGAGGAGCTGGTCGCGCGTGCCGGACAGCGGCTCGCCGGGTCCGGCAAGGACCCCCGGCAGGGCTTCGGCAAGCACCGCCGCTCGCACGAGAACAAGCTGTCGGGGCAGGTCAGGGCGGCGCGCGTACGGCTGGACCAGCTGCTGCGGGCGCCGGTACCGGCCCCGCCGGAGCCGCTGCGCTTCACGGCCCGGATCTCGACGACCGCCGGGGCCGGCGGCGCCGGGCTTCCGGTCCTCGCCGAGCTCGTCGACGTCGTGGTCGGTGACCGGCTGCGGGTCGAAAAGCTCCGGATCTCGGCCGGTGACCGGCTGCTCGTCTCCGGGCCCAACGGCGCCGGGAAGACGACCCTGCTGCGGGTGCTCGCCGGCGAGCTGCGGCCCGACGGCGGGACGGTCGTACGGTCGGCCCGTGTCGGATACCTGGCCCAGGAGCTGCCCCCCGTACCGTCCCCGAAACCCCTGCTCACGGCGTACGCGGCGGGACGCCCCGGCCTGCCGGAGGAGCACGCGGAGGAGCTACTCGCGCTCGGGCTGTTCCGGGAGGAGGACCTGGCCGTGCCGGTGGCCCGGCTCTCGGTGGGCCAGCAGCGCCGGCTCGAGCTGGCCCGGCTTGTCACCCGGCCGGCCGACCTGCTGGTCCTGGACGAGCCGACCAACCACGTGGCGCTGTCCCTGGTGGAGGATCTGGAGGCGGCGCTCGCCGCCTTCGAGGGAGCGGTGGTCGCGGTCTCCCACGACCACCGCTTCCGGGCGGGCTTCGGTGGCACCCGGCTCGAACTCCGCTCCGGCCGCACGGTCTGACGCGGCGGCCGCGTCCGCCACGTCTGACGCGTCCGGCGCGGTGGCGCGCAGCACCGCGGCGGTCGCCGCCGGGTCGTAGCCGGGGCCGACGCCGTCGATCAGCTGGAGGTCGCCCGCCATGTGCCGCGCGCGCAGCGGGATCAGCTCCTGGTAGGCGGCGGAGTCGTACCACGCGCGGGCGTGCCCCATCGAGGGGAAGCCGACGAGGACGACCGCGCCGGGCCACTCGCCCTCCTTGACGTCCCGCTCGGGCGCTCCGTGCACGAGGAAGTGGCCGCCGAAGGGGTCGAGCGTGGACTTGACGCGCTCCATGTACTGGAGGACCTCGTCGTGGAGGGCGGCTGTCGGGCGCAGGTTCGCTATCGCGTATGCGGTCATGGGGACAGCGTGCCGGGGCATGCCGTCCGGGGTCGATTACCCCGGAGGTCACGCCCCGGCGATCCCCCCTGGCCGTCACGCTCCGGCAGTCACGCCGGGCCATCGCTCCCGGCCGTCACGACCCGGCCCGTACCGCCTGACGAAACCGCCCGTCGGAACCGCGCGTCACAAGGCGGGCGTTCAGATCGTCGACGTGTCGACAACGAACCGGTAGCGGACGTCGCTCGCGATGACACGCTCGTACGCCTCGTTGATGCGGTCCGCCGAAATGACCTCGATCTCGGCGCCCAGGCCGTGCGCCGCGCAGAAGTCGAGCATCTCCTGCGTCTCGGCGATGCCGCCGATCATCGAGCCGGCGAGGGTCTTGCGGCCACCGATGAGGGAGAAGAGGCCGACCGAGACGGGCTCCTCGGGGGCGCCGACGTTGACGAGGGCGCCGTCCGTCTTGACCAGGCTCAGGTAGGCGTCGAAGTCCAGCGGAGCCGAGACCGTGGAGATCACCAGGTCGAAGGTGCCGGCGAGTTCGGTGAAGGTCTTCGGGTCGCTCGTCGCGTGGAAGTGGTCGGCGCCGAGCTTCAGGCCGTCCTCCTGCTTGCGCAGCGACTGGCTGAGCACGGTCACCTCCGCGCCGAGCGCGTGGGCGATCTTGACGCCCATGTGGCCGAGGCCGCCGAGGCCGACGATCGCGACCTTCTTGCCGGGGCCGGCCCCCCAGTGGGCGAGCGGCGAGTACAGGGTGATGCCGGCGCAGAGCAGCGGCGCGGCCTCGTCGAGCGCGATGCCCTCGGGGATGCGCAGGGTGTAGTTCTCGTCGACGACGATGTGGCTGGAGTAGCCGCCGTAGGTCGGCTCGCCGTTCTTGTCGAGGGCGTTGTACGTGCCGGTCATGCCTCCCGTGCAGTACTGCTCCAGACCCTGGAGGCAGTACGCGCAGGTGCGGCAGGAGTCGACGAAGCAGCCGACGCCGACCCGGTCGCCGACCTGGAACTTGGTGACACCGGGGCCGACCTCCGCGACGATTCCGGCGATCTCGTGTCCCGGGACCATGGGGAAGATGCCCTCGCCCCAGCCGTCGCGCGCCTGGTGGATGTCGGAGTGACAGATGCCGGCGTACTTGATGTCGATGAGGACGTCGTGCTCGCCGACGGGACGGCGCGGCACGGTGGTGCGCTCCAGGGGGGCGTTGGCGGCGGGTGCGGCGTAGGCGGGGACGGTGGTCATGTTCGTGGTCATGCCGTCCACGCTGCCCGAGAACTCCCAGGTCACCCAGCCCCCTGCTCAGCCTACGACCGGTGTGCCTACCACTGGCAGGGTCAGGAACGTACGTCCGGCGGCGGGGAGGGGCGGCGATAATGGGGTCGTATGGACCCCAGTGCCGAACTCAGCGAATTCCTGCGCTCCCGGCGGGCCCGGCTGAAGCCGCAGGACGTCGGGCTGCCCGAGTTCGGGCGGCACCGGCGGGTGCCGGGGCTGCGCCGTGAGGAGCTGGCGCAGCTGGCCGGGGTGTCGGTGGCGTACTACACCCGGCTTGAGCAGGGCAACGGCCGGAACGTGTCCACGGAGGTGCTCGACGCGATCGCGCGGGCGCTGCGCCTGAGCGACACCGAGCGGGCCCATCTGACGCATCTGGCGAAGCCGACGGTGAAGAAGCGGCAGCGGGCGGCGATAGCGCGCCCGCAGCGGGTACGGGCGTCGCTGTCGCAGCTGCTCGACTCGATGGACGCGGTCCCGGCCTTCGTCCTGGGGCGCCGCCTCGACATCCTGGCGTGGAACCGGATGGCGCGGGCCCTGTTCGGTGACTTCGCCGCGTGGGAGCCGGCCGAGCGCAACATGCCCCGGATGATCTTCCTGGATCCGAACGCGCGGGATCTGTACATCGACTGGGAGCACAAGGCGGTCGAGGTGGTGAGTGTGCTGCGGCTGTACGCGGGCTGCTACCCGGACGATCCGCAGCTGCTCGCGCTCGTGGGCGAGCTGTCCGTGCGGAGCGAGGAGTTCCGCTCGCTGTGGGCGGCGCACACGGTGACCGACAAGGGGCACGGCACGAAGCGGCTGCGGCACCCGCTGGTGGGCGAGATGACGCTGTCGTACGAGTCCCTGAAGGTGGCGGGCGACGATCCGGACCTGGTGCTCGTGACGTACCACGCGGAGCCCGGGACGGCGTCGGCGGACGCGCTGCGGCTGCTCGCGCAGTGGGGTGTGGACGAGACGACGGACGTACGGACGTAACGCGGTGTGAAGCATTGAAGCGCTGAGGCCCCCTCCCGGCGCGGGAGGGGGCCTCGGCGGTACGTACGCGTCCGCGTCCGGGATCAGACGGCCGAGCCGGCCTTCCAGTCCGCCCAGCTCATGTTCCAGCCGTTGAGGCCGTTGCTGGGGGCGATCGTCTTGTCCTTGGAGTTCTTGACGATCACGACGTCACCGACCATCGAGTGGTCGTAGAGCCAGGCGGCCTGCTGCTTCGGGTCGCCCGCTCCCTTGACGTCGTTGAGGCCGACGCAGCCGTGGCTGGTGTTGGCGGAGCCGAAGATCGAGTCGGGACCCCAGTAGTTGCCGTGGATGAACGTGCCCGAGGTGGACAGGCGCATGGCGTGCGGCACGTCCTTGATGTCGTACTCGCCCTTGCCGTCGTCGTCCGTGAAGCCGACGGTGGCGCCGTTCATCCGGGTCTCCTTGAACTTCTCGGAGATCACCATCTCACCGTTGTAGGTGGGGTTCTCCGGGGAGCCGGCGGAGATCGGGATGGTCTTGATCGTCTTGCCGTCCTGGGTGACCGTCATGGTCTTGGTGGCGACGTCGACGGTCGAGACCTGGTTGCGGCCGATCTTGAAGGTGACGGTCTTCTGCTGGACGCCGAAGACACCGTCGGCGCCCTCGACGCCGTCCAGGTCGAGCTTGAGGGTGACGGTCGAGCCCTCGGTCCAGTAGTCGTCGGGGCGGAAGTCGAGGCGCTGGGCGTCGAACCAGTGCCCGACGACCTCCTGGCCGCTGCTGGAGGTGACGGTGATGCCGCTCTGGACGGCCTTCTTGTCGGTGATCGCCTTGTTGAAGTTGATCGAGACCGGCATGCCGACGCCGACGGTGGAGCCGTCCTCGGGCGTGAAGCTGCCGATGAAGCTGTTGGCCTTGGAGACGGTGGTGAACGAGGAGTTCTCGTGCGCCTCCAGGCCCTCCGCGTCCGTGGCGGTGGCCGCGATCTTGTAGACCGTGGCGCGCTCCAGCTGCTCGCTCGGCTTCCAGCTGAGGCCGTCGGCCGCTATCTCGCCCTTGACCTTGGTGCCCTCGGCGGAGGTCAAGGTGACCTCGGTGAGCTTGCCGTCGGTGACGGTGACCTTGGCGTCGTTGTTGATGGACGCGTTCTGCGTGCCGCTCTTGGGCGCGATGGTGATCTGCGCCTTGGACGTCTTGGCCGCCTCCGCAGCCTTGTCGACCTGGGCCTGTGACTGTGGTGTGGGGGAACCGGCGGCGCCGGCGCCCTTGTCTCCGTCGTTGCACGCCGAGAGCACCAGCACACCACCGAGCACGGCGGCCGCGGCGGCCAGGCCCCTGCGGCGGCGCTTGCCGTCCTTCATCACACGCTTCTCCATCGTCGCCGATTCCCTGCCAACACTTACCTGAATACCCATGACACCCCGTCCGGTTCCGGAACCGGACGGTATGTGGGGAACGCCACTGATCGACACGCACGGGTGGTGCGTGCGGTTCCCGGCCCACGCGAAAGGCCTCGGGACGATGTCCCGAGGCCTCCGAACAGGGCGCTTCGAACCCCTAGGGGCGGCGAACCTCGCCCCTACGGTCGCTCTTCCTCGTCGTCATCCTCCGCCCCATCTTCCTCGCCGAGGTCCCACTCCAGCGCATCGGGGTCGTACTCGACCTCCTCGCTGCTCCAGGAGGCCTGGACCATCTCGATGCCGGGGACGTCCCGGATCAGGTCGAAGGGCTCGACAAGGTAGGCGAGGGCCTCGGCGCTGTCCTCGCGCGCGGCGGCGCGGGCGTGCACCCGCTCCTCCTCCGGCATGAACTCGTCGTCGTCGATCCGGCCCTCGGCGGCCTCGGCCAGCTCCGCGGGACCGTCGATCTCCAGAACCACATCGACGCGAAGGCGTACATAGCGTGCTGTCTCAGAAGTACTCATGGTTCGGAGCGTAGGGGCCGCGGGCCCTCGGCTTTCCCACGACCCGCTGTGTTCATTAGCATCGGCGCACCGATCAATTCACGGTTTCCGCAAGGGGGATCGAAATTTCCGTGTCCGCCGCCCGACGCCCACTGCTGACCGCGACAGCCGCGGGCACGCTGCTGTGCGCCCTGTGGTTCGTACCGTCCGCGAACGCCACCGACGACCCGGGCGGGGTACGAGTCGGGGTGACCCTGGACGAGCCCGCCCCGGGCGACGGGCGCCTCGCGGAGACCGGCGGCCTGGACACCATGCCTTACCTGCTTGGCGGTACGGGTTTCCTGGGGGTCGGCGCGGGTTTCGTGGCGCTCGCGATGAGACAGCGGGGCCGGGCGTCCTGAGAGCGCGGGCCCCGCTGTTCCGGTGTGTTCCGGGACCGCTGTTCCGGTCTGTTCCGGGGCCCGCGCGGGGACGGACGTCAGGCCAGGGGGCCGGTGACCGGTTCCACCGCCGCGACCAGCTTCCCTTCCCGTACGAAGGTGTCGGCGGCGGCCAGGTCGGGGGCGAGGAACCGGTCCGGGCCGGGGCCCTCGACGCCGGCCGCGCGCAGGGCGGCGATGGCGGCCTGCGAGGCGGGGGCGGGGGTCAGGCCCTCGCGGAGCTCGACGCCGCGGGTGGCCGCGTACAGCTCGACGGCGATGATCCGGTTGAGGTTGCCGATCGCGGTGCGCAGCTTGCGGGCGGCGGACCAGCCCATGGAGACGTGGTCCTCCTGCATGGCGGAGGACGGGATGGAGTCGGCGGAGGCCGGGACGGCGAGCCGCTTCATCTCGCTGACGAGGGCGGCCTGGGTGTACTGGGCGATCATCAGGCCCGAGTCGACACCGGCGTCCTCGGCGAGGAACGGCGGCAGGCCGTGCGAACGGTTCTTGTCGAGGAGCCGGTCGGTGCGGCGCTCGGCGATGGAACCGAGGTCGGCGGCGGCGATCGCGAGGAAGTCGAGGACGTACGCGACGGGGGCGCCGTGGAAGTTGCCGTTGGAGGCGACGCGGCCGTCGGCGAGGACGACGGGGTTGTCGACGGCGGCGGCGAGCTCGCGCTCGGCGACGAGCCGGGCGTGGGCCATGGTGTCGCGGCCGGCGCCGGCGACCTGCGGGGCGCAGCGCACCGAGTAGGCGTCCTGGACGCGGGGGGCCTCGCCGGCCTGGAAGTGGCCGGTGAGGCCGGAGCCCTTGAGCACGGCCAGCATGTTGGCGGCGGAGGCGGCCTGGCCGGGGTGGGGGCGGATGGCGTGCAGCTCGGGTTCGAGGACCTTCTCGGTGCCGAGGAGGGCTTCGAGGGAGAGCGCGGCGGTGATGTCGGCCGACTTGTAGAGGGTGTCGAGGTCGGCGAGGGCCATGATCAGCATGCCGAGCATGCCGTCGGTGCCGTTGAGGAGGGCGAGGCCCTCCTTCTCCTTGAGCTCGACGGGCGCGATGCCGTGCGCGGCGAGCAGCTCGCCGGCGGGGCGCAGCTCACCGTCGGGCCCCTCGGCGTCCCCTTCTCCCATCAGGGCGAGGGCGCAGTGGGAGAGCGGGGCGAGGTCGCCGGAGCAGCCGAGGGAGCCGTACTCGTGCACGACCGGGGTGATGCCGGCGTTGAGGACGTCGGCCATGGTCTGCGCGACCTCGGGGCGGACGCCGGTGTGGCCGGAGGCGAGGGTCTTCAGCCGCAGGAACATCAGGGCGCGGACGACCTCGCGCTCGACGCGGGGGCCCATGCCGGCGGCGTGCGAGCGGACGATGTTGCGCTGGAGCTGGGCGCGGAGCTCCTGGCTGATGTGCCGCGTGGCGAGCGCGCCGAAGCCGGTGGAGACCCCGTAGACGGGCTCGGGCTTGGCGGCGAGCGCGTCGATGACGCTCCGCGCGGCGGCGAGCGCCTGCACGGCCTCGGTCGACAGCTCGACGCGGGCGCCGTGACGGGCGACGTCGATGACGTCCTGCGGGGTCGTGCCGGACGTGCCGAGGACGACTGTCTGCATATCCATATTCAGCACCCTACGGATTGAAGACCGAGCTGTCACTAGGTGACTTGGTCACTGTCCGGGCGGGGGGCGGACCCTTACGAGGGCGGCCGCGCCAGAAGCCCATCAGGCACCCCCACCCCCAGAACCCCAGAGACCCGCCACCCCACGGACGTCCGCTCTCAGCTCAGCAAATTCACCTGGCCCCAAACAGCGGCGCGCCCCTACGCGTTGGTCTCGCCCCCACCCCCCAGCCGGCCTGGATGCGAACCCCTGCGAACCCCTGCGAACCCCGACACTAAGGTCGCCTCCATGAAGAGGACCACGCCGGCCCGGCCGCTCGATGTCGAAGAGCTCTTTCCCGAACTGGCCGCTCACCGGGGCACGACCACCCGGCTGCACCCGAGGCCGGGGCGTCCCGGTCTGTCCGAGAGCTCCGTCGGTGGGCCGATGCTGTGGCCGGCGGACGAGCCGTGGCCGGTGTGTACCGAGGTCCACGGCCGCGGCCGCGGGCGGCGCCCTGCGGACATTCGCCGAAAGCGTGAGGTCATGGCCGTCGCGGAGGCACGGGACCCGTACCGAGGGCTGACGGAAGAGGAGCGGCGGCTCGTCGAGGAGCTGGAGCGCGAGCACCTGGTGCCCGGGGCGAGCGAGAACGATCCGCTGCCCATGATCGGCCTCGCGCAGCTGTACGCGCGCGATCTCCCGGATCTCCCGGCCGGCCCGGACGGTGCCGACCTGCTCCAGGTCTTCTGGTGCCCCTTCGATGCCCACCGCCCCACCGGCTACAGCATGCTGCTCCACCTGCGCTGGCGCAGGGCGGCGGAGGTCGTCGACGTCCTGGCGTCGCCGCCGCAGCCGGAGGTCGTCGGCTACGAGGGTTACGTCCCCGACCCCTGCGCGCTGCATCCGGAGCAGGTGGTCACGTACCCCTTCGCCGGGCTGCTGCCCGAGGACCTGTGTGCTCGGATCTACGCCTGGGAGGAGGCTCTGGAGGAGGAGGCGGAGGAGCGGGAGGACGAGGCCGACCCCGTGGCCTACCAGTACGACCTGTCGATCCCGCCCGGCTGGCGGGCCGGCGGATACGCCTCCTGGCACGCGACCGACCCGTACCCGATGGACTGCCTGACCTGCGCGACCCCGATGCGTCTGCTGCTCACCGTCGACACGTCCGAGTGGGACGGCGGCAGCGGCAGCTGGACCCCGGTGGAGGACCAGGGCTCCCGCCCCCGCCCGGCCTCGGTCCCCACCGGGGTCGTGGTCGGCAACCACGGCGAGCTGAACGTCTTCGCCTGCCCCGGAGATCCCGCACACCCGCCGCGCTGGAGCGTCCAGTAGGGGGTCGCGCCGCATACGCCCGTCACGCCCACGAGCCCCGCTGCCCCGCTGCCCCGCTGCCCCGCTGCCCCGCCTGCAGCCTCAGGGACGTTGAGGTGGGTGCTCGCGTGGGGGTTCCACCGGTGGGGCGTCCCTGAAGCGGCGGCGGTCTCGGCCGCCCGGTGGGGCGTCCGCGAGGCGGATCACCGTGCCGTCGCGGCCCGCCACCACCGGTTTCGTCGAGCGGGCCGCCTTGGCCTGGTACTGGGCCGCGTCGGCGAGCCGGAAGAGGCGGCGGGCCGACTTGAGGGGGCCGATGGGGTCGCCTGTGGACGCCACCCCGCAGGCCACGCCCTCCCCCAGCTCCAGTTCCGCCGCCCGTACGCAGAGCTCCTCGGCGACCGCGACCACCTCGTCCGCCGTCGGGCCGACCGTCAGGAGGCAGAACTCGTCGCCGCCCAGGCGCGCCGCGAGCGCGCCGGGCAGCTGGGCGCCGCAGCGGGAGAGGACGGAGCCGAAGCGTTCGAGGAGCCGGTCCCCCACCGCGTGGCCGTGGGTGTCGTTGACGCGCTTGAGGCCGTTGAGGTCGCAGACCATCAGGCTGACGACGGAGCCGTCCGCCCGGTAGCGCTCGATGGCCTCGTCCAGGCGGGTGTCGACGGCCCGCCGGTTGGCGAGACCGGTCAGGGGGTCGGTGAAGGCCAGTTTGCGGACCTCCTCCAGGCGCTCGGCCTGCGCGATGCCCGCCGCGACGACCGCCGAGAGCACGGTCGCGAAGTCGGCGTCCGCCCGGGTGAAAGGTTTCGCCTGCGGCGGGCGGGCCACGTACAGCTCGCCCCACGCCCGCCCGTGCAGCACGATCGGGGACACCACGCAGCAGCCGCGCCCCCGCCGCCGCAGGCCCGTCACCCGGCCCGTCGATACCGGGTCGCCGGCGGTCTCCACCCAGGCGTCCGGCTCGCCGCCGCCCGCCCATCGCGCGTGCAGGAACTCGGTGATCTCGGGGAACTGGTGCACCGGATACGTCTCCGAGTCCGGGAACTCCTCCTCGCCCACGGCCCGCTCCCCCGCGTTCACCAGGACCTTGAGGCGGCCGTGGTCCCGCTGCCAGACGGAGAGGGCGGCGAAGGTGCCGTCGAGCCCTTCACAGGCCCCGAGCGCCGCCGCCCTCCAGAACTCGCGTGGAGTGTGCGCCGCCGCCATCCCCTGCGCCAGCGCCACTACGGCTCGCAGCCGTCCGTCCTCACCCATTCCTCCAGCTTAGGGAGGTTTGACCTGTTTTCACCTCTGAGGCGTCACCGTCCGTGACATTTAGTACAGAACGGGAGGGATTACTCGCCCGGCCAGTTCGGCTTCCGCTTCTCGTTGAAGGCCGCCACGCCCTCCGCCCGGTCCCCCGAGAACGCCACCGAGCGCCAGGCCGCGTCCTCCACCTCAAGACCCGCTCGCAGGTCGAGGCCCTGACCGAGCCGCATCGCCCTCTTCGCCGCGCGCAGGCCGACCGGCGAGTTCGCCGCGATCCGCCCCGCGAGGTCCAGTGCCGCCGTCCGCGCGTCCTCCTCCAGGAGGTCGACCAGGCCCAGCTCGCGGGCCTCCGACGCCTCCACCCGGCGGGCCGTGAAGACCAGCTCGGCGGCGCGCGCCGCACCCACCCGGCGCGGAAGCAGCTGCGTACCGCCGCCGCCGGGGATGACGCCCACGGAGACCTCGGGGAGGCCGACCACGGCGGTCGCGTCGGCCACGATCACGTCGCAGGCGAGCGCCAGCTCGAAGCCGCCGCCGAGGGCGTAGCCGTGCACGGCGGCGACGGTCGGCATCGGGAGCTCCAGGACACCGGTGTAGGCGGCGCGGGCGGTGGGCCGCTGGCGGACCAGCTCGGCGTCGGTGAAGGAGTTGCGCTCCTTGAGGTCGGCGCCGACGCAGAAGGCGCGGTCGTTCGAGGAGGTGAGGACGGTGACGCGGACCGAGGGGTCGGCGGCGAGCGCGTCGCAGGCGGCGCCGAGGGAGCGGGCCATCTCGGAGGAGACGGCGTTCATCGCCTTGGGCCGGTCGAGGACCAGCTCGGCGACGTGCCCGTCGCTCCCGCCGTCCCCGTCCCCGCCCCTCCGGACCACCACGAACTCACCGAAGCGCTGCTCGGACATGACCGCACACCCTCCCGACCGGGACCCGCCCGTTAACGGCTGTTAACCGGCGTTCACGGGAGTGATCCTAAGTCGGGCGGCGGGTCAGGAGCCAGGGTTCGACGACGCCGAGGCCACGGACCGGGCGCTGCCACATCGGCTGGAGCGCGAAGCGGTACGTGGCGGGCTTGCGGCCCTCCTTCTCGGCGCGGGCCGCCTGCTCGGCCGCCTCCGTCTCGGACACGGGCGCCTCGCCCGTCCTGGACAGTTCCTCCGCGAGCGCGCCGTCGACGAGGACGGCGTCCTTCGGCGCTATCGAGGTGAGGCGGCTGGCGAGGTTCACGGTGGTGCCGAAGACATCGCCCATCCGGGTCGTGACCGTGCCGAAGGCGATGCCGACGCGCAGCGCGGGCATGGTCTCGTCGTCGCTGAGGGTCTCGATGAGGCGCAGCGCGATCTCGGCGGCCGTGCCGGCGTCGTCGGCGGCGTACAGCACCTCGTCGCCGAGGGTCTTGATGAGCCGGCCGCCGTGCGCGGCGACGAGGTCGGCGCAGGTCGTCTCGAAGGCCTCGACCAGCTCGCCGAGCTCCTCCTCCTCCAGGCGGCGGGTGAGCCGGGTGAAGCCGACGAGGTCCGCGAAGCCGACCGCGAGCCGCCGGTCGACCATCTCCTCGTCGTCGGCGGCCTGCACGACCCGGCCGGTGGCGGCGGCGAGCTGCCGCCGCCAGACGTAGATCAGGAACTCCTCCAGCTCGGGCAGGAGCAGCTCGACCAGGGGGTACGTGACCTCCGTACGGGTCATCCCGGGCTCCGGCGGCTCGGTGAGGCCCTCCAGGAACGAGTCGATCTGCCACTCGGCGAGCCGGGCGGTGGTCTGCCCGGTGGAACGGGCGACCTGCACCGCCATCGGCTCGCTGAGCAGCCCGGCCTCGACGAGACCGGCGAGCCGCCGCAGCGCGAGGACGTCGGCCTCGGTGAGCGCCTTGGCCTGGCCGATGTCGGCGAAGCCCATGGCCCGCCAGAAGCGGGAGGCGAGTTCCATGGAGACGCCTGCGGTGCGGGCGGCCTGGAACGGGGTGTAGCGGCGGTCGGCGCCGAGGATGAGCTGTTCGAGGCGGATGGCCAGCGGGTCGTCCGTCGGCTCGGCCGTGTGGTCGACCTCGTGATGGGGGGTGGGGTACGTGGGAGGCTCGGGCGCGCCGCCCTCGTTCTCGTCGTCGACGGTCACCGGCCGCCTCCTGCCCGTTCCCTGCCCACTTGCCCTGCCGATCTGTCGCCCTGGATCGCGGTCCACGATACGGCAGGTGTGTGCTGGCTCACGCGTTGGCGCCGACCGCCCGGGGTGACGGGCGGATCCTGGAGGGGCCCTAGGACCGCAAGTGGACGATGTCGCCCGCTCCCACCGCTTCCGTGCCGCCGCCCTCCGTGGCCACGACCAGGCGGCCGTCGCCGTCCAGGGCGACCGCTTCACCTTCCAGCATGCGCTCGCCGGGCAGGTCGGCCCTGACCCGGCGGCCGAGGGTCGCGCAGCCGGCCGCGTACGCCGCCTGGAGGCCGGAGGCCTCGGGGTCGCCGTCGGCCCGTACCCAGTCGCCGTACCACTGGGCGAAGGAGCGCAGGACGGCCCGCAGGAGGGTGTCGCGGTCGGTGGAGATCGCGTCGGCGAGGAGGAGGGAGCCTGCGCCGGGGACGGGCAGTTCGTCCTCGCGGAGGGTGACGTTGAGGCCGAGGCCGATGACGACGGCGTCCTCGCCGGCGCGCTCGGCGAGGATGCCGCCGGTCTTGCGTTCCTCGCCCGCGACGGAAACAAGGAGGTCGTTGGGCCACTTGAGCGACATGTCGACTCCGGCGGCCTTCGCGAGGCCGGTCGCGGCGGCCACGCCGGTGAGCAGCGGGAGCCAGCCCCAGCGGTGGACGGGCACGTCCGGCTTGAGGAGGACGGAGACGAAGAGGCCGGAGCGGGGGGGCGCGATCCAGCTGCGGTCGAGGCGGCCCCGGCCCGAGGTCTGCTCCTCGGCGACGAGGACTGCGCCCGGGGGCAGGTCGTCGGCGCGGGCGGTGAGGTCGGTGTTGGTCGATCCGGTGGTCGTGACCACGTCGAGCGAGGTCCACAGGCCGTCGGGGAGAACGAGGGCGCGGCGCAGTGCGGCGGTGTTCAGCGGGGGCCGGTCGAGGTCGGACCAGGGCCCGCCTGAGCCTTGAGAGGACGTCATGCAAGCCAGACTAGGTGTGGCAAAGACCGCAGTGCCGAACCGTATCGGCGTCGATACGCTACGGCTCAGTAGCTGAGCACTAGCCCATTCGTAGTCAACGAACCCCCCGTGACCAGGCAGGGAGCCGTATCCCGATGTCCGAGCCGGCAGAGCAGTACGAGATCGACATTCACACGACCGCAGGCAAGATCGCGGACCTCAAGCGCCGTATCGACGAGGCCACCCATGCCGGCTCGGAGCGTGCGGTGGAGAAGCAGCACGCGAAGGGGAAGCTGACCGCGCGCGAACGGATCGCGCTGCTGCTCGACGAGGGGTCGTTCGTCGAGCTGGACGAACTGGCCCGGCACCGGTCGACCAACTTCGGCCTGGAGAAGAACCGGCCGTACGGAGACGGTGTCGTCACCGGCTACGGCACGGTCGACGGGCGCCCGGTGGCCGTCTTCTCGCAGGACTTCACGGTCTTCGGCGGCGCGCTCGGTGAGACGTACGGCCAGAAGATCATCAAGGTGATGGACTTCGCCCTGAAGACGGGCTGCCCGGTCGTCGGCATCAACGACTCGGGCGGCGCCCGCATCCAGGAGGGTGTGAGCGCGCTCGGCATGTACGGCGAGATCTTCCGCCGCAACACCCACGCCTCCGGGGTGATCCCGCAGATCTCCCTGGTCGTCGGCCCGTGCGCGGGCGGCGCGGTGTACTCGCCCGCGATCACCGACTTCACGGTGATGGTGGACCAGACCTCGCACATGTTCATCACGGGTCCCGACGTCATCAAGACGGTGACCGGCGAGGACGTGGGCTTCGAGGAACTGGGCGGCGCCCGGACGCACAACGCGACCTCGGGCGTGGCGCACCACATGGCGGGTGACGAGAAGGACGCCATCGAGTACGTGAAGTCGCTCCTGTCCTACCTTCCGTCGAACAACCTCTCCGAGCCGCCGACCTTCCCGGAGGTCGCGGACACCGAGGTCACGGACGAGGACCGCGAGCTCGACACGCTGATCCCGGACTCGGCGAACCAGCCGTACGACATGCACCGGGTCATCGAGCACGTCCTCGACGACGGCGAGTTCCTGGAGACGCAGTCGCTGTTCGCGCCGAACATCCTGACCGGCTTCGGCCGGGTCGAGGGCTTCCCGGTGGGTGTGGTCGCGAACCAGCCGATGCAGTTCGCGGGCTGCCTGGACATCGACGCGAGTGAGAAGGCCGCGCGGTTCGTCCGTACCTGCGACGCGTTCAACATCCCGGTCCTGACCTTCGTGGACGTGCCGGGCTTCCTGCCGGGCGTGGACCAGGAGTACGGCGGCATCATCCGGCGCGGCGCGAAGCTGATCTACGCGTACGCGGAGGCCACGGTCCCGCTGATCACGGTCATCACGCGGAAGGCCTTCGGCGGCGCGTACGACGTCATGGGCTCCAAGCACCTGGGCGCGGACCTGAACCTGGCGTGGCCGACGGCGCAGATCGCGGTCATGGGCGCGCAGGGCGCGGTGAACATCCTGCACCGTCGCACGATCGCGGACGCGGAGGATCAGGAGGCGGAGCGGGCGCGGCTGATCCAGGAGTACGAGGACACCCTGCTCAACCCGTACACGGCGGCCGAGCGCGGGTACATCGACGGTGTGGTCATGCCGTCGGACACGCGCCCGCAGATCGTGAAGGGGCTGCGTCAGCTGCGGACGAAGCGGGAATCCCTGCCTCCGAAGAAGCACGGCAACATCCCGCTGTAAATCCCTCCAGGACCGCGAAGGAGTCGTTGTGATCAAGGTCGTACGGGGAAACCCGACCCCGGAGGAGTTGGCCGCCGCACTGGCGGTGGTTCAGGCCCGGGCCGCGGCCACGGCGGCGGCGTCCGCCGGGAGCGGCGGCCCGGTGGTGCCGGAGGGGTGGTCGGACCCGTCCCGTATCGCGAGGGCGGTACGGCACCGGCCGGGGCCCCGGGCCTGGGCGCGGTCGTACTGGCCCGTGTAGCCGCCTGGCCGCCGCCCGGTCGTCGCCGGGTCGTCGCGTGAGGAAGGGCCGGACCCCGTGTGCGGGGGGTCCGGCCCTTCTCGTACGTCCGCCTCCGGTCCGGTCGCGTACGGTCACGTACGGCGCAGGAAGAGGCCGGACAGGACGGCTCCGGCGGCGACGATCGCGGCGTTGACGAGGACCGCGAGACCGATGCCGTCGAGCAGCACGGGCGTGGTGACGACGACCGCGCTCATGATCGGCGTGCCCATGGTGATGCCGATCTGCTGGGTCATGGTCGCGAGGCCGGTCGCCGTGCCCTGCTCGTGGTCGGGGATGCCGGAGGTGGCGGTGACCATGAAGCCGACGATGGCGAGCATGTTGCCGACGCCGCCCGCGAAGGTCGCGGCGAGCAGCAGCCAGAGGCTGCCCCGGTCGTCGCCGAGGCCGTAGAGGGCGAGGGTCGCGACGGCCTGGAGGAGCCCGCCGGCGACGAGCGCGGTGCGGGCGCCGTAGCGGCCGATGAAGCGGGAGGCGAACACTCCGCCGATGACCGTGCCGGCGCCGAGGACGCCGAAGGAGAGTCCGGCGGCGAGCGGGGAGAAGCCGAGGACGTCCTGGAGGTAGAGCGTCATCAGGAAGACCAGCGAGGTCTCGGTCACGAAGGCGACGAGGCCCGCGAGGTTGCCCCAGACGACGGTGCGGCGCGTGAGGATCCGTACGGGCACGAGGGGCGAGGCGGACCTTCGCTCCACGAACCAGAAGGCGACGAGCAGGGCGACGCCGGCGACGAGCGCCCAGGGTTCGGTGGTCAGTCCGTAGACGAGGGCGAGGAGTCCGGCGGTGACGGTGATAGCGCCGGGGACGTCGAGGCGGGGCCGGACGGCCGGGCGGCTCTCCTTGAGGACGACGGGGGCGACCAGGAGGACCGCGAGGACGACGGGCACGTTGACGAGGAAGGCCCAGCGCCAGGAGAGCAGGTCGGTGAGGACGCCGCCGAGGATCGCGCCGGTGGTGAAGCCGGCGGACATCAGGGCGCCGTTGAGGCCGAGCGCGCGGGCGCGCAGGGGGCCCTCGGGGAAGGAGGAGGTGAGGAGGGAGAGGCCGGCCGGGGTGACGGCGGCGGTGGCGAGGCCCTGCGCGACGCGGGCGGCCATGAGCATCTCGGGGGTGGTGGCGAGGCCGCCGACGAGGGAGGAGACGCCGAGGAGCGCCATGCCGCCGAGGAAGAGGCGGCGGCGTCCGACGAGGTCGGCGACGCGCCCGAAGAGCAGGGTGAATCCGGCGGCGGCGAGGGCGAAGGCGGTGGCGATCCACTGGAGCCCGCCGAGGCTGAAGCCGAGTCCCTCGCCGATGACGGGTAGGGCGACGTTCAGGATCGAGAAGTCGACGGCCAGCATGAACTGGGCCAGGAGGAGGACGACGAGGACGAGCCGCATCCGGCCGGTCATACGGGTGTCCGTCGGCCCTTGGGTCTGGTCCATGGACTGTTCGGCGGGCTTGGGGTGATCCAGGGCAACCATGCGTACGACCCCTTAATGGGAGACTGGTTCCGTTAAGATGTCCCGTACCGTAGCAGAATCGATGGCGTTAATGGAACAGGAGACCCGTTTGACTGAGAGCCAGCCGGCCTCGCCCGGCACCCTGCGCCCCGGCGGCCGTACCGCGAAGGTCCGCAGGGCCGTCCTCGACGCCACCCGGGACGCCCTCGCCGAGAGCGGCTTCCACGCCCTCAACATGGACCGGATCGCCGCGGGCGCCGGCGTCGGCAAGACCACCGTGTACCGCCGCTGGGGCACCCCCGTCGGCCTGGTCACCGACCTCCTGCACGACATGGCCGAGCAGTCCCTGCCCGCCTCCGACACCGGCAGCCTCGCGGGCGACCTGCGGGCCAACGCCGAACTCGTACGGGACACCCTCACCGACCCCCGGATGGGCGCCGTCTTCCGCGCGGTCATCGCCGCGGGCGCCTGCGACGAGGAGTGCGCCCGCGCGCTCGCCGACTTCTACCGGACCCGGCTCGCGGAATGGGCCCCCGTCGTCGCCAGGGGCGAGGCGCGCGGCGAGATCCCGGCGGGGACCGACCCGGTCGAACTGCTCCGCGCCGTCTCCGCGCCGCTCTACTACCGCTTCACCGTCACCCGCGAGGACCTCACCGCGGCCGTGGTGGAACGGGCGGTCTCGGCGGCGCTCGCGGCGGCGCGGGACGGGGTGTTCCTCCGCGAATAGTCCTTCGGCACGGGGGCTCCTGAGTATTTGTACTCAGGCGCCCCACCCGGTTCCGGCCGCAGGATCGGAGGCATGCTGTGGTCGGACCCGAAGAATCAGCCGCCGAAGTTCATGCGCGACATGCAGGCGATGCTCCGCCGCGCGGGCGTACTGCTGGCGCTCGCGATGGTGGTGGCCATGTTCGCGGTCAGCGCGCGCTGAGCGCCGGGCCCCCCGGTGCCATACGTACGGGTGGTACCGTCGATGCATGATAAAGACGACGGTGTACCTCCCCGAAGAGCTGGAGCTCCGACTGGACGCCGAGTCCGCCGCCACCGGCATCAGCAAGGCCGAGCTCATCAGGCGGAGCATCGCCGCCATGCTGGAGAACCGCCCCACGCCTCACCGTCGCCCGCTGCCCGTCTTCAACAGCGGCCGCCCCCTCACGCCCGAAGAGATGGACGACGCCGTCTCCGAGCACATCGAGGAAAGCGCCGCCCGTCGATGATCATCGTGGCCGACACCTCCGCGCTTTTCGCGGCATTCGATGCCGCTCAACCCGAACACGAGGCGTCCGCCCGGATCGTGGCCGAGGAGACTCTGGCCATCTCACCGCTGGTCGTCACGGAGCTCGACCACATCGTCCAGCGTCACCTCGGCTTCCCCGCGTCCCTCAGGACGATGGAGGCGGTGAACGAACGCCTCACCGACGGCCAGTACAAACTCGCCACCCTCCACCCCGTGGATCTCGTCGCGGCGCACGAGGTACGACAGAAGTACGAGGGCCTGCGGCTCGACCTGGCCGACGCGGTCGGCGTCGTGCTCGCCGACCGCTACCGGACGGACCGGATCCTGTCGCTCGACCAGCGCGATTTCCGGGCGATCACACCACTGACCAAGGGCTTCAGCGCCTTCCGTGTCCTGCCCTTCGATCACTGAGCACGCCACGCCATCCCCCCTACGATGGTGGCCATGACTGCTGAACCGCGCCGTGTCGTGCTCGCCTCCGCCTCCCCCGCCCGTCTCGGGCTGCTCCGTCAGGCCGGTCTCGCCCCCGAGGTGATCGTGAGCGGGGTCGACGAGGACAAGGTGCACGCCCCGACCCCGGCGGAGCTCGCGCTCACCCTCGCGGAGGCGAAGGCGGCCCATGTGGCGGCGCGGCCCGAGGCGTTCGGCGCTCTGGTCATCGGCTGCGACTCGGTCCTCGAACTCGACAAGCAGGCTCTCGGCAAGCCGGCCGACGCCGAGGAGGCCACCGCCCGCTGGAAGGCGATGCGCGGGCGGGTCGGCATCCTCCAGACGGGTCACTGCGTGTACGACACGACCGCCAAGCGGTTCGAGTCGGCGACGGCCTCCACCGTGGTCCGCTTCGGCGAGCCGACGGACGAGGAGATCGCCGCGTACGTGGCGAGCGGTGAACCGCTGCACGTGGCGGGCGCGTTCACCCTGGACGGGCGCTCGGCGCCGTTCATCGACGGCATCGACGGGGACCCGGGCAATGTGATCGGCCTGTCGCTGCCGCTGCTGCGCAGGCTCCTGGCGAAGCTGGACGTGCAGATCACCGGCCTCTGGGCCTGAGCGAGGTACCCGCCCGCGCACGACCGTGGGTCACGCGGCCGCCGGGACCTCTTCACGGGGTCCGGCGGCCTTGCCGTGCCCCTCGCCGTACGCCACGAGGGTGAGCACGATCAGGCCGAGGACGACCACCAGGAAGGTGAACGCCGGCCACCCGAGGAGCCCGACCGCCACCGCGGCGAGGATCCCGTGGACGACCGCGCAGCCGATGAGCAGGCCCCGGGCGGCGCGTCCGGGCCGGCGGTCGCGGACGCCCGCGAGGAGGGCGACGAGGGAGCAGAGGACGAGGGCGATCCCGGACCCGATGCCGAGCGCCCATGTGCCGGTGTACATCGCGTCGGGGTCCATGCCGTCGAGGGACATCGACTGGGCCTTCACGAACCGGGCCATCACGGCGTTGACGACGACGATCCCGGGCGCTTCGAGGAGCAGCACCGCCGCTGTCACGAGAGCTATGGGTCTGCGGGCCACCTCGGCCACCCCCCTGCATTCGGTGTTACCGACAGTACGATCGACAGCGCGAAGGCTACTGGCCGGTAAACCTCTGGACAAGGGCGTGGACACGGCGGGCGACGGTGCACGGCCCGGCAAAGAATCACCGACCCGTTCGTAGGGACTCCACAAAGAAACCCGAATGGCGACTGGCCGTGCGAACAGAGACCTGCGCCACACCTCGGAGCTACTGTGCCGTAAAGGAACCCTGCGTACCGTGGTGCGACAAGGGAATTCACGACCCGAGCAGGCCCGGGGTCACGCTCCGTGTGGGCAAGCTCACCACTGGGGACGGGTCGAAAGGCCGTGTCGGCAGTCCCTAAACTCAGCTTGTTTCAAGGAGGGAGCCATCGTGCGCAAGGTGCTCATCGCCAACCGTGGCGAAATCGCTGTCCGTGTGGCCCGGGCGTGCCGGGACGCGGGTATCGGCAGCGTGGCCGTGTACGCCGAGCCGGACCGGGATGCGTTGCATGTCCGGGCGGCCGACGAGGCGTTCGCTCTGGGCGGTGACACTCCGGCGACCAGTTACCTGGACATGGCGAAGGTGCTCCAGGCGGCGAAGGATTCCGGTGCGGACGCCATCCACCCCGGCTACGGGTTCCTGTCGGAGAACGCGGAGTTCGCCCAGGCGGTGCTGGACGCGGGTCTGACGTGGATCGGTCCGCCGCCGCAGGCGATCCGGGATCTGGGTGACAAGGTGGCGGCGCGTCATATCGCGCAGCGCGCCGGCGCCCCGCTCGTCGCCGGCACCCCGGATCCGGTCTCGGGTGCGGACGAGGTGGTGGCGTTCGCGGAGGAGCACGGGCTGCCGATCGCGATCAAGGCCGCGTTCGGTGGTGGCGGGCGTGGTCTGAAGGTCGCCCGGACGCTGGAGGAAGTGCCGGAGCTGTACGACTCCGCCGTCCGTGAGGCGGTGGCGGCGTTCGGCCGGGGCGAGTGCTTCGTCGAGCGCTACCTCGACAAGCCGCGTCACGTCGAGACGCAGTGCCTGGCCGACTCGCACGGCAACGTGGTCGTGGTCTCCACCCGTGACTGCTCGCTCCAGCGGCGTCACCAGAAGCTGGTGGAGGAGGCCCCGGCGCCGTTCCTCTCCGAGGAGCAGAACGCGCAGCTGTACGCGGCGTCGAAGGCGATCCTGAAGGAGGCCGGCTACGTCGGCGCCGGCACGGTCGAGTTCCTCGTCGGTACCGACGGCACGATCTCGTTCCTTGAGGTCAACACGCGTCTGCAGGTGGAACACCCGGTGACCGAGGAGGTCACGGGTCTCGACCTGGTGCGGGAGATGTTCCGGATCGCGGACGGTGAGGAGCTCGGTTACGGCGACCCGGAAGTGCGGGGTCACTCTTTCGAGTTCCGTATCAACGGTGAGGACCCGGGCCGTGGCTTCCTTCCGGCGCCGGGCACGGTGACCCTGTTCGCGCCGCCGTCCGGCCCTGGTGTCCGCCTCGACGCGGGCGTGGAGTCCGGCAGCGTCATCGGCCCGGCGTGGGACTCGCTGCTCGCCAAGCTGATCGTGACCGGCGCGACCCGTGAGCAGGCGCTCCAGCGCGCGGCGCGTGCGCTGGAGGAGTTCAAGGTCGAGGGCATGGCCACGGCCATCCCCTTCCACCAGGCCGTCGTCGTCGACCCCGACTTCACCGCTGATCCGTTCCGGGTGCACACGCGGTGGATCGAGACGGAGTTCGTCAACGAGATCAAGCCGTTCGCGCCGGGTGGTGCGGACGCCGACGAGGACGAGGGCAACCGCGAGACGATCGTCGTCGAGGTCGGCGGCAAGCGCCTGGAGGTCTCCCTGCCGTCCAGCCTCGGCATGACCCTGGCCCGTCAGGGCATCGCGGCGGGTGCGAAGCCGAAGCGGCGGGCGGCGAAGAAGTCCGGCCCGGCCGCCTCGGGTGACACTCTCGCTTCCCCGATGCAGGGCACGATCGTGAAGATCGCGGTCGAGGAGGGCCAGGAGGTCAAGGAGGGCGACCTCATCGTCGTCCTTGAGGCGATGAAGATGGAACAGCCTCTCAACGCGCACCGCTCCGGCACGATCAAGGGCCTGACCGCCGAGGTCGGCGCGTCCGTCACCTCCGGCGCCGCCATCTGCGACATCAAGGACTGACCGTCGCACCGAGTACGGTACGAAGGGCCCGCAGGCAGTCGCCTGCGGGCCCTTCGCCGAGGGGAGGGCATCTCACGCCATGCGAGCCGACGCACGCCGCAACCACGAGCGACTGCTCACCGAGGCCCGTGGCACCTTCGCAGCACAGGGCGCCGACGCTTCCCTCGAGGAGATCGCGCGTCGCGCGGGCGTGGGCATCGGCACCCTCTACCGCCACTTCCCCACCCGGGCCGAGCTGCTGAACGCCGTCTTCCAGGAGGCCCTGGCGGAACTCCTGAGCCGCTCCACGGAGTTGGCGGAGACCGAGGAGCCGTGCCGGGCGCTCGTGGAGTGGCTGCGGGCCCTGATCGCCCACGCGGGCGAGTACCGGGGGCTCGCGCACGCGCTGATGTCCGCCTCGTACGACCGGAGTTCGGCGCTCGCCGGATGCAGCGAGCCGCTGCGCGCGGCGGGTGAGCGGCTGCTCGGGCGCGCCCGGGAGGCGGGCCAGGTGCGCGCCGACGTGTCGATCGGCGATCTGATGCAGCTGACCAACGCGATCGCGCTGGCGGCGGAACAGTGCCCGGAGGACCGCGAGTTGGCGGACCGCCTGCTGGCGCTGACACTGCGGGGCATCAAGGACTGACACCGCCGCCGTCCTGTGTGTGCGGGCGGCGTGGGACCCCTGGGGGAAGGTCCCTCGGGCCGCCTCGGGCCACTCGGGCCGCCTCGGGCGACCTCAGCGGCGGCGCATGTCCGCGACGCGTGCTGTGCGCTCCATCGTCTCGGCGGCCATCCCTCCGCCCGGTCCCCGGTACTGACCGGCCGCCATCCGTCCGCGCTGGACCGGGAGCGGCATGTCACGGCGGGGCCGGGCACCCGGGGGGACCTGGTCTCCGCCCGTGGGTCCGTTGGCGGCGCCCGTACCGGCGACGGCGATGTGCACACCCTGGTCGGCGAGGGCCTGGAGCTCGGTGGCGGCCCGGTCGTCGTGGGCGGGCGGCTCGTCGGTCACCAGGCGGGTGATGACGTCCGTGGGCACCGTCTGGAACATGGTGTCGGCGCCGAGCTTGGTGTGGTCGGCGAGGACCACGACCTCCGCCGCCGCCTGGACGAGCGCCCGGTCCACGCTCGCGGAGAGCATGTTGGACGTGGACAGGCCGCGCTCGGCGGTCAGCCCGCTCCCGGAGAGGAAGGCGCGGGAGACCCTGAGCCCCTGGAGCGACTGCTCGGCCCCACTGCCCACCAGGGCGTAGTTGGAGCCGCGGAGGGTGCCGCCGGTCATGACGACCTCGACCCGGTTGGCGTGGGCGAGGGCCTGCGCGACGAGCAGGGAGTTGGTGACCACGGTCAGACCGGGCACGCGGGCGAGCCGGCGGGCCAGCTCCTGCGTGGTCGTCCCGGCGCCGACGACGATGGCCTCACCTTCTTCGACGAGGCTCGCGGCGACGTCGGCGATGGCCGTCTTCTCCGCGGCCGCGAGATGGGATTTCTGCGGGAAGCCGGATTCTCGCGTGAATCCGCCCGGCAACACCGCACCGCCGTGCCGGCGGTCGAGGAGTCCTTCTGCCTCAAGGGCCCGTACGTCTCTCCGTACGGTCACTTCAGAGGTCTGGACGACGCGGGCGAGCTCGCGGAGCGACACGGCCCCATTGGCTCGCACCATTTCGAGGATCAACTGGCGACGTTCTGCAGCGAACACGAAACTGACAGTAACGTGACCGGCCGATACTTTTCAGCACTATGCGCCGAATTGCAGAAGATGCACACAGACGGGGCCTCCAAGTGATATGGGAGGCCCCGTCGTTGATCCACCTTGTGCCGGTACGCGGAGTTACACCTCGCCGGCGGACTTCCGGGTGTGCAACTGCCGTGCCACTTCCGCGATCGAACCCGACAGGGAGGGGTACACGGTGAAAGCGTTTGCGATCTGTTCCACGGTCAGATTGTTGTCGACCGCGATCGAGATCGGATGGATCAGTTCGCTCGCCTTCGGGGCGACGACACAGCCGCCGACCACGATGCCGGTGCCGGGACGGCAGAAGATCTTGACGAAGCCGTCCCGGATGCCCTGCATCTTCGCGCGCGGGTTGCGCAGCAGCGGCAGCTTGACGACCTTGGCGTCGATCTTGCCCGCGTCCACGTCGGCCTGGGTGTAGCCGACGGTGGCGATCTCCGGGTCGGTGAAGACGTTCGACGAGACCGTCTTCAGGTTGAGCGGGGCCACCGCGTCGCCGAGGAAGTGGTACATCGCGATACGGCCCTGCATGGCGGCCACCGAGGCCAGCGCGAAGACACCGGTGACGTCACCGGCCGCGTACACGCCGGGGGCGCTCGTACGGGAGACCTTGTCGGTCCAGATGTGACCGGAGTCCTTCAGCTTGACGCCCGCCTCCTCCAGACCCATTCCGGCCGAGTTCGGGATCGCGCCGACCGCCATCAGGCAGTGCGTGCCGGAGATGACCCGGCCGTCCGAGAGGGTGACCTCGACCCGGTCGCCCACCCGCTTGGCGGACTCGGCGCGGGAGCGGGCCATGACGTTCATGCCGCGGCGCCGGAAGACGTCCTCCAGGACGGCGGCGGCGTCCGGGTCCTCACCGGGGAGGACGCGGTCGCGGCTGGACACCAGGGTGACCCGGGAGCCGAGCGCCTGGTAGGCACCGGCGAACTCGGCGCCGGTGACACCGGAGCCGACCACGATGAGCTCCTCGGGGAGCTCCTTGAGGTCGTAGACCTGCGTCCAGTTCAGGATGCGCTCGCCGTCCGGCTTGGCGTCCGGCACCTCGCGCGGGTGGCCGCCGGTCGCGATGAGCACGGCGTCCGCGGTCAGCGTCTCCTCGGTGCCGTCGGCCGCGGTGACGATCACCTGGCGGGAGCCGTCCATCGCCTGCCGGCCGGAGAGCCGGCCGCGGCCGCGCAGGACCCGGGCGCCCGCCCGGGTGACGGAGGCGGTGATGTCGTGCGACTGGGCGAGCGCGAGGCGCTTCACCCGCCGGTTGACCTTGCCGAGGTCCACGCCCACGACCCGGGCGGCCTGCTCCAGGTGCGGGGTGTCGTCCGCGACGATGATGCCGAGCTCCTCGTAGGAGGAGTCGAAGGTGGTCATCACCTCCGCCGTGGCGATGAGCGTCTTGGACGGGACGCAGTCGGTCAGGACGGACGCGCCGCCGAGGCCGTCGGTGTCGACGACGGTCACCTCCGCGCCGAGTTGGGCGCCCACCAGGGCCGCCTCGTATCCGCCGGGTCCGCCGCCGATGATCACGATCCGGGTCACTGGGATCTACGCCTCGTTGCTCTCGTTCTGCCGGGGGGTCCCCCCGCTGGGATGCAGTGCGTACGCCATTGTCCCGCACGCTTCAAGTGCGTACCCCATTCTCCCGCACGCCCGGCGCGGTCTCACGCCGGGGCCCGGCGAAGCGGCGCGCCCGGCGGCGCGGCCCTCCTGCGGGCGTGGCCGCACGGCCGCCACCTCGGAGTTCGGCGGACACCCCGCCCCCTCCCGTACCCTCGGTCCCATGTCGCTCTACGCCGCTTTCGCCGGCAACCTCGACGCGCGGCTGATGAGCCGCCGCGCACCGCACTCCCCGCTGCGCGGCACCGGCTGGCTGAACGGCTGGCGGCTTACCTTCGGCGGCGAGCAGATGGGCTGGGAGGGAGCGCTGGCCACGATCGTGGAGGCCCCCCGCTCCCAGGTCTTCGTGGCGCTGTACGACATCGCGCCCATGGACGAGGAGTCCATGGACCGCTGGGAGGGCGTCGGCCTCGACATCTACCGCCGGATGCGGGTGCGGGTGGACACCCTGGACGGCGAGGAGCCCGCCTGGGTGTACGTGCTCAACGGGTACGAGGGCGGGCTGCCGTCCGCGCGGTACCTGGGCGAGGTCGCCGACGCGGCCGAGTCGGCGGGCGCGCCGCACGACTACGTGATGGAGTTGCGCAAGCGCCCCTGCTGAGGGTGGACGATCACCCCAGGGGCGGGCACGGGGGTACGTGTGCGCCTTTCGTCGGAAACGACAAGACAACGATCGCATGTCCGTCGGCATCGTCATCTACGCGCGTAGGCAAACTCCGGCTACGCTTCTGCGCGTATGAAATCCGTCCGGGGCCCGCCTCGGACCCCCCTCCCCGAGGCGAGAGAGTCAGTGAACGCAACTGCCACCCCGTACGAGGCCGCCGAGGCCGCTGCCGCCCGTCTGCGCGAGCTGACCGGAGTCGAGAACCACGACGTCGCCCTGGTCATGGGCTCGGGCTGGGCGCCCGCCGTCGACGCGCTCGGCGCGCCCGAGGCCGAGTTCCCCGTGACCGACATCCCCGGCTTCCCGCCGCCCGTCGTCGAGGGCCACGGCGGCAAGATCCGCTCGTACAAGATCGGTGCCAAGCGCGCCCTCGTCTTCCTCGGCCGCACCCACTTCTACGAGGGCCGCGGTGTCGCGTCCGTCGCCCACGGCGTCCGCACCGCCGTCGCCGCCGGCTGCAAGACCGTCATCCTCACCAACGGCTGCGGCGGCCTGCGCGAGGGCATGCGCCCCGGCCAGCCCGTCCTCATCAGCGACCACCTCAACCTGACGGCCGCCTCGCCGATCGTCGGCGCGAACTTCGTGGACCTCACCGACCTGTACTCGCCGCGGCTGCGCGCGCTGTGCAAGGAGGTCGACGAGACGCTCGAGGAGGGCGTGTACGTCCAGTTCCCCGGCCCGCACTACGAGACCCCGGCCGAGATCAACATGGTCCGCGTCCTCGGCGGCGACCTGGTCGGCATGTCCACCGTCCTCGAGGCCATCGCCGCCCGCGAGGCGGGCGCGGAGGTCCTCGGCATCTCCCTGGTCACGAACCTGGCGGCGGGGCTCTCGGGCGAGCCGCTGAACCATGAGGAGGTTCTCCAGGCGGGGCGGGATTCGGCGGCGCGCATGGGTGAGCTGCTGACGCGGGTCCTCGACCGGATCTGAGTTCCTTCGGCGCCCCGTCCCGAACTGGGGCTCCGCCCCAGACCCCGCGCCTCACACGCCGGCGGAGCTGATTTTCAGCCCGCCCGGCGTGTGGGGGCACGGCCGCAGGCCGTACGGGGCTGGGGGCTTGCCCCCAGTTCGGGAAGGGGCGGGGTGGGGAATGGCTCCGCGCAGCGGCTTACGGCCCCCGGACCCGCGCCCCGCACCCGCCCGCACCCTCCCGCCCGCCCCACCCCGAAAGGCACACCGTGACGCAGGACGATCTCCTCACCCAGGCCCAGGCATGGCTCGCCGAGGACCCCGACCCGGAGACGCGTGACGAGCTCGCCGCGCTCCTCGACGGTGGCGCGAGCGACGAGCTCACCGCCCGTTTCGCCGGCACCCTCCAGTTCGGCACCGCCGGGCTCCGGGGTGAGCTGGGCGCCGGGCCCATGCGGATGAACCGTTCGGTCGTCATCCGGGCCGCCGCCGGCCTCGCCGCGTACCTCAAGGCGAAGGGCGAGGAGGGCGGCCTCGTCGTCATCGGCTACGACGCCCGCTACAAGTCCGCCGACTTCGCCCGCGACACCGCCGCCGTGATGACCGGCGCCGGGCTGCGCGCCGCGCTGCTCCCCCGCCCGCTGCCGACGCCCGTCCTCGCGTACGCCATAAGGCATCTGGGCGCCGTCGCCGGTGTCGAGGTGACCGCGAGCCACAACCCGCCCCGCGACAACGGCTACAAGGTCTACCTGGGCGACGGCTCGCAGATCGTGCCGCCCGCCGACGCGGAGATCGCCGCCGAGATCGCCGCGATCCGCTCGCTGCACGACGTACCGCGCCCGGAGGACGGCTGGGAGACCCTCGGTGACGAGGTCCTGGACGCCTATCTGGAGCGTACGGACCACGTCCTGACCCCCGGGTCCCCCCGTACCGCCAGGACCGTCTACACGGCCATGCACGGCGTCGGCAAGGACGTCCTGACGGCCGCGTTCGCCCGCGCAGGTTTCCCGCCGCCGGCGCTCGTCGCCGCGCAGGCCGAGCCGGACCCGGCCTTCCCGACCGTCGCCTTCCCCAACCCGGAGGAGCCGGGGGCCATGGACCTGGCCTTCGAGGCGGCCCGGGCCGTGGACCCCGACCTGGTCGTCGCCAACGACCCGGACGCCGACCGCTGCGCCGTGGCCGTGCCGGACCCGGCCGTCGTCGGCGGCTGGCGGATGCTCCGCGGCGACGAGGTCGGCGCCCTGCTCGCCGCGCACCTCGTCCACAAGGGCGCCACGGGCGTCTTCGCCGAGTCGATCGTGTCGTCCTCGCTGCTCGGCCGGATCGCGGAGGCGGCCGGGGTCGGGTACGAGGAGACGCTGACCGGCTTCAAGTGGATCGCCCGCGTCGAGGGCCTGCGGTACGGCTACGAGGAGGCGCTCGGCTACTGCGTCGACCCGGAGGGCGTCCGCGACAAGGACGGCATCACGGCGGCGCTGCTCGTCACCGAGCTGGCGTCGGTGCTCAAGGAGCAGGGCCGGACGCTGACCGACCTGCTCGACGACCTGGCGGTGGAGCACGGGCTGCACGCCACGGACCAGCTGTCGGTGCGCGTCGAGGACCTCAGCGTCATCGCGAACGCCATGGCGGCGCTGCGCGAGCGGCCGCCGGTCTCGCTGGCCGGTCTGACGGTCGTCTCGGCGGAGGACCTGACGAAGGGCACGGAGTCGCTGCCCCCGACGGACGGGCTGCGCTACCACCTGGAGGGCGCGTACAAGGCCCGGGTGATCGTCCGCCCGAGCGGTACGGAGCCCAAGCTCAAGTGCTACCTGGAGGTCGTGGTGCCGGTCGCCTCCGCTGCCGATCTCGCCCCGGCGCGCGCGAAGGCCTCGGAGCTGCTCGTCGCGGTCAAGCGGGATCTTTCGGCGGCCGCGGGGCTCTGACATCTCGGCTGTCGTGGAGGGCCGGTGCGGGATTTCTTCCGTGCCGGCCCTTCCGTGTTCCGTCCGCGCCGCTCAGCCGAAGCGGCCGTTGACGTAGTCCTCCGTACGCGGGTCGCGCGGCGAGCCGAACACCGTCGCCGTCGGCCCGTGCTCGACGATCACCCCGGGCGTGCCCTGCTCCGCGAGGAAGAAGGCGCAGGAGTCGCAAGTCCGGCCCGGTGGCCGGGTGCGCCACTCGATGTGAACGAGGAGCATCTATGGAGACGCGCGTGAATGTTGGGCGCCAAACCAACTGCGGGTTGCACGCTTCACCGGGCCGTTGCCCCTTGGACATCCGGCGCGGGAGGGCCCGGCTCAGCAGGTCGCGCTCGGGATCAGCCGGTCGCCACGAGGATCACGAGGAGCAGCAGCCCGGCGACGGCGGGCCCGACGATCTCGTACGCCCAGCGCACCCGCGCCTCCCCCTGCGCCCCGGGCGTCCCCGAGCGGTGCTCGGCGAGCTCGCGCAGGTCGGCGATGGTCTGGTCGGTGGGCGCTGTCCGTGAGGTGCTGTCCCGTACGTCGGCGTTGACCGAGGTACGGCCGTGCGGGTCGTCCTGCGAGGCGCGGGCGGCGCGGCGGGCGGCCCGCTTGCGCTGGCGCAGCGAGACGGGCACGGCCCACAGCTGGTACTTGACGCCGTCGCGGGTGAGGACCTCGCTGGAGTAGCCGGCGCGGACGTCGGCGACCGTGGCCCAGGGCAGGGTGATCGACCGGAACGGGTTACGGATCCGGAGCCGGTCGTCGTTGGCGTACACGGCGGGCCGGATGGTGAAGGCGACGATCAGCGGGACGGCGAGGACGAGACCCGCGAGCGCGAGCCACGGCGAGCGGCCCTCGCCGCGCAGGAGCACGTCACCGGCGAACACGCACGCGAGGAGCAGCAGGAACACCCCGCTGGCGATCCCCAGCGGCGACCGGAAGACACGGTCGGGTGACGACTGCCGCGCGGACGGCTGGTTCGCGGACGGCTGCGCGGACGGCTGGTTCGCGGCCGGCTGCGCGGGGGTCGACTCGCGGCTCGGCTCGTGGCTGGGCTCGGGGGTCGGCTCGGGGGTCGTCATGCCGCCGATTCTGCCTCAGCGGGCCGGTGGAGGCTCAGGCGGCCCGCGTGGCCACGAGATCCGCGTACAGAATGATGTTGCCGGGGCCGTGACCGTCGACAAGACCACCGCCGCAGGTGACCCCACGCAGCTCGGGACGGGCGTTGTCGCCGTACACCTCGGCCGTCGGGAAGGCGTCCTTGTCGACCTGCTCCAGCTCCCGCACGCGGAAGACGGCACGGGTGCCGTCGGCGCGGGTCACGGGCGTGTGACAGCCGTCACCACGCCGGGCGCCGCCCTGTGACCTCGGGCTCTGCGAAGCCCGTCCCCTGTACAGGTCGCTACGCGCGTAGATATGCTCGACTGGTGACCATGCCCACCACTGCACCCGCAGCTCTCGCATTCGCCGACGTGACCGCGTCCGACAGTGCGCTGCGCCGTTTCCTCCACGGGCTGCCCGGCGTCGACGCCGTCGGCCTGGAGGCGCGCGCCGCGTCCCTCGGCACCCGCTCGATCAAGACCACGTCCAAGGCGTACGCCATCGACCTGGCCATCTCCATGATCGACCTGACGACGCTCGAAGGCGCGGACACCCCGGGCAAGGTCCGGGCGCTCGCCGCCAAGGCCGTCCGTCCCGATCCGACCGACCGCACGACGCCGACGACCGCCGCCGTCTGCGTCTATCCCGACATGGTCGCCACCGCCAAGGCCGCCACCGCGGGCTCCGGCGTCAAGGTCGCCTCGGTCGCCACCGCCTTCCCGGCCGGGCGCGCCGCGCTCCCGGTGAAGCTCGCCGACACGGCAGACGCCATCGCGGCGGGCGCCGACGAGATCGACATGGTCATCGACCGTGGCGCCTTCCTCTCCGGCCGCTACCTGGAGGTCTTCGAGCAGATCGCCGCGGTCAAGGCGGAGTGCGGCGACCGCGCCCGCCTCAAGGTGATCTTCGAGACCGGCGAGCTGTCCACGTACGACAACATCCGCCGCGCCTCCTGGCTCGGCATGATGGCCGGCGCGGACTTCATCAAGACCTCGACCGGCAAGGTCGCGGTCAACGCCACCCCGGCCAACACGCTCCTGATGCTGGAGGCCGTGCGCGACTTCCGCGCCCAGACCGGCGTCCAGATCGGCGTGAAGCCGGCCGGCGGCATCCGCAACACCAAGGAAGCGATCAAGTTCCTGGTCCTCGTCAACGAGACCGTGGGCGAGGACTGGCTGGACCACCACTGGTTCCGCTTCGGCGCCTCCAGCCTGCTCAACGACCTGCTGATGCAGCGCCAGAAGCTGGCGACCGGCCGCTACTCCGGCCCCGATTACGTGACGGTGGACTGATCAACATGGCATCTGCATTCGAGTACGCGCCGGCGCCCGAGTCCCGGTCCGTCGTCGACATCGCCCCCTCCTACGGCCTGTTCATCGACGGCGAGTTCGTCGAGGCGGCCGAGGGCAAGGTCTTCAAGACCGTCTCCCCCTCCACCGAGGAGGTCCTCGCCGAGGTCGCCCAGGCGGGCGCCGAGGACGTCGACCGCGCGGTGAAGGCGGCCCGCAGGGCGTTCGAGAAGTGGTCGGCGCTGCCCGGCTCCGAGCGCGCCAAGTACCTGTTCCGTATCGCCCGGATCATCCAGGAGCGCAGCCGCGAGCTGGCCGTCCTGGAGACCCTGGACAACGGCAAGCCGATCAGGGAGACCCGCGACGCGGACCTCCCCCTGGTCGCCGCGCACTTCTTCTACTACGCGGGCTGGGCCGACAAGCTCGACCACGCCGGCTACGGCGCGAACCCGCGCCCGCTCGGCGTGGCCGGCCAGGTCATCCCGTGGAACTTCCCGCTCCTGATGCTGGCGTGGAAGATCGCCCCGGCGCTCGCCACCGGGAACACGGTCGTCCTGAAGCCGGCCGAGACGACCCCGCTGTCGGCCCTGTTCTTCGCGGACATCTGCCGCCAGGCCGGGCTGCCGAAGGGCGTCGTCAACATCCTTCCCGGGTACGGGGACACCGGCGCCGCACTCGTCGAGCACCCGGACGTCAACAAGGTCGCCTTCACCGGTTCGACCGCCGTCGGCAAGGCCATCGCGCGCTCGGTCGCCGGCACGGACAAGAAGCTGACACTGGAGCTGGGCGGCAAGGGCGCGAACATCGTCTTCGACGACGCCCCCATCGACCAGGCGGTCGAGGGCATCGTCACCGGCATCTTCTTCAACCAGGGCCAGGTCTGCTGCGCGGGCTCCCGCCTCCTGGTCCAGGAGTCGATCCAGGACGAGCTGCTCGACAGCCTGAAGCGGCGCCTGTCGACGCTCCGCCTCGGTGACCCGCTCGACAAGAACACCGACATCGGTGCCATCAACTCGTCCGAGCAGCTGGCCCGTATCACCACCCTCGTGGAGCAGGGCGAGGCGGAGGGCGCCGAGCGCTGGTCCGCCGCCTGCGAGCTCCCGGCGGCCGGTTACTGGTTCGCCCCGACGCTCTTCACGAACGTCACGCAGGCGCACACGGTCGCCCGCGACGAGATCTTCGGCCCGGTCCTGTCGGTGCTGACCTTCCGCACGCCCGACGAGGCGGTCGCGAAGGCCAACAACAGCCAGTACGGCCTGTCGGCCGGCATCTGGACGGAGAAGGGCTCCCGCATCCTCGCGGTCGCCGGCAAGCTCCGCGCGGGTGTCGTCTGGGCCAACACGTTCAACAAGTTCGACCCGACCTCGCCCTTCGGCGGCTACAAGGAGTCGGGCTTCGGCCGCGAAGGCGGCCGTCACGGTCTGGAGGCCTACCTCGATGTCTGAGAAGTCCGAGCAGCGTCTGAGCGTCTTCAAGACCTACAAGCTGTACGTCGGGGGCAAGTTCCCCCGCAGCGAGAGCGGCCGGGTGTACGAAGTGCAGGACCACAAGGGCAAGTGGCTGGCCAACGCGCCCCTCTCCTCCCGCAAGGACGCCCGTGACGCGGTCGTCGCCGCCCGCAAGGCCTTCGGCGGCTGGGCGGGCGCGACCGCGTACAACCGCGGCCAGATCCTCTACCGCGTCGCCGAGATGCTGGAGGGCCGCAAGGGCCAGTTCGTGCACGAGGTGGCACACGCGGAGGGCCTGTCCAAGAACAAGGCGGCCGAGGTCGTCGAGGCGGCCATCGACCGCTGGGTCTGGTACGCGGGCTGGACGGACAAGATCGCCCAGATCGTGGGCGGGGCCAACCCGGTCGCGGGCCCGTACTTCAACCTGTCCACGCCGGAGCCCACGGGCGTCGTCACCGTCATCGCCCCCCAGGACTCGTCGTTCCTCGGCCTGGTCTCGGTGATCGCCCCGGTGATCGCGACGGGCAACACGGCGGTCGTCGTCGCGAGCGAGAAGTCCCCGCTCCCGGCGCTCTCCCTGGGCGAGGTCCTGGCCACCTCCGACCTCCCCGGCGGTGTGGTCAACATCCTCTCCGGCAAGGCCGCGGAGATGGGCCCGCACCTGGCGTCCCACCAGGACGTCAACGCGATCGACCTGACGGGCGCGGCCGACGGCGACCTCGCCCGCGACCTGGAGATCGCGGCGGCGGACAACCTGAAGCGCGTCCTGCGCCCCCGTACCGAGGACTTCGCGGAGTCCCCGACGACGGACCGCATGACCGCCTTCCTGGAGACGAAGACGGTCTGGCACCCGACGGGTTCACTGGGCGCGAGCGGCTCCTCGTACTAGTCCCGAAGAGACGGACAGCCCCCGGGTGTACGTGCCCGGGGGCTGTCCGGCGTCGCCCGCCGCCCTCCGGGATTCGGCACGACGCGCCGTCACGCCCCTCCGAGGGGTGACCAGGTGGGCACGGGCAGTAGTCGGGGTGTGATGCTCGATACCAACGGGGTTCCTCGGGGGTCCCCCGCACGGGGGAATGGTTCACACTGGTGTCCCGTGAGTTCCCAACCGATCCCCGCCCGGGTCGTCCTGCTCGCGGGCCCCTCCGGCTCCGGCAAGTCGTCCCTCGCCGCCGTCACCGGCCTCCCGGTCCTGCGCCTCGACGACTTCTACAAGGAGGCCGACGACCCGTCCCTCCCGATCGTCGACGGCAGCTCGGACATCGACTGGGACTCCCCGCGGTCCTGGGACGCGGACGCCGCCGTCGCCGCCATCGTCGAACTGTGCCGTACGGGGCGGGCCGAGGTCCCCGTGTACGACATCGCCACCAGCTCCCGGGTGGACCGCGAGCGGCTCGACATCGGGCGGACGCCGCTGTTCGTGGCGGAGGGGATCTTCGCGGCCGAGATCGTGTCCCGCTGCCGTGAACTCGACGTCCTCGCCGACGCGCTCTGTCTGCGGGGCCGCCCCTCGACGACGTTCCGCCGGCGGCTCGCCCGCGATCTCAGGGAGGGCCGCAAGTCGGTGCCGTTCCTGCTGAGGCGGGGCTGGCGCCTGATGCGGACGGAGCGGGCGATCGTGACCCGCCAGACCGCGCTCGGCGCCCACCCCTGCGCGAAGAAGGAGGCCCTGGGCCGCCTGGCAGCCGCGGCAGCGGGCCGCCACCGCACGCCCGCGGCCGGCTGACCGCCGCCCGCCTCCCACCGCAACGCGAAGCGGGCTGTACGAGACCCCCCGGCTCGTACAGCCCGCTTCATTTCCCCCGTACCCCCGTACGGTCCCTCTCCGGCCCCGTTCCCCCGTAGGCCTTCCTGGGCTTCCCCCCAGACCTTCAGGCCACCAGCTCGCCGAAGGACTCCTCCTCGTCACGGCCGAAGCTCAGCACCTCGTCCTCGCGCAGTCGCCGCAGCGAGCGCCAGATGCTCGACTTCACCGTGCCGACACTGATGTCCAGGATCTCCGCGATCTCCGGATCGGTCCGGCCCTCGTAGTAGCGCAGCACCAGCATGGTCCGCTGGAGCTCGGGCAGCCGGGCCAGGGCCTGCCACAGCACCGCGCGCAGCTCCGTGCCGCGCATCGCGTCCGTCTCGCCGACCGTCTCCGGCAGCTCCTCGGTCGGGTACTCGTTGAGCTTGCGCCGGCGCCAGGCGCTGATGTGCAGGTTGGTCATGGTGCGGCGGAGGTATCCGCCGACCGCGGCCTTGTCGCTGATCCGCTCCCAGGCGCGGTACGTGGAGAACAGCGCGCTCTGGAGCAGGTCCTCGGCCTCGAACCGGTCACCGGTGAGGTGGTAGGCGGTGGCGTACAGGGAGGCACGACGCTCCTGGACGTAAGCCGTGAACTCGGCTTCCGAGCAGTTGCGCTCCCCCGTGACCTCCCCGTACGCCGCTCCCCCGTCAGCGATGGCCACCATGTAAGGCGCCTTGCGCTGACGCCCGACGCTGCGAACGCACCCCCGTCCGTTCATTGCAGCCCCGGACTTCTCCGTGCTCCGCACGACGTCGTGGAGACGCGTGACTACTGCGCTCGAGGTGGTGCTGTGCAGTGCGTTCATCTCGCGCCCCCCGTCGGTTGGAGTGTGTTTCGGTCCGTGTGCCAAGAAGCTTGCCCACCGGACTTCATGGCGCTGTCCGTCGACTGTCACAGACGTGTCACAGGGGCCGGGACGGAAGCGCGCCTCCCAGCGGTCGAACTCGGACGGCCGCATGCGACAGAATGACGCCCGTGCCTTTTCTGCTGCTGATCGAGGACGACGACGCCATCCGCACGGCCCTCGAACTCTCCCTGTCCCGGCAGGGCCACCGGGTGGCCACCGCCGCGACCGGTGAGGACGGTCTCCAGCTGCTGCGCGAGCAGCGGCCCGACCTGGTCGTGCTCGACGTCATGCTGCCCGGCATCGACGGCTTCGAGGTCTGCCGGCGCATCCGCCGCACCGACCAGCTGCCGATCATCCTGCTGACCGCGCGCAGCGACGACATCGACGTGGTCGTGGGCCTGGAGTCCGGCGCCGACGACTACGTCGTGAAGCCGGTGCAGGGCCGTGTCCTCGACGCCCGTATCCGGGCCGTGCTGCGACGGGGCGAGCGCGAGTCGACGGATTCGGCGACGTACGGGTCCCTCGTCATCGACCGGTCCGCGATGACGGTCACCAAGAACGGCGAGGACCTCCAGCTCACCCCGACCGAGCTGCGGCTGCTCCTGGAGCTGAGCCGCCGGCCCGGACAGGCGCTCTCCCGGCAGCAGTTGCTGCGGCTCGTGTGGGAGCACGACTACCTGGGCGACTCGCGGCTCGTCGACGCCTGTGTGCAGCGGCTGCGCGCCAAGGTGGAGGACGTGCCGTCCTCGCCGACGCTGATCCGTACCGTGCGCGGGGTCGGCTACCGGCTGGACGTCCCTGCGTGAGCAAGGGGATCCTCACGCGGGTGCGTCTCTCCAGCCTGCGGCTGCGGCTCGTCGTCGTCTTCGCCCTGGTCGCGCTCACCGCCGCCGTCGCCGCCTCCGGCATCGCGTACTGGCTGAACCGCGAGGCGGTGCTGACCCGTACCCAGGACGGGGCGCTCAACGACTTCCGGCAGGAGATGCAGAACCGGGCGGCGACGCTGCCGCTGCGGCCCACCCAGGACGAGCTGCGGCGGACCGCCGAGCAGATGGCGACGGGCAGCCGCGACTACCAGGTGCTGCTGCTCGGTGAGCGGGCCGCGGGCAAGCCGATCGTCGGCGCCTCGGACCCGGACGACTTCACCCTGGCCGACGTGCCGCGCTCGCTGACGGAGGCCGTGGACACCGAGCGGCCGGTCACGGACGCCAACCCGTACGCGTACCACCTGTTCTGGCAGCGTACGGAGCGGAACGGGACGCCGTACCTGGTCGGCGGGACGCGGATCGACGGCGGCGGGCCCGCCGGCTACATGTTCAAGTCGCTCGCCGCCGAGAAGGCCGATCTGAACTCGCTCGCCTGGTCGCTCGGGATCGCCACCGCGCTCGCGGTGGCCGGCTCGGTGCTGCTCGCGCAGGTCGCGGCGACGACCGTGCTGCGCCCGGTGCACCGGCTCGGCGAGGCGGCCAAGCAGCTCGGCGAGGGCAAGCTCGACACCCGGCTGCGGGTCACCGGCGCGGACGAACTGGCCGATCTGACCCGTACGTTCAACAGTGCGGCGGAGTCCCTGCAGAAGAAGGTCGCGGACATGAGCGCCCGGGAGGAGTCCTCCCGGCGTTTCGTGGCCGACATGTCGCACGAGCTGCGGACCCCCCTGACCGCCCTCACGGCCGTCACGGAGGTCCTCGAGGACGAGCAGGACTCCCTCGACCCGATGATCGCCCCGGCGGTGGCGCTGGTGGTGAGCGAGACCCACCGGCTCAACAACCTGGTGGAGAACCTGATGGAGGTGACCCGCTTCGACGCGGGCACCGCCCGGCTCGTCCTCGACGAGGTGGACATCGCCGACCAGATCACCGCGTGCATCGACGCGCGCGCGTGGCTGGACGCGGTCGACCTGGACGCCGAGCGCGGGATCGTGGCGCCGCTCGACCCGCGCCGCCTCGACGTGATCCTGGCGAACCTGATCGGGAACGCGCTGAAGCACGGCGGTTCGCCGGTCCGGGTCTCGGTGCGCACGGAGGACGACGAGCTGGTCATCGCGGTACGCGACCACGGCCCCGGCATCCCCGAGGAGGTGCTCCCGCACGTCTTCGACCGCTTCTACAAGGCGAGCGCCTCCCGGCCGCGGTCCGACGGCAGCGGGCTCGGCCTGTCGATCGCCATGGAGAACGCGCTGATCCACGGCGGTTCGATCACCGCCGCCAACTCGGTCGGCGAGGACGGGGCGGTGGACGGCGCGGTGTTCGTGCTGCGGCTGCCCCTGGACGCGTCGGGGATCACCCGCGAGGTGCAGACCCGCAGCAGCCAGGGCGAGGTGGAGGAAGCGTGAGGCGCCGCACCTTCGGGCGTACGGCCCTGACGGCGGTCGCGCTGGCCGCGGTGGTCACGGGCTGCGGGATCAGGACGACCTCGGTCCCGGTCGACGCGGGCGCGGCCCCGTCCCGGGTCCCGTGCAGCACGACCGAGGGCAGTACGACGGGCTCTGCGGTGCAGGGCGTGCCGGTCCGGGTGTTCCTGGTCTGCGGGTCGCAGCTGGAGGCGGTGGACCGGCGGTCGCCGCTGCCGGAGGAGAAGGCGGGCGGCGATCCCGTGCGTACGGCCAGGGGGCTGCTCGCGCAGCTGCTCGCCGAGCCCTCGGAGAGCGAGCGGCAGGCCGGCTTCACGAGCGCGGTCCGCGGACCCCTTGTCGTGAGCGGCGGCCACCGGGGCGACCCGGCGGGGACGCTGCGGCTGAGCCGCCAGCCGGAGGACCTGGCGCCGACGGCGCTGTCGCAGCTGGTCTGCACGTTCGCGGAGAGCTCGGCGGGCGCGGGCGGCCACACGGCCCTGCTCGGCGGCCCCGGCGCGTACGAGCCGAAGCGCTACCGCTGCACGACGGAGCTGCGCGAACGCCCGGAGTCGGCGCCCCCGACGGCGCCGGCGCCGACCCCGGAGCCCTCGACCGCTCCGGAGTCCGCGCCACCGGCGGCGAGCGCGACCGCTCCTTAGTCCGCGGGGCCGGACGCGACCCGGCGGAACCGATTCCGCCGTGCTTGGCGTCTTGGGGGGCGTGCAGCGTCAAGGTTCGGGCGGCAGTGCCGCCGTGGTCGTCCGCGCGACGGGGTTCGTCCTCGTCGTCGCGCATCTGCTGCTCGTCGCCTGGGTCAGCCTGCGGCCACGGGACGTGGCCTGGGTGACCGCGCCGAACACCGTCCCGCTGAACGGCCTCCGGGCGGATCTCGCCCTCGGCACCGCCGAGGCGGCCCGGCTGATCGGTGAGGGGCTGCTGCTCCTGGCCCCGCTCGGGGTACTGCTCCCGATGGCCGAGGGGCGGCTGAACGTCTCCCACTGGGCCTCCCTCGTCCGGACGACCGCCGCCGGTGCGCTGGTGTCGCTGGCCGTGGAGCTGTTGCAGACCGCCGTACCCGGTCAGGTCGTGGACGTGGACTCGGTCCTCCTGAACACGGCCGGGGTGGCGCTCGCGCATCTTCTCCTCGTGCCGGCCGGGCGGACCTGGCTGCGCCGCAGGTCGGACGCGGGGCGGCCGGACTCCTCCGCGGGGACCAGCCGGGGTCAGGGTTCCGCCCTGCTGCGGAATGATGGGACTCAGGGTGCGACCCCGACGATTACCAGGGTCCCGATCGCCCGGTAGACCGACGCCACGGGACCCCGTCCGGCGGCAGTATGGAGTCATCGGGAGCCCGAGGAGCGGCTCCCGGACCGACTCCGAAGGAGCCAACCATGGCCGCACTTGCCCGCCCCCGTGACGGACGCATGATCGGCGGAGTGTGCGCGGGGCTGGCCCGGCGCTTCGGCATCTCCGCGACGACGATGCGCGTGATCTTCGTGGCCTCGTGCCTGCTGCCCGGCCCGCAGTTCCTGCTCTACCTGGGCCTGTGGATCTTCCTGCCGGCGGAGAAGAGCGCCAGTACGGCCTGGTAGCGGCTGACCGTACGCCCACACGCACGCCGAAGGGGCGCGTACCCGGGAGAACCGGGTGCGCGCCCCTTCGGCGTGTACGGCGGTGGTCAGCCGATCGGCAGGCCGGTGGCGCCCAGCGGCAGGCCGCCGAGGAGGCCGGCGATCGGCAGGCCGCCGAGGGCACCGGTGGCGCCGTCGAGCGGGAGGCCCTTGGTGGCCTGGCCGGCCGTGGCCGGCAGGTTCTTCGCTCCCTGGTCGAGGCCCTGTCCGAGGGCGCCCTGTCCGGCACCGAGGGACTCGGCGGCGCCGTCGGGGAGCTCGGTGAGGCCGTCACCCAGCGGGACGGCCTGGGTCACCGTGCCCAGCACGTCGGCGCCGAGCGGCAGGGACGGCGCGGCGGAGGCCGTGCCGGCGGCGGTGGCGGCGAAAGCGGCACCGAGAGCGGCGACACCGAGCTTCTTGGCGGCAGACTGCTTCATCTGAAAATCTTCCTTGGGGAATCCGGGGGCTTCGGGGAAAAGCCGGGAGGGGAAATCCTGGGAATGCAGAGCGGTTCTGCAACCTAACCAGTGATCGACGCCTCCGCAAACACCGGAAAGCGGCCGGGTGTCGTGCTCGCCCGGCCGCTCCCGCCCCCGTGACGGGGTGCCGTCTCAGCCCGCCGTACGGGAAGACTCGCTGGTCGCGGCGGTCTGCTGGAACAGCCATTCGGACTTCAGCTCGGCGTATCCGGGCTTGATGACCTCGTTGATCATGGCCAGTCGTTCATCGAAAGGAATGAACGCTGATTTCATCGCATTGACCGTGAACCACAGCATGTCGTCGAGCGTGTAATCGAAGGCCTCGGTCAACAATTCGAATTCACGGCTCATGCTCGTCCCGCTCATCAGCCGGTTGTCGGTGTTGACCGTGGCCCGGAAGTGCAGCCTGCGGAGCAGACCGATGGGGTGCTCGGCGAACGAGGCGGCGGCCCCGGTCTGGAGGTTGGACGAGGGGCACATCTCCAGCGGGATCCGCTTGTCGCGGACGTACGCGGCGAGCCGGCCGAGGGTCACCGAGCCGTCGTCGGCGACCTCGATGTCGTCGATGATCCGGACGCCGTGCCCGAGCCGGTCGGCGCCGCACCACTGGAGCGCCTGCCAGATGGAGGGCAGCCCGAAGGCCTCGCCCGCGTGGATCGTGAAGTGGTTGTTCTCCCGCTTGAGGTACTCGAAGGCGTCGAGGTGGCGGGTGGGCGGGTAGCCCGCCTCGGCGCCCGCGATGTCGAAGCCGACGACACCGGTGTCGCGGTAGCGGTTGGCGAGCTCCGCGATCTCCAGGGCGCGGGCCGCGTGCCGCATCGCGGTCAGCAGGGCGCCGACCCGGATGCGGTAACCGTTCGCCCTGGCCTGCCGCTCGCCCTCACGGAAGCCCTCGTTGACGGCCTCCACGACCTCCTCCAGGGTGAGGCCGCCCTCCAGGTGCTGCTCGGGGGCGTAGCGCACCTCCGCGTACACGACGCCGTCCTCGGCGAGGTCGACGGCGCACTCGGCGGCGACCCGGAAGAGGGCGTCGCGGGTCTGCATGACGGCGCAGGTGTGCGCGAAGGTCTCCAGGTAGCGCTCCAGGGACCCGGAGTCGGCGGCTTCGCGGAACCAGATGCCGAGCTTGTCGGGTTCCGTCTCGGGGAGCTGCGAGTAGCCCTGCTCCCGGGCGAGTTCGATGATCGTGCCGGGGCGCAGCCCGCCGTCGAGGTGGTCGTGGAGCAGCACCTTCGGGGCGCGGCGGATCTGGTCCGCGGTGGGGACGCTGGGGGTCTGGCTCGTCATTTCCGCACTCTAGCCCCTACGCGCGTAGAGGGCGCCTCGTGGCACGTGCGACCCGGGGATTTTCCGCTGCGGGTCCGGAGCCGAACGCCTAGCCTGCGCCCATGACTTCCTCGGACCCCCATCCCGACCTGGGTCGCATACGCGGCTTCCTGTCCGCCTTCCATCGCCGCCAGGCGGCCCGGACCGTCGACTTCCCGGGCGGGTTCGCCGTACGGGACGACACGTACGCGCTCTCCCGGGGGCACAACCACGTACTGGTCGAAGGGCGGACCGACCCCGAGGTGCTGCCCGCGCGGGCCGACGAGCTGATGGGGCACCTTCCGTACCGTCACGCGTTCGTCCTCGACGAGGAAGTCGCGGGGACCTGTCTGGAGCCGATGTCCCGGGCCGGGTACCGGCACTCCACCTCGCTCCTCATGCGGCACACCGGCCCCGTCCCGGGGCACGGCGGAGCGCGGGAGGTGGACCTGGACACGCTGCGCGGGCCGCTGATCGCGTCCTGGCGCCGGCTCGCCCCGGACGCCTCACCGGAGCACGTCCACGACCTGGTGGAGCGGCGGACGGCCAGGCGCCGGGGCGCCGAGGTCGTCCGGTTCCTGGCTTCGTACAGCCCGGACGGCGAGGTGGCCGGCTGGGCCGATCTGTATCTGGACCCGGCGAGCGGGGTGGCGCAGATCGAGGACCTGGTCACGGACGAGGCCCATCTGGGGCAGGGGCATGCCGGGGTCGTCATCGACACGGCCCTGCGGCTGGCCACCGACGCCGGCTGCACCACCCGTTTCCTGACCGCGCGCCCGGACGACTGGCCGCGCCACTGGTACGCGCGGAAGGGTTTCGAGACCGTCGGGAGGGTGTCCCGTTTCGACCGGTCCCTGTGATCGGGCGCGTTCGCCCTCGCGGACGATACGTAACAGAGACCGCGCGTACGACTGGCGTACACCTCCGCTTCTGAGACTGTTCTGTCATGGCGCACTTCGCACTCGTGGGGCCGCCCGACGCCCGGAGACCCCGGCTCGGACGGCCTGTTGGAGGTTCCCGGACGTCGGCGGCCGCGGGCGGCGTGGTGCTGCTGCTGCCGGACGGCGAGCCGGTGTCGGGGCGTCGTGCCTCCGCGCGGGCCCACGCGGCGATGCTGCCGCTCGGGCGCGCGCTCGTCCGCGCGGGCCGGTCCGAGGGCCTCGTCGCCCATGTGGTGCGCTACCGGGGGCGCGGCTGGAACGGCGCCGACGCGAACCTCGCGGAGGACGCCTCCTGGGCGGTCGCGGAGACGGTACGGCGCTACGGCGACGTCCCGGTCTGTCTCGTCGGGCACGGGCTCGGCGCCCGGGCGGCGCTGCGGGCGGCCGGGCACGACGCGGTCGGCTCGGTCCTGGGGCTCGCGCCCTGGCTGCCGGAGGACGACGTGGCGGCGGAGCCGGAGGCCGTACGGCAGCTGGTGGGGCGCCGGGTGCTGCTCGTGCACGGCACGAACGACGCCCGTACGGACCCCGAGTTGTCGTTCCGGTTCGCCGCGCGGGCGAAGAAGGCCAACCGGGACACCTGCCGTTTCGAGGTCCACTCGGACGGCCACGCGCTGCGCCAGTACGCGGAGGAGGTCCGGGCCCTGGCCGCCGACTTCGTCCTCGGCGCCCTCTTCGCCCGCCCGGTCGCCCGCCCCGTGAAGGACGCGATGGCCGCTCCCCCGCCCCTCGGCCTGCGGATGCCGCTCGCGGCGGGCTTCGGGGGCTCAGCCCGGTGGTGAGGGCTCCTTCGGGAGCAGATGACCGCGCCTGCCGAGGAGGAACTTCTTGAAGGCGGCCACCGGGGCCGTGTCCGGGTGGCCGTCGAGCCAGGCGACGCCGATCTCGCGGACCGCGCGCGGTGCGGTGACGGTGAGTTCGACGACGCCGGGGCGCGGCACGGCCGGCGGGGGCAGCAGGGCGACACCGAGGCCGGCGGCGACCAGGCCGCGCAGGGTCTCGGTCTCCTCGCCCTCGAAGGCGACCCGGGGCTTGAAGCCGGCCTCGGCGCACAGGTCGTCGGTGATGCGGCGGAGCCCGTACCCCGGTTCCAGGGTCACGAAGGTCTCGTCGGCGGCCTCGGCGAGGCGGACGCGCTTGCGGCCCGCGAGCCGGTGGTCGTCGGGGACGACGAGCCGCAGCCGCTGCTCGTCGAGGCGGCGGGCGACCAGGTCGGGGGCGTCCGGCACCGGCGAGGTCAGGCAGAGGTCGAGGTCACCGGCCCGGAGCCGTTCGATCATCGCCTCGCCGTAGTTCTGGACGAGGGTGAAGCGGATCCGCGGATGGTCGACACGGAAGGCGCTGATGAGGCCGGGGACGGTCTCGGAGCCCATGGTGTGGAGGAAGCCGAAGGCGACGCGGCCGGCGGCCGGGTCGGCGTCGGCGCGTACGGTGTCGGCGGCCCGCTCCACCTCGGCGAGCGCTCGCTCGGCGGCGGTGAGGAAGCGGCGGCCGGCCGGGGTGAGGGAGACCGTACGGCCGCGGCGGGCGAAGAGGGAGACGCCGAGGTCCTGTTCGAGCCGGACCATGGCCCGGGAGAGCGTCGACTGGGGGACGCCCATCTCGGCCGCGGCGCGGGTCACGTGCTCGTGCCGGGCGACGGCGGCGAAGTACGCGAGCCGGGGCGCGAGCAGCGGTCCCATGTCTTCTTCGTTACTGTTCGGTGACAGGCGAGGCTGTGACCTGTACTCATGCACCATGGGAACGATTACAGCAGTTCCGTGCATTGGACGCATGAAGTGGGGCGGCCTACGTTCGTGACATGCCTTCCGCCAGTACCAAGGCGGCCGCCACCACCGCGTCCGCCGACACCCGCCTCGCCCCCGGCACCCCCGGCTACCGCCGGATGAGCCTCGCGCTCTTCGCCGCCGGCCTCGCCACCTTCGCCCTCCTCTACTCCACGCAGGCCCTGCTCCCGGCCATCTCGGCCGAGTTCGGCGCCACCGCCTCCGCCGCCTCCTGGACGGTCTCGGCCGCGACCGGCGCCCTCGCCCTGTGTGTCCTCCCGCTGAGCGCCCTCTCGGAGCGCTTCGGCCGGCGCGCGATGATGATCGCCTCCCTGTCGGTCGCGGTCGCCGTCGCGCTCCTGGTGCCGCTCGCCCCGAACCTGGAGTCCCTGATCGCGCTGCGCGCGGTCCAGGGCGTGGCGCTCGCCGGGCTCCCGGCCTCCGCGATGGCCTTCCTCGCGGAGGAGGTCCGCCCCCGGGCGCTGATCGGCGCGATCGGCCTGTTCGTGGCGGGCAACTCGATCGGTGGCATGAGCGGCCGTCTGGTGACCGGCTGGGTGGCCCAGATGTGGGGTTGGCGTGCGGGTCTGGCCGCCGTCGGTCTGACCTCGCTCCTTTGCGCGCTCGCCTTCCGGGCGCTGCTGCCGAAGGCACGGCACTTCACGCCGGGCACGCTCGACCCGCGGGCGCTCGCGCGGACCGTGCGGACGCATCTCTCCGACCCGCTGCTGATGCGTCTCTACGTGATCGGCGCCCTGTTCATGACGGTCTTCGGCGCGGTGTACACCGTGATCGGTTACCGCCTGGTGGAGGCCCCGTTCTCGCTTCCGCAGGGCGTGATCGGCTCGATCTTCCTGGTCTACCTGGTCGGTACGGTCTCCTCGGCGGCGGCCGGCAGGCTCGTCGGGCGGCTCGGCCGGCGCGGGGCGCTCTACCTGGCGGTCTCCACCACGGCCCTCGGCCTGCTGCTCTCGCTCGCCGACGCGCTGCCCACGGTCCTCGCGGGCCTCGTCCTGATCACGGCCGGCTTCTTCGCGGGCCACGCCGTCGCCTCCTCCTCGGTGAGCCGTACGGCGACGACGGGCCGCGCGCAGGCCTCGGCGCTCTACCAGTCCGCGTACTACCTCGGCAGCAGCGCGGGCGGCACGCTCGGCGCGGTCGCCTTCCACGCGGGCGGGTGGGCCGGGACCGTCCTGATCGGTCTCGTCGCGGTCCTCGGCGTCGTGTCGGTCACGCTGTACGGCAGCCACAGCGCCCGCCTGGAGGCGCGGCGGACGCGGATCGCCGCGCCCTGCTGATTCCGCCCGGTTCCACTGCAACTGAGTCGCTCCCCCGGACGTCCTGAGTGATAGGACTCAAGGGGGAGTTGACAATCATGAAGAGAATCGCGGGTCGCATAGGCAGGAGAGCGGGCATCGCGGCCGGCCTCACCTCACTGGTGGTGCCGATGACGATCGCGCTCGGTACGGCTCCGGCGCAGGCGGCGTCCTGCAACGTGACGACGGGCCCGTACCAGAAGCAGGTGGAGAAGTTCCTCGGGCGGACCGTCGACGGCCGCCAGTCGCTCGCCGACTGCCAGGCCATCCAGGCCTTCCAGGCGAAGCACGGCATCACCCCGGCCGCGGGGTACGCCGGGACGGTCACCTGGCGCACGATGAACACGATCCTCCAGCAGAGGGCGGCGGGCACCACCCCCAACCGGGCGGGCGCCTGTCCGACCAACCGGGGCCGGATCGCCTGCGTCGACCTGACCCGCCAGCTGACCTGGATCCAGGACGGCAGCCGCCTCAAGTACGGCCCCGTGCCGGTCCGTACGGGCAAGGACGGCACCGAGACCCGTACCGGCTCGAAGAAGATCTACTGGCGGAACATCAACCACTGGTCGACGCTCTACAACGTCTCCATGCCGTACGCGCAGTTCTTCGACGGCGGGCAGGCCTTCCACTCGACCACCAAGTCCATGTGGAACCCACCGGGCTCGGGCGGATGCGTCAACATGACGTCGAGGGACGCCAAGGTGTACTGGAACCTGCTGCGGAACGGCGACGACGTCTTCGTCTACGGACGTAAGCCGGGAACCTGACCCCGACTGTCAGTCCGCTCCGGTAGCTTCCCTCTCACCGGCACCGAACGGGTGCCGGTGAGGGGTGAGTGGGGTGTGGACCCGATGAGTGACGCCGCGACCGCGACGACCGACGAACTCGACAAGTACCGCAGGGAGCTGACCGGTTACTGCTACCGGATGCTCGGATCGTCCTTCGAGGCGGAGGACGCGGTGCAGGACACCATGGTCCGGGCCTGGAAGGCCATCGACTCCTTCGAGGGCCGCTCCTCGCTGCGGTCCTGGCTGTACCGGATCGCCACCAACGTCTGCCTGGACGCGCTGAACGCGGGCAACCGGAGGGCACGGCCGATGGACCTGACCTCGCCGACGCCGGTCGCCCAGGCGCAGCTCGTCAAGCAGCCCGAGATCACCTGGCTGGAGCCGGTCCCCGACGGGCGGGTCCTTCCCTCGGTCGCGGACCCGGCGGAGACGGCCGTCTCCCGGGAGACGGTACGGCTCGCGTTCGTCGCCGCGCTCCAGCATCTGCCGCCCAAGCAGCGGGCGGTGCTCATCCTGCGCGAGGTGCTCGCCTGGAAGGCGAGCGAGGTCGCGGAGCTCCTCGACACCACCGTCGCCTCGGTCAACAGCGCGCTCCAGCGGGCCCGCGCGACCCTGGCCGAGCAGGCGCCGGCCGCCTCCGACCCGGCGAACCCGCTCGACGAGGAGCAGAAGGCGCTCCTGGAGCGCTATGTCGCCGCCTTCGAGGGCTACGACATGAAGGCGCTGACCGCGCTCCTCCACGAGGACGCCACCATGTCCATGCCGCCGTACGACCTCTGGCTCCAGGGTCACGACGACATCGTCGGCTGGATGCTGGGCGTCGGCGAGGTCTGCTCCGGCTCGAAGCTGGTGCCGACCGTGGCGAACGGCTCCCCGGCGTTCGCGCAGTACCACCCGGACCCGGCGGGCGGCTACAGCCCGTGGGCGCTCATCGTCCTGGAGCTCCGCGACGGCAAGGTCGCCGGGATGGACTTCTTCCTGGACACCGAGCGCTGGTTCCCGCTCTTCGACCTGCCGGCCCGGCTAGAGGCCTAGGGTCCCGTCGATTCCCGTCAGGAGGAGCAGGGCCCGTAGGTCGGGTCCTGCTCCGTGGAAGCGGATCCGGTGGCCACGGCGGCCGGCGGCGAGCTTCAGGCGGGCGAGGGCGTCGACGGCGGTGAGGTCGGCGGGCGCGAGGGCGCCGACCTCGCAGACCACGTCACCGGGCGGGGCGGCGGCGAGCTCGGCACAGAGCCGCGCCACCTCGTCCCGGGTGGGGCGGGCGGGCAGGGTCACGACAAGCGGTTGACTGGTGTCCACGTCCGTTGAGACCGCCCCGGGACCTGGAACTCATCGCGGGCCCGTGTCGCTAGGCTGCCGATCATGACTCATGAGCCTGTCGAACTGGTGATCTTCGACTGCGACGGCGTTCTGGTGGACAGCGAGCGGATCTACTGCCGGGTGGACCGGGAGGTGTTCGCCACCCTCGGGGCGGAGTTCACCGAGGAGGAGATGGTGGAGCACTTCGTCGGCTCCTCGCACGAGCTCCTCACCTCGATCCTGGAGGAGCGGATCGGCCGCCCGCTCGAGCCCGGCTGGAACGCGCCTTTCCGGCAGCGGTACGAGGACGCGCTGGACGCGGAGCTGACGGCGGTGGAGGGCGTCACCGAAGTCCTGGACGCGCTGCACGTCCCGTACTGCCTCGCCTCCAACGGCAGCCACGCCAGCATCGGCAAGAACCTCACGCGCGCGGGCCTGCTGGACCGCTTCGAGGGCCGCATGTTCAGCGCCCGTGACGTCGCCCGGGGCAAGCCGGCCCCGGACCTCTTCCTGCACGCGGCGGCCACGATGGGCGTCCCGCCGGAGCGGTGCGCCGTGGTGGAGGACAGCCCGTACGGCGTGCGGGCGGCCCGTGCGGCCGGGATGCGGGCCTTCGGCTACGCGGGCGGCCTGTCCCGGGCGGAGCGGCTCGCGGGACCCCGGACGGTTGTCTTCGAGCACATGCGGGAGCTGCCGGGGCTGCTCGGCGTGGCGCTCAGCTGACGGGGAACTCTGCGGTGTCGAGGGTGAGGCCGAAGGGGGCGGGGAGGTGGATCTCCTCGCCGAACGGCACCGCGCGCAGCACGCGGTAGACGTCACCCTTCGGCTCGCCGTACAGGGTCACGGTGGGGCCGCCGGGCGCGTGGCGGTCGATGAGGAGGTAGAGCGGTACACCGGCCTCGGCGTACGCGGCAGCTTTCGTGATCCGGTCGGTGCTCGCGTTCGACGGCGAAGTGACCTCGGCAACGAGTTCTGCCACTGCGGCCGGGACGATGTGGTGGGGCCCCTCCACTTCGTTCAGAGGGGCAACAAGGAGGTCCGGGACGAAGGCGCTCAGGCGGGTCGGAATCGCGATGGACTGCGTTTGGTAGACGCCCCACTCCTCGGGGATCTCAGCCGCGAGCCGCCTCAGAATCCTGTAAGCGATGTTGTTGTGTCCGGCGCACGGCGTGGGTGCCACGGTGATGATCCCCTCGATGATCTCCACCTTGCAGCCCTCGGGCCAGTCCATCGACTCCCAGCGACGGACCAGGTCCTCCCAGCCATTGCCCTGGCCGTACTGGGGCTCGGCAGCGAGTGCGCTCATGGTGTGCTCCTCATTCGGTCGTCACCGATCCCAGCATGCCGAACGGGACCGGCGATGGTCCACCGGTCCCGTTCACCCGAACGTGTCAGATGCATATGCCTCAGGCGATGCGGTCCAGGACGATCGGAGTCGGGGTGAAGGCCGTGCCCGGGGCCGCGATGTCCCAGGCCGAGTCCAGGGACTTCAGCGCGTACTCGAACTTCTCCGGGGTGTCCGTGTGGAGGGTCAGGAGCGGCTGGCCCGCCGTGACCGTGTCGCCCGGCTTGGCGTGCAGTTCTACGCCCGCGCCCGCCTGCACCGGGTCCTCCTTGCGGGCGCGGCCCGCGCCCAGGCGCCAGGCGGCGATGCCGATGTCGTAGGCGTCGAGGCGGGTGAGGACGCCGTCGGCGGGGGCGGTGACCACGTGCTGCTCGCGGGCGACCGGGAGGGTCGCGTCCGGGTCGCCGCCCTGGGCCGCGATCATCCGGCGCCAGTGGTCCATCGCCGAGCCGTCCGCGAGGGCCTTCGCCGGGTCCGCGTCCCTGATGCCGGCCGCGGCGAGCATCTCGCGGGCCAGCGCGATCGTCAGCTCGACGACGTCCGCCGGGCCGCCGCCCGCGAGGACCTCGACGGACTCGCGGACCTCGAGGGCGTTGCCGGCGGTGAGGCCGAGCGGGGTGGACATGTCGGTGAGCAGGGCCACCGTCCGCACGCCGCTGTCGGTGCCGAGGCCGACCATCGTCGAGGCCAGTTCGCGGGCGTCCTCGATGTTCTTCATGAAGGCGCCGGTGCCGACCTTCACGTCGAGGACCAGGGAGCCGGTGCCCTCCGCGATCTTCTTCGACATGATGGACGAGGCGATGAGGGGGATGGCCTCGACCGTGCCCGTGACGTCACGGAGCGCGTAGAGCTTCTTGTCCGCCGGGGCGAGGCCGTCGCCCGCCGCGCAGATCACCGCGCCGGTGGTGTCGAGGACGTGCAGCATCTCCTCGTTGGAGAGCAGGGCGCGCCAGCCGGGGATGGACTCCAGCTTGTCGAGGGTGCCGCCGGTGTGGCCGAGGCCGCGGCCGGAGAGCTGCGGGACGGCCGCGCCGCAGGCGGCGACGAGCGGGGCGAGCGGAAGGGTGATCTTGTCGCCGACACCGCCGGTGGAGTGCTTGTCGGCGGTGGGGCGGGAGAGGGAGTCGAAGTTCATGCGCTCGCCGCTGGCGATCATCGCGGCGGTCCAGCGGGCGATCTCCGCGCGGTTCATGCCGTTCAGCAGGATGGCCATGGCCAGGGCGGACATCTGCTCGTCGGCGACCGCACCGCGGGTGTACGCGTCGATGACCCAGTCGATCTGCTCCGGGCTCAGCTCGCCCTTGTCCCGCTTCGTGCGGATGACGGAGATGACGTCCATGAGGTGGTGCCTCTTTCTACGCGCATAGAGGGGGGAAGGGGGGAGCGACCCTTCCATCGTGCCGGAAGGGTCGCTCCGAGGTGCTACTTGGTGAGGTGGTCCGGGCCGAACGCCTGCGGCAGCATCTCCGCCAGCGTCAGGAACCCGGCGGGCGTCTCCAGGACGAGCTCGGGGCCGCCGAACTCGTACAGGAGCTGCCGGCACCGGCCGCACGGCACCAGGGGCTCGCCCCGGCCGTCGACGCAGACGAAGTGGGTCAGCCGGCCGCCGCCGGTCGCCTGGAGCTGCGAGACGAGGCCGCACTCGGCGCACAGGCCGAGGCCGAAGGAGGCGTTCTCGACGTTGCAGCCGGAGACCACCCGGCCGTCGTCGGCGAGGGCCGCCGCGCCGACCGGGTAGCCCGAGTACGGGGCGTACGCGTGGGACATGGCCTCGCGGGCCGTCTCCCGGAGGAGGTCCCAGTCGGGCGCGGACGTCACTTGCCCTGGCCCTTCCGGTACGGCAGTCCGTCGGCCTTCGGCATGCGCAGGCGCTGCGCCGAGAGGGCGAGCACGAGCAGGGTGGTGATGTACGGGGCGGCGTCGACGAACTGGCTCGGGACCTCGTCGGTCATCAGGTACCAGAGGAAGAAGCCGACGGAGAAGGCGGCCGCGACCACACCGGCCACGTACTTCTTCTTGTACAGCTGCCAGGCCGCGGCGAGCACCAGGAGCACGGCGACGAGCAGCAGCAGCGCGTGGACGTTCTCGGCGCCGCCGCGGAGCTTGAGGCTGTCGGTGAAGCCGAAGAGGCCGGCGCCGAGTGCCATGCCGCCGGGCATCCAGTTGCCGAAGATCATCGCGGCGAGACCGATGTAGCCGCGGCCGCCGGTCTGGCCCTCCTGGTAGATGCCGGTGGCGACGATCGCGAGGAACGCGCCGCCGAGGCCGGCGAGGGCGCCGGAGACGGTGACGGCGATGTACTTGTACTTGTAGACGTTCACGCCGAGGGACTCGGCCGCGACCGGGTTCTCACCGCAGGAGCGGAGCCGCAGGCCGAAGGCCGTACGCCACAGCAGCCACCAGGTGCCCGGGATCAGCAGCAGGGCGACGATCGTGAGCAGCGACAGGTTGGTGACGAGGCCGCCGAGGATGCCGGCCAGGTCGGAGATCAGGAACCAGTGTTTCTGCTGGAGGTCCTGTAGCCAGTCCGACAACCCTGGGATGGTGATCTTCGTGATCTGGTCGATGCGCGGGGACTGCTTGGAGGAGCCGCCCTCGGCCTCGGCGAACGTGAAGTTCGACAGGTACTGGGTGAAGCCGACCGCCAGGATGTTGATCGCCACACCGGAGACGATGTGGTTCACGTTGAACGTGACGGTGATGATCGCGTGCAGCAGACCGCCGAGCGCGCCGCCGAGGAGACCGAGGAGGACGCCCACCCAGGGGCCCCACTGGTAGCCGGCCCAGGCGCCGAACCAGGTGCCGAGGACCATCATGCCTTCGAGGCCGATGTTGACGACGCCCGCGCGCTCGGCCCACAGGCCGCCGAGTCCGGCGAGGCCGATCGGGACGGCGAGCTGGAGCGCGCCGGAGACCTGTCCGACGGAGGTGAGGTCGTCGGCGCCGGAGACGACCCGGACGAAGGAGAAGAGGACGAGACCGGCCGCGACGATCAGCATGATCCACGGCAGGGTGAGCTTGCGGCGTCCGCCGCCCTTGGGCGCGGCGCTCGGCTTGGTGACAGTGCCGGTGCTCATGCCGAGACCTCCTTGTCGGTCTTGATGGCGCCGCCGGCGGCGAGTTCCTCGCCGACCTTCTGCTGCTGGCGGCGGAGGCCGTAACGGCGGACGAGCTCGTACGAGACGACGACCGCGATCACGATGATGCCCTGCATGATCTTGGTGATCTCCTTCGGGTAGCCCTCGGTGTCCAGCGACGAGGAGGCCTTGTCGAGGAACGCGAAGAGCAGGGCCGCGAAGAAGATGCCGACCGGGTGGTTACGGCCGAGCAGGGCGATGGTGATGGCGGTGAAGCCGACACCGACGGGGAAGTCGAGGCTGTACGTGTGGGACTCGCCGAGCAGCGTCGGCATGCCGGAGAGGCCGGCGAGCGCGCCCGAGAGCAGCATCGAGGTGAGGATCATCTTCTTGGCGTCGACGCCGCTGGCCTGGGCGGCGGACTCGCTGGCGCCGGTGGCGCGCAGGTCGAAGCCGAACCGGGTGCGGTTGAGGACGAACCAGTAGACGACGCCGAGGGCGAGCGCGACGAACGTGAAGCCGTAGATGACTCCGTTGCCCTCGCCCATGTCGATGCCCGGGAACCAGCCGGACTCGGAGATCTCACCGGTGGTGAGGTTGTTCGAGCCCTCCGGCTGGAAGCCGAAGTTCTTCGGCAGGATCAGCCAGGCCACCAGCGAGGTCGCGATGGCGTTCAGCATGATCGTCGAGACGACCTCGGAGACACCCCGGGTGGTCTTCAGGATGCCGGCGATGCCGGACCAGAAGGCGCCGGTCAGCATCGCGACGAGCACGATGAGCAGGATGTGCAGCGGGCCGGGCAGCTCGACCGAGGCGCCGACGAGGGCCGAGACCATCGCGGCGAGCCGGTACTGGCCGTCGACGCCGATGTTGAACAGGTTCATCCGGAAGCCGACGGCCACGGCCAGGGCTGCCAGGTAGTAGATCCCGGTCTGGTTGACGATCAGGACCTGGATGTCGGAGAACGCGGCGTTGTCGATCATCAGCCGGATCGGCTCGATCGGGTCGAGGCCCGTCGCGAGCAGCACCAGCACGGTGAGCACAAACGCGGAGACGAGCGCGAGCACCGGGCCCGCGGCCCCGATGATCAGCTTGTCCTTGTCGAATTTCATCATCGGGCGTCACCGTCTTCGGGCTCTTCGTTGCCTTCGAGGTGACCGCTGGCCGCGCCGGTCATGGCGGAGCCCAGCTCCTCGGGCGTGATGGTGGCGGGGTCGGCGTCGGCGACGAGCTTGCCGCGGTACATGACCCGGAGGGTGTCGGAGAGACCGATCAGCTCGTCGAGGTCGGCGGAGATCAACAGCACCGCCAGGCCTTCGCGGCGGGCGTCCCGGATCGCGTCCCAGATCTGCGCCTGCGCGCCGACGTCCACACCACGGGTGGGGTGGGCGGCGATCAGGAACTTGGGGGCGTGGCTCATCTCGCGGCCGACGATCAGCTTCTGCTGGTTGCCGCCGGAGAGGGAGGCCGCGGTGACGTCGATGCCGGGAGTGCGGACGTCGTACTCGCGCACGATCCGCTCGGTGTCCTTGCGGGCCGCCTTCGGGTCGAGGATGCCGCGCTTCGAGTTGGGCGCCTCGGTGACGTGGCCGAGGATGCGGTTCTCCCAGAGGGGGGACTCCAGGAGCAGGCCGTGGCGGTGGCGGTCCTCGGGGATGTAGCCGATGCCGCCCTCGCGGCGCTTGCGCACCGAGACCTTGGAGATGTCCTTGCCGTCGAGGGAGATGACGCCCGCGTCGGGGGTGGACAGGCCCATGAGGGCCTCGATGAGCTCGGTCTGGCCGTTGCCCTCGACGCCCGCGATGCCGAGGATCTCGCCCTTGTGGATCGTGAGGGAGATGTCGTCGAGGAGCTTGCGGCCCGCCGCGGTCTCCTCGCGGACGGTGGCGGTGCTCGACGGGTCCGGCGGGGCGGCCGTGGTCAGGGGGGTCGCGCCGCCACCCTCGACGAGGGTCAGGTTCTCGACCTTGAGCATCGGGACGTCGGTGACCGTCGACTCGCGGGTCTCCGGCGAGGGGAGTTCGCTGCCGACCATCAGCTCGGCGAGCTGCTTGGTGGTGGCGGTCCTCGGGTCGGCGGTGCCGACCGTGGTGCCCCGGCGGATGACGGTGATGTCGTCGGCGACCTTCAGGACCTCGCCCAGCTTGTGCGAGATGAAGATGACGGTCAGGCCCTCGGACTTGAGCTCGCGCAGGTTGTCGAAGAGCGCGTCGACCTCCTGCGGGACGAGGACGGCGGTCGGCTCGTCGAGGATGAGGATCCTGGCGCCGCGGTAGAGGACCTTGAGGATCTCCACGCGCTGGCGGTCGGCGACACCGAGGTCCTCGACGAGCGCGTCGGGGCGGACCCCGAGGCCGTACGCGTCGGAGATCTCCTGGATCTTCCGCCGCGCCTTGGCGCCGATGCCGTAGAGCTTCTCGCCGCCGAGGACGACGTTCTCCAGGACGGTGAGGTTGTCGGCGAGCATGAAGTGCTGGTGCACCATGCCGATGCCGCGCGCGATGGCGTCACCGGGGCTGGAGAAGGTGACCTGCTCGCCGTCGACGGCGATGGTGCCCTCGTCCGGCTTCTGCATGCCGTAGAGGATCTTCATGAGGGTCGACTTGCCGGCACCGTTCTCGCCGATGAGGGCGTGCACGGTGCCCTTGCGGACCGTGATCGCGATGTCCTTGTTGGCGACGACGCCAGGGAATCGCTTGGTGATGCCGTGCAGTTCTACGGCAGGGGGGCTGGACGCGTTGATGACGCACTCTCCTTGGCCGGAAGGAGTGGGAGCGGGGGAGGGCAGGGCGGGGCGAAGTTATCGTGCCAGGGAGACATCTACACGCGTAGCGCTGCCGGAAAGTGAAAACCTGTACGGGAACGGGGCCCGGCTCCGGTGGGGGTCCCACCGTTGCCGGGCCCTGAGGTCGGTGACCTGCCGTCCTTACGGAGCGGTCTTGACCGTGATCTTGCCGTCGACGATGTCCTTCTTCGCCTTCGCCACGGCGTCGGTGACATCGGTCATCTTCTTGTACGCCGGGTTGGAGTCGGCCAGGCCGACGCCGTCCGCGGCGAGGCCGTAACGGATCTCACCGGTCTGCGGCTTGCCGTCCTTGACCGACTTGATCAGGTTGAAGACCGAGTCCGACACGTCCTTGGTGACCGAGGTCAGGATGTGCTCCTTGTAGGAGGCGAGACCGGCCTGGTTGTACTGGTCGGAGTCGACGCCGATGGCCCACTTGCCGGCGGTCGCGGCGGCCTCGATCGAGCCGGAACCGGCCAGACCGGCGGCGGCGTAGATCACGTCGGCGCCCTTGTCGAGCTGGCCCTGCGCGGCGGCCTTGCCGAGGTCGGGCTTGGAGAAGCCGTCGAAGTTCGGCGGCTGGGTCAGGTACTGCACGAGCACCTTCGCCTTGGGGTTGGTGTCCTTGACACCCTGCGCGAAGCCCGCCTCGAACTTCTTGATCAGCGGCACCTCGACGCCACCGATGAAGCCGACCGTGCCGGTCTTGGACGCCTTGGCGGCGGCGACGCCGGCCAGGTAGGAGCCCTGCTCCTCGTTGAAGACGAGGTTGGCGATGTTCGGGCCGGTCTTCGACGTGTCGTCGATGAGGCCGAAGGTGGTCTTCGGGTAGGCCTTGGCGACCTTCTCGATCGCCGGCGCGTAGGCGAAGCCGACGCCGATGACCGGGTTGTTGCCGGCGCGGGCGAGCGCGGTGAGGCGCTGCACCTTGTCGGCGTCACCCTCACCCTCGGACGGCTCGGCCTCGGAGCCCTTGACGCCGAGCTCGTCCTCGGCCTTCTTCAGGCCCGCGTAGGCGGCGTCGTTGAACGACTGGTCGCCACGGCCGCCGATGTCGTACGCGATGGCGGCCTTGGCCGCCTTCGAGTCCGTCCCGGAACCGGAGTCGTTCGAAGACTTGCCACACGCGGTGGCGGACAGGGCGAGGGCCGCGGAGGCGATGCCCACGGTCGTGATCCTGGTGATCCGGCGCAAGAGGAGGGTCCCTTCAAGACTGACCGAAAGCGCCTCTTCCGGCGCTGGTTTCGCGGCGATCGTAACGCGCGTAGATGTCAGTTAAAGACCCGTTCATGAGTCGTTATCGGATCGTCGCGAACCGGCCAGTCGAGGCGACCGGGGGCGTTCGGCCCGGTACGGCCGGTTATACCGCCGGGAACGGGCGGCGGGAGGGGCGCGGGGGCGCGCCACGCCGGGCGCTGGGCCGAAGGGGGGACGGCGGTCGGCCGGAGGGGTGAGGGTCCGTCCGGCCGGGGGTCAGCGGGTCGGCGTGGCCCGGGGCGGGCAGGCGTCAGCGGGTCGGCGTGGGGCCCGGGTCGGGCGGGCGTCAGCGGGTCGGCGTGGGGCCCCGGCCCGGCGGGGTCGGCGTGGGGCCCGGGGCGGGCGGGGTCAGAGGGTCGGCGTGGCGTCGAGGAGGGCCGCGGCCGTGAAGAGTTCCACCCCGGCCTCGATGCAGTGCTCGTCCACGTCGAAGTCGCCCGCGTGCAGATCGCGGACGCGGGTGTCGCCGGGGGTGCGGACGCCGAGGCGGGCCATGGCGCCGGGGACGTGCTCCAGGTACCAGGAGAAGTCCTCGCCGCCGAGGCTCTGCTCGGTGTCCTCGATCGCGTGCGTTCCACGGCGCGCGGCCATGGCGTCGTGGAGCAGTTCGGTGACCCCCGGGTCGTTGACGACCGGGGGGACGCCCCGGACGTAGTTCACGGTCGACTTGGCGCGGTGCAGGGTCGCGATCTCGTCGATCGCCGCGTGGACCAGGTCGGGTGCCTCGCGCCAGGTCGGCAGGTCGAGGCAGCGGACGGTGCCGGAGAGCTCCGCGTGCTGGGGGATGACGTTGGGCGCGTGGCCGGATTCGATACGGCCCCAGGTGACCGAGAGGCCCGAGCGGGCGTCGACACGGCGGGCGAGGACGGCGGGGACGTCGGTGGCGACCCGGGCGGCGGCGGTGACGAGGTCGGTGGTGAGGTGCGGGCGCGCGGTGTGGCCGCCGGGGCCGTCGAGGGTGACTTCGAGGCGGTCGCAGGCGGAGGTGATGGGGCCGGCGCGGAGCCCGATCTTCCCGGCGTCCACCCGGGGGTCGCAGTGGACGGCGATGATCCGGCCGACCCCGTCCAGGACCCCGGCCGCGACGGCGTCGGCGGCGCCGCCGGGGAGGACCTCCTCGGCGGGCTGGAAGATCAGCCGCACGGCGTTGGGCAGCAGGCCCTGGCGGTCGAGTTCGGCGAGGACGAGTCCGGCGCCGAGGACGGTGGTGGTGTGGACGTCGTGTCCGCAGGCGTGGGCGCGGTTGGCCACCGTGGAGCGGTAGGCGACGGTCTTCACGTCGGGGATGGGCAGCGCGTCGAGGTCGGCGCGGATCGCCAACATGGGACGGCGGGGGTCCGGGGTGCCGATGTCACAGATGAGTCCGGTGCCGGCCGGCAGGACCTTCGGCGCGAGGCCGGCCGCCTCCAGGCGGGCCTTCAGCACGGCGGTCGTACGGAACTCCTGGTTCCCGAGCTCCGGGTGCATGTGCACGTCCCTGCGGAAGGCGATCAGCTCGACGCGCAGGGGGTCGGACAGCTTTCCGGGCAGGGTGGCGGAGTCTGGCTCACGGGACTTCAACTGGTTCACCTTTTGAAGGGTAGGCCTTCAGACAGGTCAACTGCCCGTTGATCACGAAAAGTTCAACCCGTTAGGGGAAAGAAACTCCGTTCACCAGGCATGAAGGCTGTTCCATGTGGGTAGGGTCACCCGAATCCGAGCCGGTCGGTGGAGGTCGACGCCCGGGTGGTGAGCCGGTCGACCTCGTGGGCCGCGGTGCCCGCCACGCCGGACAGGAACCCCTGCGCGCGTGGTGAGGCGCTCTCCCGCAGCCACTCCGGGGCGATCTCGCAGACCGCGACCTTCACCCCGGTCCCGGCGAGGGCGAGCGGCAGGGTGTGCACGACCGTGGACGGGAAGCTGACGATCGTACGGCCGACGGGGCCGCGCCGGGCGATCAGCTCGAGGGGCAGTTCGGGCCGGACCACCTGAAGACCCGTCTCGACCGCGATGCGGTGCAGTTTCTCGGCGCTCTCCCTGCGGTGCGCGAAGTAGCGGGTGGCGCCGTGGGCGCGGGCGAGTTCCGCGACCACCCGGTCGTAGTGGCCGGCGTCGACCACGCCCGTCTCGACCAGCGAGGTGCCCACCAGGTCCGCGCCGCTGATGAGCCGGGGCGGGCCGAACCGGGTGCGGGTCCAGGCGAAGGAGTTCTCGGTGACCTCGATGCCCTCGGGGGCCTCCACGGGCAGCGAGGTGAAGATCTCGACCGTACGGCCCCGGGTCGGGGCGAGGCGCCGCCGGGCGAGGGAGGTCACCGGGGCGAGGACCAGCTCGCGCGGGCCCAGGTTTCCCTTGCGGTGCCAGCGCACCAGGCGCTCGCCCCGGCCGATCTGGTCGGCGAACTCCATGGTCGCGGTGCCGTCGTCGACCACCGTCAGGTGCCGGGGTCCGAACAGGGTCAGGAGCAGCTGGACGTACCGCGAGAACGGGTCTCCGATGATCACCCGCTCCGCCGACCGCAGCGGCCGGGCGAGCTCCCGCAGGGTGCGGACGAGCGCGCCCCGGCCGCCGCGGGCCTCCTGCCAGTGGACGGTGACGCCCTCGTCGCGGGCCAGCTGGGCCATCCGGCGCAGCTGGCCACGTGACATGGGGTCGGTCGGCGAGAGGACGACGACCGTGAGGGGCGGGGTGGCGTCCGCCGAGTGGGGCGCGCCCATGGGCGCGGTGCGGGGCGCGCCCGGGGCGGGCGCCTGCGTGTGCGCCCATTCCAGGACGTTCAGAAGCTGGACCGGGCTCTCGACGAACGCCAGCTGCCCGGTCATGCGGTGACGAGGCCCTGGACCCGGCGGAGCTTCTTCATCGGGCCGAGCTCCGACTCGTAGACCTTCTTGACGCCGTCGCCGAGGGCGGCCTCGATGGCGCGGATGTCGCGGACCAGGCGCTGGAGGCCCTGCGGCTCGACGGAGGCGGCCTGGTCGGAGCCCCACATGGCGCGGTCGAGGGTGATGTGACGCTCGACGAAGGTGGCGCCGAGGGCCACGGCCGCGAGGGTGGTCTGGAGGCCGGTCTCGTGGCCGGAGTAACCGATCGGGACGTTCGGGTACTCGTCCTGGAGCGTCTGGATGACGCGGAGGTTGAGCTCCTCGGCCTTGGCCGGGTAGGTCGAGGTGGCGTGGCAGAGCAGGATGTTCGCGCTGCCGAGGACCTCGACGGCGTGGCGGATCTGCACCGGGGTGGACATGCCGGTGGAGAGGATGACCGTACGGCCGGTGGCGCGGAGCGCGCGCAGCAGCTCGTCGTCGGTGAGGGAGGCGGAGGCGACCTTGTGGGCGGGGACGTCGAACTTCTCCAGGAAGGCGACGGCCTCGGTGTCCCACGGGGAGGCGAACCAGTCGATGCCGCGCTTCTTGCAGTGCTCGTCGATCGCGCGGTACTGGGTCTCGTCGAACTCGACGCGGTGACGGTAGTCGATGTACGTCATCCGGCCCCAGGGGGTGTCGCGCTCGATGTCCCACTGGTCGCGCGGCGTGCAGATCTCGGGGGTGCGCTTCTGGAACTTCACGGCGTCGCAGCCGGCTTCGGCGGCGATGTCGATGAGGGCGAAGGCGTTGTCGAGGTCACCGTTGTGGTTGATGCCGATCTCGCCCGTGATGTAGACGGAGCGGCCCGGGCCGGCGGTCTTGTCGCCGAGGGTGCGGAGGCGGCTGTTCATGGTGCGGTTCCTTACGCGTTGGGGGTGTTGAGCTCGGGTCCGAGGAGCCAGGCGGCGATCTCGCGGATCGCTCCTGAGCCGCCCGGGGTGACGGTGACCGCGCGGGCCGCGGCCCGCACGGAGTCGTGGGCGCTGCTCACCGCGACGGGCCAGCCGACGAGGTGGAAGCAGGGCAGGTCGTTGACGTCGTTTCCGGCGTAGAGCACGCGCTGCGGGTCGATGCCCTCGGCGTCGCACCACTCCTTGAGCGCCCGGTCCTTGCGGTCGATGCCGTGCAGGACGGGGATCTTGAGCTTGCGGGCGCGGGCGGCGACGACGGCGTTCTGCTCGGTGGAGAGGATGAGGACGGGGAGGCCCGCGCGGCGCAGGGCGGCGATGCCGAGGCCGTCGCCGCGGTGCGCGGAGACGAACTCGCGTCCTTCGGCGTCGAGGTGGACCCGGTCGTCGGTCTGGGTGCCGTCGAAGTCCAGGACCACGGCGTCGATGTCGGCGAAGCCGGGCGTGGCCGGGGTGTCGAGGAGCGGCGCGAGGGCGCGGGCCCGGGCCAGGTCGTGCGGGTCGTCGATCTCCAGGACCCGGGCGGGGTCGGTGACGACGAGCGCGGTACGGCCGAAGAAGCGGTGCCTGTGGGTACGGAACCCGGCCGCGTCCATGGCGTAGACGGCGCCGGTCTCCAGGTACTCGGGCTCCCGGTCCTGGCGGCGGGGGCGGTGCGCCTTGTCGTGGTTGACGCCGGTGGCGCCGCCCTCGACCGTGTCGCGCCAGAGGAAGCCGTGGGACGGGGCCGCCGTGAAGGCCGTGTCGGCGGCGCCGGAGGTGATGCGCTCGGCGGTCTCGGCGACCTCGGCGGAGGTGAGGAAGGGGCTGGTGCACTGGACGAGGAGGACCACGTCGGCCGGGCGGCCGTGGGTGGCCTCGAAGGCGTCCATGGCGTGCAGGACGGCCGCCTCGCTGGTGGCGGTGTCGCCCGCGATCTCGGCGGGCCGCCGCACGGCCTCGGCCCCGGCGGTGCGGGCGGCGGCCGCGATGCCGGCGTCGTCGGTGGAGACGACGACGTGCGTGACCGGGCGGGCGCCGAGGCAGGCCTGGACGGCACGGGACACCAGGGGGACTCCGGCGACCGGGGCGAGGTTCTTGGCGGGGACGCCCTTGGAGCCGCCCCGGGCGGGGATCACGGCGAGCACGGTGGCGGGAGGCTGCGTGGCCGAGGCGGCGGGGCCCTGGGCGGTGGACTGCGTGGCCGTGGGCTGCGTGGCCGCGGGCTCCGTGGCCGTGGGCTGCGTGGCCGCGGGCTCCGTGGCCGCGGGCTCCGTGGCCGCGGGCTCCGTGGCCGCGGGCTCCGTGGCCGCGGGCTCCGTGGCCGTGGGCTGTGCGGGGGGCTGGGTGGTGGCGGGCATCAGAGTTCTCCCAGGCGGCGGATGACGGGGGCGACGCGTTGCACGCCGTGGCGGTACGCGCCCCGCGCCGCCTCCCGGACGATCCGGCGCAGGCCGCTCTCGCGGGACTCCGGCGCGGAGACGTCCAGGCGGTGGCGGGCGAGGATCCCGGGCAGGTAGCCGGGGGCCGTCTCCGCGGTGTAGTAGGGGGTGATCGGGGGCAGCTCGGGAAGCGCCAGGAGTTCGGCGACCCGGTCGCGGGCCGCGTCGAAGGCCCCCTCGTACGAGCCGTCGGCGGCCACCCCCTGCCGGGCCAGCCACGTCTCGTCGGGCGTCGGGGCGAGCCCCTTGTCGAGCCGGTCGAAGGAGGCGAGCAGGCCCGAGCCCACGAAGTGGTGGTTGCCGAGCGCCTCGCGGACCCCGAGGTCGGTGAGGATCGCGGTGGGGATCCGGCGGTGCAGGGCTTCCAGGGCGGCCGTGGAGGAGACGGTGACCAGGAGGTCCGTACGGTCGAGGACCTCGCCCATGTGTCCGTACACCAGCCGGAAGTTGGCGGGCGGGTCGAGCTCGCGGACCAGCTTCTGGAACGGGAACTCCTCCAGGTGCGTGGTGTGCTCACCCGGCTTGGAGCGGAGCTTGAGGAGCACCTCGCGGCGCGGGTGGAGGCGGGCGTGGGCGATGAGCCGCCGCAGCACGTAGGCGCGTTCGGTCCGGGTGGCCGGCACGGACGGCTGGGCGGCGAAGACCAGGGTGTCGCGGCCGGCCTCGGGGGCGTACGGGGCGCCGCCCAGGAAGGGCAGGGCGGCCTCGACGACCGAGTCGGCTCCGGCGCCCACTCCCTCGTACACGGCGCGGAAACGCTCCGCGTCGTGGCGGGAGTTGGCGAGGACGACATCGGCGCCGTGGCGCAACAGCAGTCCGTCGGTGAGCTTCTCGTAGACGACGCCGACGTAGCCGGTGACGATCACCGGGCGCCGGACCAGGTCCAGATCGGCCAGGCCCTGGAGGACGGCCCGGACGGTGCCGCCGACGAGGGCGAGAACGACGAGGTCGTATCCCTCGCCGCGCTCCTCCGCGTCCCGTAGGGCGCGCAGGAACTCCGCGCCCGTCACCTCGCGCGGGGTGGTCGTGGACACCCCTGTCTCGGCGAGTTGGCGCGCGGTGGGCGTCGCCCGTCCGCGCAGGACGAATCCGGTGGGTTCGGCGGTCGCCGTGGTGATGCGGCGCGCCGTGAGGGCGCCCCATTTCCACCGGGTGTCGGAGTCGGCGAGTACGGCGACCCGTACCGCTTCTCTGTTACTTCCTTGCACGCCGAGGACGCTAGAAGGGCATTCCGCTTTCCGGCCCAACTGGGCCACAACAAACGGTGAACAGAGCCTCTCCTCCTGTTGAAGTAGGTCGGGATCCGGTCGTAAGGGGGCCGGATCCACCCACAGGGAAAGGTGGTTAATCGGCCCGCCGCTTGGTGTTCACCGAATAGCTGCCCACCGGTCGGTGGGAATGCCGGGGCGGCGCCTAGCGTCGGCCGCGTGGTCAAGCTCTCCGTCGTCGTGCCGTTCTTCAACGTGCAGACATACGCCCCCGATACCCTCACGAGCCTGCGGGCCAACGCCCGCGAGGACTTCGAGTTCCTTCTTGTCGACGACTGCTCGTCGGACGGGACGCCCGAACTCCTCGAACGGGCCGCGCGCGAGATCCCGGGTGCCGTCCTGATCAGGCACGAGCACAACGAGGGCCTCGCCACGGCCCGGAACACCGGCATCGACGCCGCCAGCGGCGAATACCTCACCTTCCTGGACGGGGACGACTGGCTCGCCCCCGGCTACTACTCCCGCCTGGTCGCGGCGGCCGAGGACCTCGGCTGTGACTTCCTGCGCACCGACCACGTCTCCGTCACCGGCCGGAACCGCGGCATCCGCCGCGCGCCGGTGCCCCTGCGCGGCGAGGTGCTGAACCCGCGGGACGCGATCCTGCCGGCGCACCGGACGACCTCGGTCGACTACCCGTACGCCTGGGCGGGGATCTACCACCGGCGGCTTCTCGACCGCGGGCTTCTGCACTTCACGCACGGTCTGCGGACGGCCGAGGACCGGCCGTGGATCTGGAGACTGCACCGCGAGGCGGAATCGTTCGCCGCGATCGGTGAACTCGGTGTCTTCTACCGGCGTGGGGTCGCGACCTCGCTCACCCAGATCGGTGATGTACGGCAATTGGATTTCATCCGCGCTTTCGACCAGGTGATCGAGGAAACGGCGAAGGACGCGAATGCGGATCTTCTTCTTCCGAAAGCCGTCCGTACCTATTGCGCGGTGATCTCCCATCACATGGGTTCGATCGAACGATTCGAGCCGGAGGTGGCCCGCCAGTTGAAGGCGATGAGCGCGGGTGCGCTGCGGCGGATGCCGCAGGGGGTCCTCGACGAGGCCCTGACGGCGATGGGCGGGGACCGCGCGACGATGCTGCGCAGACTGCGCCGCCGTCGCCCGGCCCCACCGCCGTCCCCGACCCCGGGCGCGGGCCCGGGGACGCGTACGGGCGCCGGTGCCGGCTCGGCCTCCGCGGAGGTGGCCGCGTGAGCGCCCGCCGGACCACCCAGATCTTCTGTGCCTCCACCCTCTACGGGGCGGTGACGCTCGCCGCCGCCGTGGACAGCGGCTGCTTCGGCACCGCCGACCGCCGGATCCTCCTCGTCACCAACAACGCGGCCGTCCCGGAGACGACCCCGGCCCTCGACGAGGCCGAGGGCTTCGACCGGCTGCGCGGCCGCTTCGACTCCGTCCTGTCCTGGAACGAGACGATCTCCCCGCTCCACCCGGGCGGCTGGACCCCGCGCGCGAGCGATCTGCCGCTCCTCCAGCGGCATCTGCGCAAGCTCTGGAACCTCGGCGACGACCGCGTCGAACTCGCCCTGGAATCGCTCCAGGTGACGCCCGCGCTCGCCATCGCCCAGCTGCTGCCCGACGCGCCGATCACCGTGTACGCGGACGGTCTGATGAGCTACGGGCCGACCCGTAACAAGATCGACCCGCTGATCGGCGGTCGTGTCGGCCGGCTGCTCCACCTGGACCTCGTGCCCGGGCTCGCGCCGCTGCTGCTCGCCGAGTTCGGCGCGGTGCCGGAGGCCGTACCGACGGAGGCGTTCACCAAGGTCGTCGAGGAGCTGGCGGGCCCCGGGCCCGCGGGGGCGACGGAGGGCGGGCCCGCCCTGCTTCTCGGCCAGTACCTGGCGGCGCTCAAGCTGCTGACCGCCGCGGAGGAGGAGGAGCTGCACCTGCGGATGGTCCGGGGCGCGATCGCCCGGGGCCACCGGCGGCTCGTCTTCAAGCCGCACCCGACGGCCCCCGACGCCTGGTCGCGGACGCTGGTGCGGGCGGCGGAGGAGCTCGGCGCCGAACTGACCGTCGAGGACCGGCCGGTGCTGGCCGAGGTCCTCTACGGCGAGCTGCGGCCCGCGCTCGTCGTCGGCTGCTTCTCCACCGCGCTGCTGACCGCGGGGACCTTCTACGGGCTGCCGGTGGCCCGGGTCGGCACGGGCGCCCTCCTGGAACGGCTCACCCCGTTCCAGAACAGCAACCGCATCCCGCTCACGGTCGTGGACGCCGTCGTGCCGCCCCTTGAGGACGGCACGGAGGACAGCGGCGCGGTGGTCGGCGACGCGGCCGGTACGGAGCTCCTGAACGACCTGGTCGCGGCGGTCGGCTTCGCGATGCAGCCGAAGATACGGCCGGAGCTGCGGGAGCCCGCGGTACGGCACCTGTCGGGCCCGCTCGCCGAGCGCACCCGGCACCACTTCACCCGCCGCCGCCTCACCGTCCTTGACCTGCCCGGGGGCCTGCCGATCCCCCGCCACCCGAAGGTCCGCCGGCTGGCGCGGCGCGCGCTGCGGCTGCGCAAGGCGCTGAAGAAGCGGTAGCGACGAGGTACGGCCCGCGGGCCCGGGACCCCGTTCGGGGGTGACCCGGGCCCGCGGGCGCGTCCGGGCTCAGGCGCGGACGACGGGCTCCTGGATCTCGGCGACCCAGCCGGCCGGGTCCTCCGGGCACTCCAGGTACAGCTCACGGGCGTGACCGGCGGACCGGTAGCCGTTGGTGTCGATCCAGGCGGCCAGGGTCTGCACGGTCGGCAGGATGTCCTCCATCGATCCCCGGTGGACGATGGTGGCCGCCTCCTCGATGCCGGGCAGCACCCGCACCTCGACGCCCTCCGCGGCCGTTCCCTCGGGGACGGTCATGGCGGCGTGCACGACGACCGAGCCGTCGCCCTTGCCCGCGTCCTCGTAGTACGCGATCCCCGGGCCGAACCCGGTGACCCCCGCGGCTTCGAGCCGGCCGCACAGCTCGTCGTACATCGGCCCGATCACCGGGCCGATGTCCTGCGGGCCGAAGCTCGCGGCGACGCCGCTCAGCTCGGCGACGCGCACGGCGGGGATCTTCTTCACGACGACGTCCTGGGTGGACATGCGTCCCTCGCTCTCGATGGCTCGGAGCCGCGCGCCGACCTGGGCGAGCCTGGCCCGCGCCTCCGTCAGGGCCGCTTCCAGCTCGGCCTGGCGCAGCCGCAGCATGCCCCGCAGCTCGTCCGCGTCGATCTGCTCGTCGAGGATCGCCCCCACCTGTTCGAGGGTGAAGCCGAGGTCCTTGAGCGCGATGACACGGTTGAGCCGGGCGAGCTGGTCCGCCGTGTAGAAGCGGTAGCCGCTGTGCGGGTCGACGTGGGCCGGGCGCAGCAGTCCGATGGCGTCGTAGTGGCGCAGCATCCGGACCGACACCCGCCCGTGCCGGGCGAAGTCTCCGATGGCAAACATGACGACCCCTACGGAACGACCTCACACGGTGTGAGGGTCAAGCGGCGCTGCTGAGGGAGAGTTTCGCGGCGAAGCCGAGGAAGAGGGCGCCCGCGGCGGAGGTCGCCCCGGCCGAGAGCCGCCTGCGGCGCCGGAACGTCGCGGCGAGCCGGGTGCCGCCGAATATGAGCAGCGTCAGGTAGAGGAAGCTGCCGATCTCGAGCAGGGTGCCGAGGACCAGGAAGGAGAGCGCCGGGTAGGCGTAGCCGGGGTCCACGAACTGCACGAAGAAGGAGATGAGGAAGAGGATCGCCTTCGGGTTGAAGAGGCTGATGATCAGCGCCCGCCGGTACGGGTTCTCCCCCGCGGCCACCGGAGCCTGGGCGGTGTCCTCGTGACGCACCTCGTCCCGCCCGCGCCACATCGACCAGGCCGCCCGCAGCATCCCGTACGCCATCCACGCCAGGTACCCCGCGCCCGCGTACTTCACGATCATGAAGAGCAGGGGTGTGGTCTGGAGCAGTGAGGCCGCGCCGAGCGCGGCCAGCGTCATCAGGACGGCGTCGCCGGTGAAGACACCGGCGGCGGCCTTGTACCCGGTCCGGGTGCCCTTGCGGGCGGCGACGGACAGCACGTACAGCGAGTTCGGCCCCGGCAGGAGGATGATGAGGACGAGACCCACGAGGTAGGTCGGAAGATCGGTGACACCCAGCATGAGGCGGAGTGTCGCACGTGGGTACGACACTCCGCCCGTGTGTTTCGTATCGCGGAAGATCAGAAGGCGTCGGTCGGAACGTACGTGCCCCAGACCTCCCGCAGCGCGTTGCAGACCTCGCCGACCGTGGCCCGGGCCCTGAGGGCGTCCTTCATCGGGTAGAGGACGTTGTCCGTCCCCTCGGCCGCCTTCTTCAGGGCGACGAGCGCCGCGTCCACGGCGTCCTGGTCGCGCTCGGCGCGCAGCCGGGCGAGGCGCTCGGCCTGCTGGGCCTCGATCGCCGGGTCGACGCGCAGCGGCTCGTAGGGCTCCTCGACGTCGATCGTGTAGCGGTTGACGCCGACGACGACCCGCTCGCCGCTGTCGGTCTCCTGGGCGATCCGGTACGCGGAGCGCTCGATCTCGCCCTTCTGGAAGCCGCGCTCGATCGCGCCGACCGCGCCGCCCATGTCCTCGACCCGGGCCATCAGGTCCAGGGCCGCGGCCTCGACGTCGTCGGTCATCTTCTCGACGACGTAGCTGCCGGCGAAGGGGTCGACGGTGGCGGTGACGTCGGTCTCGTACGCGAGGACCTGCTGGGTGCGCAGGGCGAGGCGGGCGGACTTGTCCGTCGGCAGGGCGATGGCCTCGTCGAAGGAGTTGGTGTGCAGCGACTGGGTGCCGCCGAGGACGGCCGCGAGGCCCTGGACGGCGACGCGCACCAGGTTGACCTCGGGCTGCTGGGCGGTGAGCTGCACGCCCGCGGTCTGGGTGTGGAAGCGGAGCATCAGCGACTTGGGGTTCGTCGCGCCGAACTCCTCCCGCATGACCCGGGCCCAGATCCGGCGGGCCGCCCGGAACTTCGCGACCTCCTCCAGGATCGTCGTGCGGGCCACGAAGAAGAAGGAGAGCCGGGGCGCGAAGTCGTCCACGTCCATACCGGCGGCGACGGCGGTCCGTACGTACTCGATGCCGTCGGCGAGGGTGAACGCGATCTCCTGCGCGGGCGAGGCCCCGGCCTCTGCCATGTGGTAGCCGGAGATCGAGATGGTGTTCCACCTGGGGATCTCGGCCCGGCAGTACTTGAAGATGTCGGCGATCAGCCGCAGCGACGGCTTCGGCGGGAAGATGTACGTGCCGCGGGCGATGTACTCCTTGAGCACGTCGTTCTGGATGGTGCCGGTCAGCTGGTCGGCCGGCACTCCCTGCTCCTCGCCGACGAGCTGGTAGAGGAGGAGAAGGAGGGCGCCGGGCGCGTTGATCGTCATCGACGTGGAGACCTTGTCGAGCGGGATCCCGTCGAACAGGATCCGCATGTCGTCGATCGAGTCGATCGCGACGCCGACCTTGCCGACCTCGCCCGAGGCGATCGGCGCGTCCGAGTCGTGGCCCATCTGCGTCGGCAGGTCGAAGGCGACGGAGAGGCCCGTCGTGCCGTTGGCGATGAGCTGCTTGTAGCGGGCGTTGGACTCGACGGCGGTGCCGAAGCCCGCGTACTGGCGCATGGTCCAGGGCCGGCCGGTGTACATCGACGGGTACACGCCGCGCGTGAAGGGGTACGTGCCGGGCTCGCCCAGCTTCTCGGCGGGGTCCCACCCGTCCAGGGCGTCCGGTCCGTAGACCGGTTCGATGGGCAGCCCCGACTCCGACTCGCGCGCCATGCGTTGTGCCTCCCGGTAGATGTGCTCGGACCTTCCTCACAGGATGCGCGGTCCATGGTCCACCCGCGCAACCACGCGCGCGCGTGGAGCATCCCTACGTACACAGACTCGTCCCGGGGGGCAACAATGAAACGGTCTTCTTCCGTCATACGCAGAGCGGTACTGGCAGCGGCCTCGGTGGCCCTCGCCACCGGCTGTACGGCCCAGGCGGCCGACGCCGGGGGTGGCGCCGGATCCGGGACCGTGTCCGCGAGTCCGACGAAGGCGCCGACGACCGCCGCCCCCGCACCGACCACGACGGCCCCGTCCGCCTCGCCGACGACCGCGAAGCCCGAACCCGGGTCCACGGTCCTGATGGGCGACGGGGACGAGAGCGAGCAGGTCCGTGAGCTCCAGGCGCGGCTGCGGCAGCTCGGTCACTTCGACCGGGCCCCCACGGGGTTCTACGGGACGATGACGGCCGCTTCGGTCAAGGCCTTCCAGAAGAAGCAGGGTCTGCCGCGGGCCGGTTCGGTCGACGGGGCGACCTGGGAGAAGCTGCTCGGGGCGAGCCGGAAGCCGACCGCCGACGAGCTGAAGCCGGCGACCACCAACCAGCTGGACGCCCCCGACGCGCGGTGCATGACGGGCCGGGTGCTGTGCATCAGCAAGGAGAGCCGGACCCTCGCCTGGATGATCGACGGCAAGGTCGTCTCGGCGATGGACGTCCGCTTCGGCTCGGAGAACACCCCGACCCGGGAGGGCACGTTCACCGTCGAGCGGAAGGTCCGCCAGGACTGGTCCAGGCTGTACCACACGCCGATGCCGCTCTCGATGTACTTCAGTCGTGGCCAGGCCGTGCACTACTCGTCGGACTTCGCGGCCCGCGGCTACGACGGGGCCTCGCACGGCTGCGTCAACGTCCGGGACCGGGCGAAGCTGACGACCCTCTTCGACCAGGTGAAGATCGGCGACAAGGTCGTCGTCCACTGGTGACCCGGGAGGGGAAGGGGAGGAGAGAGGGCGCGGGTGGGACCGGGGGAACGTGCCCCACCCGCGCCGGGTGCGCGGAGCCGTAGGTACGGGGGGAACCCCGGCTCTCTGCGCGGCCGATGACCAGTCGGCACACTCCATACTGCGCCGTCGCGTCGAGAAGTGTTACACCGCGAGCGCGACGCGTGCGGTGACGGCGAAGCCGAGGGGTGCGGAGACGGACGAGCGGACGGTGCCGCGACGGTCCTCGGCGGCGTCCCCGGTACGACTGTTCCCCGACCCGGCGTGCTCGTCGACGCGCCCGTCCTCGGGCCTGCCGTCCCCGGCGCTGTCCTTGGCGCCCTTGTCGTCGGCGTTGTCGTCGGCCTTGTCGTCCTTGGCGTCGCCGGAGGAGTCCTTCGAGTCGTCCTTGGCCTCGCCGCCGGGCGTGGCCGTGCCGCCGCCGAGGACGCGGTCGCAGTAGCGGCGCAGGGTCTCACCGCCGCGCAGGCTGTTCGTGAGCTGCGTCCGGCCGGTGGCGTCGAGCCTCCCCGACCGGTACTCCCGGCAGGCCCTGACGGCCTTCGCCAGGGAGGTCGTGCCGCCCGGGGCCACGCCCGTGCCGCCGGGGGGCGTTCCCGTGCCGCCGGAGTCCCTGCCCGTGCCCGCCGTGCTCCTGCCCGGCTCCGGGGAGCCGGGACCCGGGGTGGCGGTGCCGTGTCCGTCCGGACTTCCGGTCGGCGGTGCGGTGGTGGTGCCGGCGGAGGGGGACACGCCGGGGGCGGGTTCGCCGTCGGTGCCCGGAAGCGTCGGGGGCGCCTCGGGGTCCTGGCGTATTCCGGGCTCCTTCGACACGAGCGTGCCGGCGGTCTCCCCCGCCGTGACGGAGCTGGCGGGTGCCGGACCGACCAGGGGCAGCACACCTGTTCCAGCGGCGACGGCGACCCCTCCGACGGTGACGGCGGCCACCGCGGCGGCGAGTCCGTACCGTACGGACCGACCCCAGCGGCGCGTCGGCGCGGCGGCCGGCGCGAGCCGCACCCGGCCGAGGTCGGCGTGGAGGGTGCGGCCGTGCGCGGCTCCGGCCGTCTCGGGGGCGCGGCCGTCGGCACGCGCGGCGGCGCGCTCGGCGGTGGCCTTACGGAAGGCGGCGAGCGCGGCGGCCTCGCCGGGGAGTTCGCCGCTCCCGGGCGCGGGGAGGGCGTGGACACGGGTCGCGTCGAGGGCTCCGGCGAGACGCTCGGCCCCCGCGCGCGCGTGGTCGCCGACGGCGTCGACCGGCTCGCCGCGGAGCAGCCGCTCGGCGGCGTCCTGGTCGAGCCACTGGTACCGCTCGTCGGCCATCACATGTCCTTCTGCGTACGGGGACGTGATTGCGTCACACCGCGTGGCGGCACGGGCCCCGGGAGGCGCCCGCGTTGCGGAGGCACACCGTCCAGTGCGGCGACGGATTCGGCGGTGACGTCCGCCCCGTCCGTCTCGCCGTCGACGCCGAGGAGTTCGGCGAGCTTCTTCAGGCCGCGGTGGGCGGCGGTGCGTACGGCGCCGGGGCGTTTGCCCAGCGTGTCGGCGGCGCTCTTGGCGTCGAGGCCGACGACGACGCGCAGGACGACGGCCTCGGCCTGGTCCTGCGGGAGCTGGGCGATCAGCCGCATGGTGTGTCCGGTGGCGAGGGCCTCCAGGGCTTCGCCCGCGGTGTCGGACGTGGCGGGCTTGTCGGTGAGCTCGGCCTCGTCGGCGCCGGCGGCGGGCCGCCTGCCGCGCATCCGTATGTGGTCGAGGGCGCGGTTGCGGGCGATCCGGGCGGCCCAGCCCCGGAAGCGGTCCGCGTCGCCGTCGAAGCGGTCGAGGTCGCGGGCGATCTGGAGCCAGGACTCCGAGGCGACGTCCTCGGCGTCCGCGTCGCCGACCAGTGTGCGTATGTAGCCGAGCAGCCGTGGATGCACGGCGCGATACACAGTACGGAAGGCGTTCTCGTCCCCGTCCTGCGCAGCGAGCACCGCGGCCGTCAGCTCCGCGTCGTCCCCCAGCACTCCCCAAACCCTGTTCGTCGGTCGCGTCGTCCGGTCGTCGCTCATCGCGGCTGGTCACCACCGCCACGCCGCCTCGCGCATCTGCACGCTACGTCGTGGCGCGGCATCGCGTCCACGCGGTCCGGGCTCTTTGTGCAACTTGCAACCTTCGAGCGGGGGCGCGCGAGGGGCACGTGGATGGTGTCCGGACGCGGGTGCGCGGCGGTGTGACAGAAAACGCACCCCTGGCGCTGAATGGAGTACGGAGCCGTGCTGCGGCTCCGTGGACGACGACCGGGGCCTCTCCTGTGGGGGGTGGCGGCCCCGGTCGTCTCCCATGTCCGGCCCTCCGGCCTCCCCTTTTTCGCTCTTCTCGCCCGCCAGGGGCGTAGTGCGCCCACCCACTGTCAACTGACGGTTGACAGCGACGGGGTGTCAACCTAGGGTTGCACTCATGACGAATCCAGTCGGCCCGAAAGTCCCTGTCCGTCTCGACGAGCTCATCGACGCGATCAAGAAGGTCCACCCCGACGCCCTGGAGCAGCTCACCGGCGCGGTCATCGCGGCGGACCACCTCGGCGATGTCGCCGACCACCTCATCGGTCACTTCGTGGACCAGGCCCGGCGCTCCGGCGCCTCCTGGACCGACATCGGCCGCAGCATGGGCGTGACCCGCCAGGCGGCCCAGAAGCGCTTCGTGCCCAAGGAGCCGGACGCGGAGAAGATGGACCCGAACGCCGGGTTCAACCGCTTCACCCCCCGGGCCAGGAACGTGGTCATGGCCTCCCAGAACGAGGCCACGGCCGTCGGCAACGCCGAGATCACCCCCTCCCACCTGGCGCTCGGCCTGCTCGCCGAGCCGGAGGGGATCGCCGCGTACTGGATCACCTCCCAGGGCGTGACCCTCGACCAGGTCCGCGAGGCCGCCGCCGCGACCCTGCCGCCGGGCGTCGAGGAGCCGCCCACCCTCGTCCCGTACGACGCGGCGGCGAAGAAGGTCCTGGAGCTGACGTTCCGCGAGGCCCTGCGCCTCGGCCACAACTACGTCGGCACCGAGCACATCCTGCTCGCCCTCCTGGAGCACGAGGACGGTACGGGCGTGCTCACCGGGCTCGGACTCGACAAGGCCACGGCGGAGCGGCAGATCGCCGAGACGATCGCCTCGGCGATGGTCGAGACGCCGGATCCCGACGAGTCCTGACAGGCCCTAAGCGGTGCGGGCCCGGCGCGAGACGACCGCGCGCAGCACCCGGCCGCCCTCGACGGAGAGTTCACGCGCCCGGCGCAGACCGGTCGGGCCGTGGGCGACCGATTCGAGGACGGCCTGCTGGCGGCGGAGCTCCCCGGCGAGCAGCGGGCCCGCACCGTCCGCGTCCCCGGCCCGGCAGCGCTCGACGAGTCCGTCGGACACCTCGGCGGCGTCGTAGCGGCCGTGCAGGGCGAGGGCACCGGCGGAGCAGGCGTGGGCCCAGGCGCGGAGCTCCCCGGCCGCCCAGGCGTCCGGGGCGGCGACCAGCATCCCGCGTACGGCCCCGGCGGCCGACAGTCCGGTCACGGCCCCGGCGGTGAGCGGTCCGACTACGGCCCCGGCGCCCTCCGTGCCGTCGACGTCCAGTTCGATCCGGGCCTTGGCGACGGCCTCGCCCCAGGCGTTCCCGTCGCCGCGCGCGACGGCCGCCCACACGGGGCGCAGGGCCTCACCGCGGTCGCCGGCGAGCAGCGGAAGGCAGCGGTCGAGACAGGCGAGGCCGGCCGCGGCCAGACCTCGCTCATCGGCCCCGTCGATCAGTTCCAGCAGGCTCCGGCCGTTCCCCGACGTCATGGACGCCTCCTCGCCACCCGATGCGGACGCAGTACTTCCCCTACTGCGCCGAGGGGCGCTTTTTCGTCACTGCGCGGCCGGAATCATGCCAGTGGCGCGGCGCGCTGCATAGAGGCCGGACAGCCGCCTACGGCGCCCCGTGGGTCTTCTCGTTGAAGACCTCCACCGGACACTTGGCCCGGGTGGCGCGAGCGCCGTCCTTGATCCGGCCGTCACTCGTGACCAGCGGCACGTCGTACCCCTCGGCGAGTGCCACGTACACGGCGTCGTACGCGCTGAGGTTCGCGTACAGCTCCCGCACACGCGGCAGCAGGAACAGGTGCTCCGACCTCCGCAACGGCAATTCGGCGAACGCCGTGGAGGCGTCGTCCAGCTCGCGGTCGGTCAGCTTGCCGCCGCGGTGCCTGCCCAGGAGCGCGGACGTCACCTCGACATCCACCAGGTGGGGGGCGAGGAGCCGCTCCCCCTTCACCCGCTCCCTCACCGCGACGCCGACCGGCCCCGCGTCGGAAAGGAGCATGACCAACGCACCGGCGTCGACGACGATCACTCGCGCCGCCTTCCCCGGTCGATCTCGTCCAGTACGTCTTCGGTGGAGAGCCTCGCCGTCACCCGGCCCTCGATGCGGGCGATCACGTCCTCCAGCGACGGCGACGCCGCTTCCTGCTCCAGCAGGGTCCGTGCGTACGCCTGCAAGGACTGCCGATTGCGGGCGGCCCTTATCTTCAGCTCGGTCAGCGCTTCCTCGGACAGGTCCCGCACGTAGAGAGTGGCCATGCGACAAGAATAGTCGCATGGCCAGCAATCTGCTAGCAGATGCGCCTCAGCGCACCCTCGCCGCCAGCGCCCGGAACTGGTCCCAGGTCATGCTCGGCTTCGCCGGGTCCCAGACCTTCTGGGCCAGTGCCGCCAGGGGCAGTCGGATGCCGTTCGCCACCTGCGCCTGCGTCTGCGCGCCCGACAGGTCGCACCAGACCGCGAGGCGGCCGCCCAGGATCTGGGGGTCGTACCGCGCCGGCACCGGGGTCGTGCCGCGCAGGACCAGTGGTGTCCACTGTTCGTAGATGCGGCGGCCCGTGGGGTACGTGAACTGGTTCGGCTCGCCCAGGACGTAGTAGAGGTACTCGTCGTTGAGGTTCACGACCTTGCGGCCCTCGGCCAGGTACTCGCCCGGCGGCCGGGCCCCGATCTCCTTGCCCGTCCAGTACTCGACCTCGATGCTCTTGTCGGCCTGGACGACCCCGCCGCTGAAGAAGCCGTCGTTCCAGGCCTTCGCCACCTTGCCCGTGTCGCGCACCACCGCCGCGCGGTCGTTCAGCCAGCCCTCCGCCAGGTCCTGGACGCTCGCCTGGGGCCCGTACCGCTGGCGGGCCGCCGTGGCCAGCTGCGGATAGGAGGCCGCCGGGGAGCGGACGGTCAGGGCCTGGTACTCGTCGGCGCCGACGTGGAACCAGCCGCCGGGGAAGAGCGCGGCGTACTCGCGCAGCAGCTCGTCCACGAGCCGCGCGGAGGCGGGCTTGGAGATGTCGATCGCGCCCTGGCGCGGGGTGCCCTGGACATTGCGGAGTTGCAGGTTCGGGTAGGCGCGCAGGACGGCGCCGAGGTGTCCGGGCGAGTCGATCTCGGGCACGACCGTGATGTGCAGGGTCTGCGCGAGCGCGAGGATCCGGCGCACCTCGGCCTTGGTGAGGTGCTGCTCCGAGACGATCTCGGGGTGGGTGTCCGAGGCGATCCGGAAGCCCTGGTCGTCGGAGAAGTGCAGACCGAACTGGTTGAGCTTGAGGTCGGCCATCTCCCGGAGCCTGGCCTCGATCCACTCCGCGGTGAAGAACTTGCGGGCGATGTCGAGGTTGAGCCCGCGCTGGGGCTTCGCGGGGGTGTCGATGACCGTGCCCTCGGGCATCGCGCCCGAGCCCTTCACCGACTGCTTGAGGGTGCGGGTGCCGTAGAAGACGCCCGCCTGGTCGGGGCCGGTGATCCTGACCCGGTCGTCGCGGGTGGTCAGCGTGTACGACTCGGGGGAGCCCTTGCCGCCGAGGGCCAGCTCGACGTCGCCCGCGCGGGCCGCGACGGCGCCCCGGTAGGCGATCTTGAGCTCTCCCGCGAGCAGCCGTGCCTCGTCGGCGAGTCCCTCGCTTCCCGCGGCGATGACGATCCCGGCCGTCGGCGTCGGTTTCCAGCCGGGGCCGCGGGCGGCCTCGTGGTCGCGGACGGCGGGGACGGTCCGGGGCGCGGTGGAGAGCGGGTAGGTCCGGCTCGGCGTGGGCGTCGGGCTGGGCTGCGCGCTGGTGGGCGCGGCGCTCGCGGACGTGCCGCCGGAGGGGGTGGGGGGCGTGGGGGCTCCGGTGGGAGCACTGTTGGAGCAGGCCGCCACGGTGACCAGTGCCACCGCGGTTGCAAGGAGTCCGGGGCCCTTGTGGGGCCCCCATATGGAGTACCGCATCATTCGGAATCCTCCCGTACGGCGGGCGGTCCGGCCAATCGGGGGAACGGAACCCGATCATCCGTCACATGTTCCGAAACTCTCCCTTCCGGGTGAAATTCGCGCATCCGTCGGACACTTCCCCCGTCCCGTCGATAACGTTGAGTCACGTCCACCCCACCCGTCCCGGAGTACCGGAGTCCACGCTGACCAGCGACACCCATGTCCCCTGCCGGAACCCGGGTTCCACGGACACGCCCGCCGGCCCCGACGCCGCCGCTTCGGCCACCGCCACGGCCACCCCTCCGGCCACCGCCGCCCCCTCCGGCGTGCCCGCCCAGCACAAGGGCTCCGCCCCCCTCGGGACCCTCCGGGGACTGGCCGGATTCAACGCCGCCACGCCCGACGAGGCCGAGGTACTGCTCCTCTCCTGCTGCCACAGTCACCGTTGGGCCGAACGGGTGGCGGCGCACCGCCCGTACCCGACCGTGGCCGCCCTCCTCGCCGCCGCCGACGAGGCCGGGTACGACCTGTCCCGCACCGATCTCGACGAGGCCCTGGCCGCCGAGTCCTCCGCCCTTCCGCACCCGGACGCCCCGCCGGCGGCCCGGACCGCGCTGCGGGCCGCCCACGCCGCGTACGAGAGCAGCTTCGGACACGCGTTCGTGATCAGCCTCGACGGAGTGAGCCCCGGGGAGCGGCTCGACCGGGTACTGGCCGGTATCCGGTCACGTCTCGGCAACGAAGCGGAGGAGGAGCGGGTGATCGCCGCCGAGGAACTGCGCCGGCTCGCCCGCGCCCGCCTGGCCTTCCGGCTCTCCGAGGCGCTCACACCCCGACACACCGGGCCGTGATTCCGTCCGGAACGCGGCGATTCCGGCCCGCGCGATAGCCCGTCCGTGCCTGTTTGATCACACCGATGGACCCCGCGCGAGCGAACCGACAAGTCGTCGCTACGATGACCGGGGCCGGTGGACCGTACCCGGCCGGGTCAGACCGACAGAGAAGCCGGCCGACCCTGATCCCCGCTCCCGGAGGGTTTTTCCGTGCCGGCTGGAACGCTGTACCGCGGCCGGGAAGGAATGTGGAGCTGGGTGGCTCATCGAGTCACCGGCGTCCTCATCTTCTTCTTCCTGTTCGTACACGTGCTGGACACCGCTCTCGTCCGCGTCTCCCCCGAGGCGTACGACGAGGTCGTCGCGACCTACAAGACGCCGATCGTCGCTCTTCTGGAGTACGGCCTCGTCGCTGCCATCCTCTTCCACGCGCTGAACGGCCTCCGGGTCATCGCCGTGGACTTCTGGTCCAAGGGCCCGCGCTACCAGAAGCAGATGCTCTGGACCGTCGTGGGCATCTGGGTCGTGCTGATGGCCTTCTCGCTGTACCCGATCCTCGGGCACGCCGCACGTGAACTGTTCGGGAGCTGACGCATATGTCCGCTGACACCTCCACCACCGCGATCGGCCCCGTCGAGGGCGGCGCCCAGTACGACGTGGACAACCCCGCGCCGTTCATCGAGGCCCCCCGCAAGCGCACGGGCAAGACCCCGCGCGCGACCCGGGGCAACTTCGAGATGGCCGCGTGGCTCTTCATGCGCCTCTCGGGCATCGTCCTCGTCGTCCTGGTCCTCGGCCACCTGCTGATCCAGCTCTTCCTCGACGGCGGCGTCTCCAAGATCGGCTTCGCCTTCGTGGCCGGCCGCTGGGCGTCCCCGTTCTGGCAGGTCTGGGACCTGCTGATGCTCTGGCTGGCCATGCTGCACGGCGCCAACGGCCTCCGTACCGTCATCAACGACTACGCGGAGCGGGCCAACACGCGCCTGTGGCTCAAGGGCCTGCTGTACACCGCCACGGTGTTCACCATCCTTCTGGGCACGCTGGTGATCTTCACCTTCGACCCGAACATCCGCTAGGCACGGGGCTGAGGTAATCCACGTCATGAAGATCCACAAGTACGACACCGTCATCGTCGGCGCCGGTGGCGCCGGCATGCGCGCCGCCATCGAGTCGACGAAGCGCAGCCGCACCGCCGTGCTGACGAAGCTCTACCCCACCCGCTCCCACACGGGCGCAGCGCAGGGCGGCATGGCCGCCGCGCTGGCGAACGTGGAGGAGGACAACTGGGAGTGGCACACCTTCGACACGGTCAAGGGCGGTGACTACCTGGTCGACCAGGACGCCGCCGAGATCCTGGCGAAGGAGGCCATCGACGCCGTCCTCGACCTGGAGAAGATGGGCCTGCCGTTCAACCGGACCCCGAACGGCACCATCGACCAGCGCCGCTTCGGCGGCCACTCCCGCAACCACGGCGAGGCCCCGGTCCGCCGGTCCTGCTACGCCGCGGACCGCACCGGCCACATGATCCTCCAGACGCTGTACCAGAACTGCGTCAAGGAGGGCGTGGAGTTCTTCAACGAGTTCTACGTCCTGGACCAGCTGATCACCGAGGTCGACGGCGTCAAGAAGTCCGCCGGCGTCGTCGCGTACGAGCTGGCCACCGGCGAGATCCACGTCTTCCAGGCCAAGGCCGTGATCTACGCGTCCGGCGGCACCGGCAAGTTCTTCAAGGTGACCTCCAACGCCCACACCCTGACCGGTGACGGCCAGGCCGCCTGCTTCCGCCGCGGTCTGCCCCTGGAGGACATGGAGTTCTTCCAGTTCCACCCGACGGGCATCTGGCGCATGGGCATCCTGCTCACGGAGGGCGCCCGCGGTGAGGGCGGCATCCTCCGCAACAAGGACGGCGAGCGCTTCATGGAGAAGTACGCGCCGGTCATGAAGGACCTCGCGTCCCGTGACGTCGTCTCCCGCTCCATCTACACGGAGATCCGCGAGGGCCGCGGCTGCGGTCCCGAGGGCGACCACGTCTACCTGGACCTGACGCACCTCCCGCCGGAGCAGCTCGACGCCAAGCTCCCGGACATCACCGAGTTCGCCCGTACGTACCTCGGCATCGAGCCGTACACGGACCCGATCCCGATCCAGCCCACCGCGCACTACGCCATGGGCGGCATCCCGACGAACGTCCAGGGTGAGGTCCTCCGCGACAACACCACCGTCGTCCCGGGCCTGTACGCGGCCGGCGAGGTCGCCTGCGTGTCGGTGCACGGCGCCAACCGCCTCGGCACCAACTCGCTGCTCGACATCAACGTCTTCGGCAAGCGCTCCGGCATCGCCGCCGCCGAGTACTCCGCCAAGCACGACTTCGTCGAGCTTCCGGAGAACCCGGAGTCCCTCGTCGTCGCGCAGATCGAGAAGCTGCGCAACTCCACGGGCAGCGAGCGGGTCGCCGACCTGCGCCGCGAGCTCCAGGAGACGATGGACGCCAACGTGATGGTGTTCCGCACGGAGCAGACCATCAAGACGGCCGTCGAGAAGATCGCCGAACTGCGCGAGCGCTACGAGAACGTGTCCATCCAGGACAAGGGCAAGCGCTTCAACACGGACCTCCTTGAGGCCATGGAGCTGGGCAACCTGCTCGAACTGGCCGAGGTCATGGCCGTCTCTGCCCTGGCGCGCAAGGAGTCCCGCGGCGGTCACTACCGCGAGGACTACCCCAACCGCGACGACGTCAACTTCATGCGCCACACCATGGCGTACCGCGAGGTCGGCGAGGACGGCTCCGAGACCGTCCGTCTCGACTACAAGCCGGTCGTCCAGACCCGCTACCAGCCGATGGAGCGTAAGTACTGATGGCTACCCCCGTACTGGACAAGGTGGAGAAGGACTCCGCCGCCTCCCCGTACATCACGGTCACGATGCGGATCCGCCGCTTCAACCCCGAGTTGTCGGACGCGTCGGTCTGGGAGGACTTCCAGATCGAGATCGACCCGAAGGAGCGTGTGCTCGACGCCCTCCACAAGATCAAGTGGGACGTCGACGGCACGCTGACCTTCCGCCGGTCGTGCGCGCACGGCATCTGCGGCTCGGACGCGATGCGGATCAACGGCAAGAACAGGCTCGCCTGCAAGACCCTGATCAAGGACCTCAACCCCGAGAAGCCGATCACGGTCGAGGCCATCAAGGGCCTGACGGTCCTCAAGGACCTCGTGGTCGACATGGAGCCCTTCTTCCAGGCGTACCGGGACGTCATGCCGTTCCTGGTCACCAAGGGCAACGAGCCGACGCGCGAGCGTCTGCAGTCCGCCGAGGACCGTGAGCGCTTCGACGACACCACCAAGTGCATCCTGTGCGCCGCGTGCACGTCGTCCTGCCCGGTCTTCTGGAACGACGGCCAGTACTTCGGTCCGGCCGCGATCGTCAACGCGCACCGCTTCATCTTCGACTCGCGTGACGAGGCGGGCGAGCAGCGCCTGGAGATCCTGAACGACAAGGACGGTGTGTGGCGCTGCCGCACGACGTTCAACTGCACGGACGCGTGCCCGCGTGGCATCGAGGTCACGAAGGCGATCCAGGAAGTCAAGCGCGCGCTGATCACGCGCCGCTTCTGACAACCCGTTCGGTGCTTCGGCCCGCTTCTGTACGCTGCGGCGTGCAGGAGCGGGCCTTTTTTCTCACGGAGGACGGGGACAGATGAGCGAGCCGAACCCTTACAAGTCGGAGCCTGAGGGGTACGAGTGGGGCCCCGGGCAGCAGGCGGGGACGCCGGCCTACGGGTACCCGCAGACGCCGGCGTACCAGCCGACGATCGCCGAGGGCGTGCCGGTGCCGCCGCCGCAGTACGCGCCGGTGCCGCAGGGCATGCCGGGCGGGGGCGCCCCGCTGCTGAGCCTGGGCGACATCACCGTCGTGGGCGACCAGATCATCACGCCGGCCGGGCCGATGCCCCTGAAGGGCGCCGTGTGGAACGCGATGGACATGTCGCGGACCGAGGAGAAGATGCCCACGGTCGCGATCGTGCTGGCCATCGTCTTCTTCATCTTCTGCCTGCTGGGCCTGCTGTTCCTGCTGATGAAGGAGAAGCAGACCACCGGCTTCATCCAGGTCACCGTGACCAGCGGCGGCAAGCACCACGCGACGATGATCCCGGCGCGCGGCCCGGACACCATCCACTGGGTGATGGGCCAGCTCAACTACGCGCGGTCGCTCAGCATGTGAGTGCCGGTCGTCAGCCGTGCCAGTGGTGGCGGGTGGCGGGCTCCGTGGACTCCGCCTCGACCATGACCCGGCGCAGCAGGTCGTTGAGGAGGACGCGCTCCTCGGGCGCGAGGACGCCGAGGAGCCGGTACTCCTCGTGACCGAGGACGTCCATCGCGCCGAGCCAGGTCTCGCGGCCGACGGCGGTGAGTTCGACGACGACCCGGCGCCGGTCGGCCGTGGACTGGGTACGACGGACGAGGCCCCGCTTCTCCAGGGCGTCGAGCCGCCCCGAGACGGAGGCGGGGACCAGGTCGAGGTCCTGGGCGAGCTCGGAGGGGGCGGCGCTGCCGCCACGCCCGGCGATCTTGTGGAGCGTGTCGAACTCGTGCCGCTCCAGGTCGAAGTCGACGAGGGACTGCTCCCTGACCCGGCGGAGATGCACGGAGAGCTTCTTCATCCGGGTGACAGCGCCTTCGACCACGGGGTCGAGACCGGGCAGGACCGGCTGCCAGCGGGCGACGTGCTCGTCGGTCCAGTCGCGCGGCGCGTCGGCGGTTCTCGGCTCGCTCGGGGTATGCGGCTCGCTCGGGGGATGCGGCTCGCTCGGAGTACGCGGTTCCTCGGGATGCGCCATGGGGGGATCGTACGTCGGCAGGCCGCGCCCCCGGTGGTCAGAGCGAGGCCCGTGTCGGGGCCTCCGCCAGGAAGGCGACCAACAGGCGGGCCGTCTCGTGCGGACGTTCCAGGGCGGGGAGGTGTCCGGCCCAGTCGAGGTCGACGCGGCGGGCGGCGGGCAGGAGACGGGTCAGTTCGTCGGCGACCGCCCGGAAGTCGGGGAGGTCGTGGCGGCCGACCGCCACCAGGGCGGGCACCTGGATGCCGGCGAGTTCGTCCCGGGTGACGCCGGGGTCGACCGGACCGTGCTCGTCGGGTACGGAGAGCTGCACCTCGAAGGCGCGGCGCTGCATCTCCCTGACGAGGGCGCGGGCCTCTTCCCCCGCCTCGGGGCCGAGCCAGGTGTCGACGTTGAGCTCGACGGCGGCGTCGATGTCGCCCGCTTCGAGGAGCGCGTCCTCGCGCCCGCCCCAGGCCCGCAGTTCCTCGCCGGGCTCCATGCCGGGCATGCCGGAGCCGAGCAGGGCGAGGGCGGAGAGGCGCTCGGGGTGACGCGCGGCGAACTCCAGGGCGACCTCGCCGCCGAAGGAGGAGCCGACGACGGCGGCCCGTTCGACGCCGAGGTGGTCGAGGAGGTCCCGTACGTCCTCGGCGTGGGTGTGCGGGGCGTCGACGGGGGTCTCGCCGAAGCCGCGGAGGTCGCAGCGGACGACGCGGTGCCCCGCCTCGGCGAGCGCGGAGAACGGCACGTCCCACATCCGGCGGTCGCAGACCCCGGAGTGCAACAGAACGACGGCCGAGGGGCCGGTACCGGCCAGGTCATGAGAGAGCGTCATCCGCGTGAGCCTAGAGGGCCCCGGGTCGGGCACACGAACTCCTTCTTGCGACTTGAACACGTTCAAAGAGAGGGCTACAGTCATGACTGCCAGCTTTTGAACGCGTTCAAGGGAGGGTGGGGCATGGACCTCACTGTCATCGCGTACATCGTCTACCTGCTGATCAGCGTGGCCCTGACCGTCTGGGTCGCGCGCACGCTCAGCCGCAACGGAAGGATCTTCCTCGCGGACGTCCTCCACGGGAACGAGAAGCTCGCCGAGGCGGTCAACCACCTCCTGGTGGTCGGCTTCTACCTCGTCAACTTCGGCTTCGTCGCCCTCTACCTGAGCCAGGACGAGGCCGTCCGCGACGCCCGCGCGCTCTTCGAGGCGCTCTCCGTGAAGCTCGGCGTCGTCCTGCTCGTCCTCGGCGTGATGCACCTCGGCAACGTCTACGTCCTCAACAAGATCCGCCGCCGCGGTGTCATGGAGCGCGAACAGGTGCCGCCGGTCGGCCCGCAGGGCTGGACCACCACACCGAGGACCGGCCCCTGGGCCCCGCCCGCACCGCAGGGCTGACCCGCCATGCCGACCCCGACGCCTGGCCAGGCCCCGGTCCCGACACCTGGCCAGGACCCGGCCCCGGTCCCGACACCGGTCCCGTCCGCAGTCCCGTCCGCGGTCCCGTCCGCGCCGACGATCCCCGTCGGACGCCTGACCGTCCTGTACGACGCCGACTGCCCGCTCTGCGTGCACCTCAGGCACTGGCTGCTGCGCCAGCGGCAGCTCGTACCGCTCGACCTCGTACCGGCGGGGTCGCAGGAGGCCGGGCGCCGCTTCCCGGACCTCGACCACACCTCCACCCTGCGGGAGATCACCGTGGTCGGGGACCGGGGCCAGGTCTACCGGGGGACCTCCGCCTGGATCGTCTGCCTCTGGGCGCTCGCCGACCACCGGCCGAGGGCTCACTGGCTCGCCACCCCCGCCGGGCAGCCCTTCGCCCGGATGACGGTCCTCGCGGCGGCGAAGTGGCGCGAGGCCCTCAAGGGGCCGGCCTGCGAGGACGGGCACTGCGAGGTGCCCGGTGCGCCCGGCTAGGCTCGGCCCCGTGAAGGACGTGAAGGAAGAGAAGAAGGCCGACGACAAGCCGGCCGACGAGAAGAAGGCCCCGAAGAGCGAGCAGACCCGCACGCTCATCCTGGAGACCGCGCTCCGGCTGTTCAAGGAGCGCGGTTACGACAAGACGACGATGCGGGCCATCGCCCAGGAGGCCGGGGTCTCCGTCGGCAACGCGTACTACTACTTCTCGTCCAAGGAGCACCTCGTCCAGGGCTTCTACGACCGGATCGCCGAGGAGCACCAGGCGGCCGTCGAGTCCCTCCTGACCGGTGGCGAGAAGGACCTGACGGCCCGGATCCGGGGGGTCTACCTCGGCTGGCTCGACATCGCGGGGCCGTACCACGAGTTCGCGTCCCAGTTCTTCAAGAACGCGGCCGACCCGGACAGCCCCCTCAGCCCGTTCTCGCCCGAGTCGGAGAGCCCGCGCGAGGCGGCGATCGAGGTCCACCGGCGGGTCATCTCCGGCGCCTCGGTGAAGGTCGACCCGGAACTGGCCGAAGCGCTCCCGCAGCTGCTGTGGCTCCAGCAGATGGGCCTGGTGCTGTTCTGGGTGTACGACCGCTCGGAGGACGCGGCCAACAGCCGCCGTCTGGTGGAACGGCTCGCGCCGGTCACCGCCCGGGCGATCTCGCTCTCCCGCTTCCGCATCCTGCGCCCGCTCGTCAAGGAGACGCACGAGCTGCTCTCGGACTTCATGCCGACGGCGGCCGGGATGGCGGCCTCGGGGAAGCCCAAGAAGGGGGCCGAACCGAAGCCGCCCAAGACCTCGTAGGACAGGCCGGTCACGCCTGCTTGGAGGCGAGCTGGACGAGGGTGATGTCGGACGGCGCGCCGACCCGCACCGGGGGTCCCCAGGCGCCCGCGCCCCGGGAGACGTACAGCTGGGTGTCTCCGTACCGTTCGAGTCCCGCGACGGTCGGGTTCGCCAGTTCGGCGAGGTAGTTGCCGGGCCAGAGCTGGCCGCCGTGGGTGTGGCCGGACAGCTGGAGGTCCACGCCGTGGCGTACGGCGTCGTGGACGACGACCGGCTGGTGCGCGAGGAGGACGGCGGCGCGGGCCCGGTCGCGGTCGCCGAGGGCGCGTACGAAGTCGGGGCCCTGGCCCTCGCTCTCCCCCGCGATGTCGTCGACGCCGGCGAGGTCGAAGCCGGCCGCGATCTCCAGGCGCTCGTTGCGCAGCGGGCGCAGGCCGAGTTCGCGGACGTGGTCGACCCAGGCGTCGGCGCCCGAGAAGTACTCGTGGTTGCCGGTCACGAAGAACGAGCCGTGGCGGGCGCGGAGCCGGGCGAGCGGCTCGGCGGCGGAGCCGAGGTTCTCGACGGTGCCGTCGACGAGGTCGCCGACGACCGCGATCAGATCGGGCTGGGTGGAGTTGATCGCGTCCACGATGCGCTGCGTGTGGGCGCGGCCCAGGATCGGTCCGATGTGGATGTCGGAGACGACGGCGATCCGGTAGCCGTGCGCGGCGCGCGGAACCTTGGCGAGCGGGACGGTGACCCGCTTGATCCGGGGGCCGCGCAGCACGCCGTACGCGCCGTAGCCCACGGTCCCGACGGCGGCCGCCGCGGCGGCGCCGCCGACGACCCGGGAGACGAACAGGCGCCGGGAGACGTCGGTGGGGGCTGTGGGGGCGGCCGCGGTCGGGGGCGCGGGCGCCGGTTCGGCCGTGGCCGGGGGCTCCACCGGCTCGGCCGGCCCCACGGCGGCGGGCACGGGCTCCGGGGCCGGTACGGGCGCGGCCGCCGCCGCGGCCGCCGGTACCGCCGCCTTCGCGTCCCGGCGGGCGAGCCAGGCGCGCAGGGCCGGGCGGACGGCCTCCCCGACGACCAGGGCCAGGGTCACGTACAGGAGCAGGGCGAGCCACAGGAAGCCCGGCCAGGCGACCACCTGCTGGAGCCGGAAGGGGGCTCCGGCGCGGGCGGAGCCGAGGGCCGCGAACGAGAGCAGGGGCAGCACCACGACGGCGGCCGTGCCCAGGCGGCGCGGCAGGCTGCCGCGCCGCGTGACATCGCGCACCAGGCGCCGCCACACGTACCAGTGGACCGCGCCGAGCAGCGCGAGTACCACGATCAGGACCAGCAGGAAGACGACCACGCCCCGAAACCCCTCTTCTAACCGTTCGCGCGACGCGCGGCACGCACACCACGCAACCCGAGCACCCCGATCACCGTCCCCAGGACAAAGGACGTGACGGCAAGCAGCAGGTGAACCCAGAAGTAGGCCGTCGGGTCGCCCGCGTCGTCGAAGGCGAGGCCGCTCCCGTCGTTCCATAGGTTCTTGACGAAGGTGATCCAGATGAACCAGCTCCACACCCCGAACGCGAGCAGGAACCAGGAGACGCGGCGGCTGAGCTTCATGACCCCAGTATCACCGCGTGCCCCGCGGCCCCCGCGTCCGGGTGGAGGAGCGGCGGCGAAGAGCAAGCCGGGGTTCGGATCCTCATCTCGTACCTGTACGTTCACGACCGTGTCTGCTTCGAAGAAGGCCGCCTGGGCCGTCGCCGCCGCTGTGCTCCTGCCGCTCGTCACCGCCGTGCCCGCCCACGCGGCCCCGGAGCCCGGGAAGGACAAGCAGCAGCCCAAGCCCCCCGCCAAGATGTCCTCGCTCGGCGGCCCGCTGCTCGGCACCCCCGGCACCCAGGTGAAGCTGGGCCCCGGCGCCCCTGTCCTGCCGAAGGAGCTCTCCGGCCGGTCCTGGATCGTCGCGGACGCGGAGAACGGCGACATCCTCGCCGCGCACAACGCGCACTGGCCGCTCGCCCCGGCCTCCACCCTCAAGATGCTCTTCGCGGACACGCTGCTCGAGAAGTTCCCCAAGACGCAGAACCACCTCGTCACCAACACCGACCTGGCCGGGATAGGAGCGGGTTCCAGCCTCGTCGGCATCAAGGAGAAGCAGACCTACAGCGTCCACGACCTGTGGCTCGGCGTGTTCCTCCGCTCCGGCAACGACGCCGTGCACGTCCTGACGAACATGAACAACGGCCTCCGCCAGACCGTGAAGGACATGAACGACCACGCGGTCGAGCTCCAGGCGCTCGACACCCATGTGGTCTCCCCGGACGGTTACGACGCCCCGGGGCAGGTCTCCTCCGCGTACGACCTGACGCTCATCGCCCGCAACGGCATGAAGAAGCCGGCCTTCCGCGAGTACGCGGCCACACCCCGGGCCGTCTTCCCCGGCGAGCAGAAGCCGGGGAAGAAGCGCGAGACCTTCGAGATCCAGAACACCAACCGGCTGCTCACGGGTGACTTCGGCGTCGCCCCGTACCAGGGCATCGCCGGGGTCAAGAACGGCAGCACCACGCACGCGGGTGCCACCTTCACGGGGGTCGCGGAGCGGGGCGGCAAGGTGCTGCTCGTCACCGTCATGAACCCGTCGTCGAAGGAGCAGCACGCCGTCTACCGCGAGACCGCCCGGCTGCTCGACTGGGGCTTCGCCGCGGCCGGGAAGGTGACCCCGGTCGGTGAACTGGTGCCGCCCCTGTCCGCCCGTACGGGCACGGCCGCCCCGGGCGAGAGTTCGACGGCCGCCCCCGACGGGAACGCCTCCGCGCCGGGGAACACCATCCAGGCGGGGGCCACGGACAAGTCCGGCGGCATCGGGATCGCGCTCGCCGTGGCGGGCGGGGTGTTCCTGTTCCTCGCCGGGGGTGTCTTCCTGGTCAACCGCCGCTGGCCGCTGGCTGCTTCGGCGGGGCTGCGTCGGCCTCGGGAGCAGTCTCCCGACGTGAATCCGTAGCGGTCCAGGCGGCGCAGAACAGCAGCAGCTTCGCGGTGAAGTTGATCCAGAGCATCAGGGCGACCGGCACGCCGAACGCCCCGTACATCGACTTCGCCGCGACGCCCCGCATATAGCCGCCGAGCAGCAGCTTGAGCAGCTCGAAGCCGACCGCCCCCATGAGCGCCGCCACCACGAGGGCGCGGCGGGGCGGCTGGACGCCGGGCAGCAGCGTGAGGACGTACAGCAGGATCAGGAAGTCGGCGGCGACGGCGACGAGGACGGCCGCTCCCTGGAGGAGGACGCCGCCCGCGCCCTCGCCGGAGACGCCGACCCGGTCGGCGCTCCAGCCGACGGCGGTGGAGCCGAGCCAGGACGCGGCGAGCGAGCCGAGGGCGACTCCGCCGAGGCCGAGCAGGACGAGCGCGTCCTTGCCCTTGAGCAGCACCGGGTTGCCCTCGTCCACGTCGTCGAGCTTCCACACCGCGCGCAGGCAGTCCCGCATGGAGCCGATCCAGCCGATGCCGGTGACGAGCAGGACGGCGCCGGCGACGAGGCCGACGGTGCCGGCGTTGGCGACGAGCCCGCCGATGTCGAGCTGCTCGGAGATGCCGGGGACCTGGTCGCCGATCTTCTCCTCGATCCGGGCGAGCTGCCGGTCGGAGAGGAGTGCGGCGCCGATCGCGGCGGCCACGGTGATCAGCGGGAAGAGGGCCAGGAAGGAGAGGAAGGTGATCGCGGCGGCGAGCCGACTCCAGTGGACCTCGTCGAGGGTCTCGTACGCGCGCCAGGCGTGGGTCTTCATGAGGCGGGCGACCCACGGGCCGATGACGGGGAGCTTGGTCAGCCAGTCCATTCCGTACCCCTACCCCCGATCCGTGCGCTCCGCCGGATGCTGCTCGGGGATGTTTTCCCGACTCTCGTCTAATCACCCATTTCGACGAACCGCTCTGCAATACCGGCATAAGCGACAGAGGCGGCTATACGGTCACCCTCATGGCTGTCGAGACCCACGTCCTTGACGACGACTGCGTAGAGCTCAGCGGCTGGGGGCGCACCGCCCCGACCCTCGCGCGCGTGCACCGGCCGCGCGGCGAGGCCGAGGTGGCCGAGGCCGTGCGCGCCTGCGGGGCGCGCGGCTCGATCGCCCGCGGCCTCGGCCGCGCGTACGGGGACGCCGCCCAGAACGCCGGGGGCACCGTCCTCGACATGACCGGCCTCGACCGGATCCTGGGCGTCGACGCCACCGCCGGTGTCGTCGTCTGCGAGGCGGGTGTCAGCCTGCACCGGCTGATGGCGGCGCTGCTGCCGCTGGGCTGGTTCGTGCCGGTGGTCCCCGCGAGCCGGTACGTCACCGTCGGCGGCGCCGTCGCGGCCGACGTCCACGGCGCGAACCACCAGGTCGCAGGCTCCTTCGGCCGGCATGTGACCGCGCTCCGGCTCCTCACCGCCGACGGCGGGATCCGGACCGTGCTGCCCGGCACCCCGCTCTTCGACGCCACCACCGGCGGCATGGGCCTGACCGGCGTGATCCTCTCCGTCACGCTGCGGCTGCTGCCCGTCGAGACCTCGCTGATGTACGTGGACACCGAGCGCGCCCGCGACCTCGACGACCTGATGGACCGGCTCGCCTCCGGTGACCACCGGTACCGCTACTCCCTCGCCCGGATCGATCTGCTCGCCCGGGGCGCCGCCACCGGCCGCGCCGTCCTCACGCGCGGCGACCACGCCCCGTACGACGCGCTGCCCCGGCGGCACCGGGCCCGCCGCGCGCCGCTCGCCTTCCGGCCGGTTCGGCTGCCCGCCCCGCCCGCGTACGCCCCCGGCGGGCTGCTCGGCCGTACCGCCGTGGGGCTGCTCAACGAGCTGCGGTACCGCGGGGCGGCCCGGGAGAGCACCGGTCGGCTCCAGCCGCTCAGCGCCTTCTTGTTTCCCCCTATCGACGGCGTCCCGCACCGGAACCGGCTCCACGCGCGCGTGGGCCTCGTCCCGTACCGGTGTGTCGTCCCGTACGGGCAGGAGGAGGCCCTGCGGAGGGTGGTGCGGCGGATCGCGGACCGCGGCTGCCCCTCCTTCCACGCCGTCCTCAGGCGTTTCGGCGCGAGCGACCCGGGCCGGCTCTCGTTCCCGCTCCCCGGCTGGGGGCTCGCCCTCGACCTGCCCGCCGGCCTCCCCGGGCTCGCGGCCTTCCTCGACGCGCTCGACGAGGAGGTCGCGGGCGCGGGCGGCCGGATCCAGCTCGCCGAGGACTCCCGGGTGCGGCCGGAGACGCTCGCCGCGATGTATCCCGGGCTCGACGAGTTCCGGGCGCTGCGCGCCGCACTCGACCCCCGGTCCGTCCTCACCTCGGACCTCTCCCGCCGCCTCGGTCTCTAGGAGCTTCCATGAAGGACGCCTTCGGCGCCCCGCAGTCCCTGCTCGTCCTCGGCGGCACCTCCGAGATCGGGCTCGCCACCGCCCGCCGACTGATCGCACGGCGTACCCGTACCGTCTGGCTCGCCGGACGCCCCTCCCCCGCCCTGACCGCCGCCGCGGACTCGCTGCGCGCGCTCGGCGCGGACGTGCGGACCGTCCCCTTCGACGCGCTCGACACCGAGTCGCACGAGGAGCGGCTCGGCAAGGTCTTCACGGAGGGCGACATCGACATGGTGCTGCTCGCCTTCGGGGTCCTCGGCGATCAGGCGCGGGACGAGTCCGACCCGGTCGCCGCCGTCCGCGTCGCCCAGACCAACTACACCGGCGCGGTCTCGGCCGGTCTGGTGTGCGCGGGCGCGCTCCAGGCACAGGGGCACGGCTCGCTCGTGGTGCTCTCCTCGGTGGCGGGGGAACGGGCCCGCCGCGCCGACTTCATCTACGGCTCGTCGAAGGCCGGCCTCGACGCCTTCGCCCAGGGCCTCGGGGACGCGCTGCACGGCACCGGTGTGCACGTCATGGTCGTACGGCCCGGGTTCGTACGCTCGAAGATGACGGCGGGGCTCGCGGAGGCGCCTCTCGCGACCACGCCGGAGGCGGTCGCGGGCGCGATCGAGCTGGGCCTGCGGCGGCGCTCGGAGACGGTGTGGGTGCCGGGGGCGCTGCGGATGGTGATGGCGGCGGTACGGCACGTGCCGAGGCCGCTGTTCCGGCGCCTGCCGGTGTGAGCCGAGGAGGCGGTCAGGCCCTGGGCCAGGCGGTCGGCGAGTCGATCGGGCTGCCGCACTGCGTCGGGACGGCCGAGACCGGGCGGCCGCTGCCGAACATGTAGTCGTACAGCTTCCGCCAGACGCCGTCCGGGCCCTGCTCGTACAGCGCGAAGGAGCGGCAGGTCCACGCCGCCTCGTAACCGGCGAGCTCCTCGAACGCGCGGTCCATCCCCTCCTCGGAGATGCCGTGCGCCACGGTGACGTGCGGGTGGTACGGGAACTGGAGCTCGCGCACCAGCGGACCCGCCTCGTCCCGGATCTGGTGCTGGAGCCGGTGGCAGAGGGAGACGCCCTCCTGCACCTTCACGTAGACGACCGGGGAGAGCGGACGGAAGGTCCCGGTGCCCTTCAGGCGCACCGGGAAGGGCTGGTGGTCGGCGGCGACACCGGCGAGGTGCGCCTCGATCTCCGGCAGCCGCTCCTCCGCGACCTCGGTCGGCGGGACGAGCGTGACGTGCGTGGGGATGCCGTACGCGGCCGGGTCCCCGAAGCCGGCGCGCCGCTCCTGGAGCAGGCTGCCGTAGGGCTCCGGGACCGCGATCGAAACGCCGAGCGTTACGGTCCCCACGTCGTTCTCCTCCGTCGTCCGTCGACTTGTGTGCGGTGGTCCAGCCGCCAGTGTGCGGCCTGGACCACCCTTGTGGCCAGGGTCGTCCGCCTCAGTGCTTGGCGGGCAGGAAACCCATCCGCTCGTACGTCTGCGCCAGCGTCTCCGCGGCGACCGCGCGGGCCTTCTCCGCTCCCTTGGCCAGGACCGAGTCCAGCGTCTCGGGGTCGTCCAGGTATTCCTGGGTGAGGGCCCGGAACGGCGTGACGAAGTCCACCATGACCTCGGCGAGATCCGTCTTGAGGGCGCCGTACATCTTGCCCTCGTAGCTCTTCACCAGGTCCTCGACGGACGTGGAGGTGAGCGTGGACATGATCGTGAGCAGGTTGGAGACGCCCGCCTTGTTCTCCGGGTCGAAGCGGATCACCGTGTCGGTGTCGGTGACCGCGCTCTTGACCTTCTTCGCGGTGGCCTTCGGGTCGTCCAGGAGGTTGATGAGGCCCTTCGGCGTCGACGCCGACTTGCTCATCTTGACCGCCGGGTCCTGGAGGTCGTAGATCTTCGCCGTCTCCTTGAGGATGTACGGCTTGGGGATCGTGAAGGTCTCGCCGAAGCGGCCGTTGAAGCGCTCCGCGAGGTCGCGGGTCAGCTCGATGTGCTGGCGCTGATCCTCGCCGACCGGGACCTCGTTGGCCTGGTAGAGCAGGATGTCCGCGACCTGGAGGATCGGGTACGTGAAGAGTCCGACGGTGGCGCGGTCGGCGCCCTGCTTCGCGGACTTGTCCTTGAACTGGGTCATGCGGGAGGCCTCGCCGAAGCCGGTGAGGCAGTTCATGACCCAGCCGAGCTGCGCGTGCTCGGGGACGTGGCTCTGGACGAAGAGGGTGCAGCGCTCCGGGTCGAGGCCGGCGGCCAGCAGCTGGGCGGCGGCGAGCCGGGTGTTGGCACGCAGCTCGGCGGGGTCCTGCGGGACCGTGATCGCGTGCAGGTCGACGACCATGTAGAACGCGTCGTGGGTCTCCTGCAGGGCGACCCACTGGCGGACGGCGCCGAGGTAGTTGCCGAGGTGGAACGAGCCTGCGGTGGGCTGGATTCCGGAGAGCACACGGGGACTGTCAGAGGCCATGCACATCATTCTCTCAGGTGTGGGAACCGATCCCGGACTGCCGGTGTATCAAGAGTGTGAGGACGCGGGAGGGGGGCCTGGTCGACGACGAGGCCGCGGTGATCGCTCGGGTACGCGCCGGAGAGCCGGAGGCGTACGCGGCGCTGGTCCGCGCGCACACGGCGGTCGCGCTGAGAGCGGCCGTGGCGTGCGGTGCGGGCGCGGAGGCCGAGGACGTGGTGCAGCAGGCCTTCTTCAAGGCGTACCGCTCGTTGGGGCGGTTCCAGGAGGGGGCGGCGTTCCGGCCGTGGCTGTTGCGGATCGTGGTCAATGAGACCAGGAACACAGTGCGGGCGGCGGGTCGGCAGCGTGCCGTCGCCGACCGGGAGGCGGACCTGCTCGGGGGCGAGCCGCGGATACCGGATTCGGCGGATCCGGCGGTGGCGGCCGAGGAGCGGGAGCGGAGCAGGCGGCTTCTCGACGCCCTCGACGGGCTCACGGAGGCCCACCGGCAGGTGGTGATCCACCGCTATCTCCTGGAGCTGGACGAGACGGAGACCGCCCAGGCGCTCGGCTGGCCGAAGGGGACGGTGAAGTCCCGGCTGAGCCGGGCGCTGAAGAAGCTGGGACTCGTGCTGGACGAAGACCGGGGAGGAGGTGAGGGGCGTGGCTGACGAGCGGCGGCCGGGCGAACGGCCCGACGAACTGCCGGGTGAACTGCCGGGTGAACTGAGGGAGCTTGGGCGGCGGCTGCGGGTGCCGGACGTGGACGGCGAGACGATGGCCGAGCGGGTGCTCGCGCAGCTCCTCGCCGAGCGGGTGCCGACGCCGGCGCCCGCGCCCGCGCCCGCGCCGGTACGGAGCCGGTGGGCGTCGGTGCGGGGGTGGGCGCGCGAGCGGTGGCGGGCGCTGGTCGCGGGCCTGACCGGGGTGTTGATCGTCCTGGTGCTCACCCCGCCGGTGCGGGCGGCGGTGGCGGACTGGTTCGGCTTCGGCGGGGTCACCGTGCGGTACGACCCGGAGGGGCACCCTGCCCCGGCCGGTGGCGCGGTGCCGGGGTGCGCGGAGCCGGTGCCGTTGGCGGAGGCGGGGCGCCTGGCGGGCTTCGAGCCGCTGATACCGAGGGCGCTCGGCGCGCCGGACGCGGTCGCGGTGACGGGGTCGGCCGAGCGGGGCCGGGCGGTGATCAGCCTGTGCTGGCGCGACGGGGAGCGGACGGTCCGGCTCGACGAGTTCCCGGCCGGTCTGGACATCGGCTTCGCCAAGCAGGTCAGGACACGGCCGGAGTGGGTCGACCTCCCGGACGGCGCGCAGGGCTACTGGTTCGCGGCCCCGCACCTCCTGACGGTCCCGATGACGGACGGGGCGGGCGCGGCCTGGACGCACGAGGTCCGCACCGCGGGCCCCACGCTCCTCTGGACGAGGAGCGGGGGCACGCGCACCTTCCGGCTTGAAGGCATACCGGACCGCGAGCAGGCCCGCCGGGCGGCGGAGTCGGTGGGCGGATAGTCCCTGGCCGTCAGGTCTGGGTCGGCGCCGACGCCGGCGCCGTCAGGTCTGGGCGGTCAGGTCTGGGTGGTCAGACGGGGAGGCCCGGAGCCGGGTGGGCGGCCATCAGGTCGGCGACCTCGGCGCGGACGGTGTGGAGGGCGTCCTCGTCCCCCGCGCCGGCCGCCGTGACGCCGCGGTCGATCCAGTCGGCGACCTGGTCCATGTGCTCCGGGGTGAGGCCGCGGGAGGTGAGGGAGGGGGTGCCGATGCGGATGCCGGAGGGGTCGAAGGGCTTCCGGGGGTCGTAGGGGACGGTGTTGTAGTTGACGACGATGCCGGCCCGGTCGAGGGCCTTCGCGGCGATCTTGCCCGGGACCTGCTTGGGGGTCAGGTCCATCAGGATCAGGTGGTTGTCGGTGCCGCCGGAGACCAGGTCGAAGCCACGGGCGAGGAGCGCCTCGGCGAGGGCCCTGGCGTTGGCGACGACGGCGTGGGCGTAGTCGCGGAAGGAGGGCTGGGAGGCCTCGCGGAGGGCGACGGCGATGGCGGCGGTGGTCTGGTTGTGCGGGCCGCCCTGGAGGCCGGGGAAGACGGCCTTGTCGAGCGCCTTGGCGTGCTCCTCGCGGGACATGAGCATGGCGCCGCGCGGGCCGCGCAGGGTTTTGTGGGTGGTCGTGGAGATCACGTCCACGTGCGGGACGGGGGACGGGTGGGCGCCACCGGCGATGAGGCCGGCGATGTGGGCGACGTCGGCGACGAGCACGGCACCGGCCTCACGGGCGATCTCGCCGAAGGCGGCGAAGTCGATCGTGCGGGGCAGCGCGGTGCCGCCGCAGAAGATCGCCTTGGGGCGTTCCTTGAGGGCCAGCTCCCGGACCTGGTCGAAGTCGATGAGGCCGGTGTCCTGGCGGACGCCGTACTGGACGCCGCGGAACCACTTGCCGGTGGCGGAGACGCCCCAGCCGTGGGTGAGGTGGCCGCCCATCGGCAGGGCCATGCCCATGACGGTGTCGCCGGGCTCGGCGAAGGCGAGGTAGACGGCGAGGTTGGCCGGGGAGCCGGAGTAGGGCTGGACGTTGGCGTGCTCGACGCCGAAGACGGCCTTGGCTCGCTCGACGGCGAGGGCCTCGACCTGGTCGATGATCTGCTGGCCCTCGTAGTAGCGGCGGCCGGGGTAGCCCTCGCTGTACTTGTTCTGGAGGACGGTGCCGGAGGCTTCGAGGACGGCGGCGGAGACGTAGTTCTCGCTGGGGATGAGGCGCAGGGTCTCGGCCTGGAGCCGTTCCTCGGCGCCGACGAGGGCGGCGAGCTCGGGGTCGGCGGCGGCGAGTGCGGGATGCTGCGGGGCGTTCATGCGGGGATCCTCCGGGCGTCGGTGGGTCCCGGGGCACTGTGCGAGAGGCGCGGCGCCACGCGGGACTTCGGTCCCGTGACGCCCAGGCGGGCGGCGTCCCGTGTGGTCTGCCGCGCACGGCTCCCCCGGGGTCGTTTCCCCGTGCGCCAGTCGCCGTGCGTGTTTTCAGAGTAGCGGGCGCGCCGCGCGCGAGGTTTCCCCGCCCCGTGTGCGAGCGACGATAGAAACAGGGGGCCACACCCCTTCGGCGGGTCCATCCCGCGAGCCGCAGGACGAACGGAGATCCCGTGTCGGGCACACAAGACGCGATCGCTTCGGCGGAGGCGCACAGCGCTCACAACTACCACCCCCTGCCGGTCGTCGTCGCTTCGGCGGACGGCGCCTGGATGACCGATGTCGAGGGGCGCCGCTACCTCGACCTGCTCGCCGGGTACTCGGCGCTCAACTTCGGGCACGGCAACCGGCGTCTGATCGACGCGGCGAAGGTCCAGCTGGAGCGGGTGACGCTGACCTCGCGCGCCTTCCACCACGACCGGTTCGCCGACTTCTGCACCCAACTCGCCGAGCTGTGCGGCAAGGAGGCGGTGCTGCCGATGAACACCGGCGCGGAGGCGGTCGAGACGGCCGTGAAGACCGCCAGGAAGTGGGGGTACGAGGTGAAGGGCGTGCCGGACGGGCACGCGAAGATCGTGGTCGCGGCGAACAACTTCCACGGCAGGACGACGACGATCGTCAGCTTCTCCACGGACCACGAGGCCCGGGACCACTACGGCCCGTACACGCCGGGCTTCGAGATCGTGCCGTACGGGGACCTGACGGCGATGGAGGCGGCGGTCACCGAGAACACGGTGGCCGTGCTGATCGAACCGATCCAGGGCGAGGCGGGGGTCCTGGTCCCGCCGGCCGGCTATCTGGCGGGGGTGCGGGAGCTGACGCGCAGGCGGAACGTGCTGTTCGTGGCGGACGAGATCCAGTCGGGCCTCGGCCGGACGGGGAGGACGTTCGCGTGCGAGCACGAGGGTGTGGTGCCGGACATGTACGTCCTGGGGAAGGCGCTGGGCGGCGGGGTGGTGCCGGTGTCGGCGGTGGTCGCCGACCGTGACGTGCTGGGGGTGTTCCGGCCGGGTGAGCACGGGTCGACGTTCGGCGGGAACCCGCTGGCGTGCGCGGTGGCCCTCGAGGTGATCGCGATGCTGCGGTCCGGTGAGTTCCAGGAGCGGGCGGCGGAGCTGGGCGAGCATCTCCACGCGGAGCTGGGGCTGCTCGTGGGCGGCGGGGCGGTGGAGGCGGTGCGCGGGCGCGGGCTGTGGGCCGGGGTGGACATCGCGCCGTCGCGGGGCACGGGCCGGGAGATCTCGGAGAAGCTGATGGAGCGGGGTGTCCTGGTGAAGGACACCCATGGTTCGACGATCCGGATCGCGCCGCCCCTGGTGATCTCGAAGGAGGACCTGGACTGGGGGCTTGAGCAGCTGAGGGGCGTGTTGTCGGCCTGAGGGCGAGAGACCTGGACTCCCCTGGCGGTGCGGCCGAAAACCACCCGCGAGGGGGGCATCAGCAGTAGGATCAGATGCATGAGCGGTAGCAAGAAGTACTCGATCAGCCTGCCCGAGGATCTCGCGGAGAGTGTGCGGAGCCGGGTCGGGCCGGGTGGCTTCTCCGCATACGTGGCGGAGGCTCTGGAACATCGGCTCGCCATGGAGCGGCTCCGGGAGATTGTGGCCGACTTCGAGATCGACAACGACCCGCTGACCGAGGAGGAGCTCAAGGCCGCCCGTGACGAGCTGCGCCATCACGCGTCAGGCGCGGACGACGCCCGCGAGGCTGCCGCCTGATGGCGGGGACGCTACTGCTGGACAGCGAAGGGCTCTCGAAGCTCTACCTCAAGGACCGGCGTGTCGTGGTCCGCGTCCAGGTTGCGACGGAAACAGGCATTCAGGTGGCCACCACCGCGATGACCCGCCTGGAGGCCGACTACGAACGCGTTCACCCGGCGCGCATCCAATGGGTCCTGTCCCGCATCGACGTGCACGATGTCACCCGCTCCGTGAGCGACGAGGCCGCCGTACTCCTACGAGAACACGGCCTGCACGGCCACAAGTACGCGATCGACGCCGTCCTGGCGGCGATCGCGCGCCGTGCGGCGGGCCCGGTCACCGTCCTGACCTCGGATCCGGAGGATCTGACACTGCTCTGCGGCCCGTCCGTCACCGTCGTGAAGATCTGACGTCGGGCCGAAGACAGGCCGCCCTACAGGATCACGTGCGGGAGGAAGCGGGCGTACTCGTCGGTGACGAGTCCCGCCGACTCCCGTATGCCGAGCCCCGCCGCCTCGTTCTCGACGACCCACGCGCCGAGCACCACCCGGTTGCCGTCGAAGTCGGGCAGCGGGGCCAGTTCCTGGTAGCAGCAGGGTTCCCCGTCCCGTACGAACGGTTCCGTGCCGGCCTCGTGGAGGGTGACGCCCGCGCCCTCGCGGCCGAGCAGCGGCTTGGCCACCCAGCCGGTGGTCGCGGCGAGTTCGCGCGGCCCGTCGAGGTAGGCGGGCAGCAGGTTCGGGTGGCCCGGGTACAGCTCCCACAGGATGGCGAGGAGCGCCTTGTTGGAGAGCAGCATCTTCCAGGCGGGCTCGATCCAGCAGGTCGTGCCGGTGCCGCCGCCGTTGTCGAGGGTGTCGAGGACGTGTCGGCCGAAGCGGTCGGTGGTCAGCCACTCCCACGGGTAGAGCTTGAAGCAGCTGCGGATGAAGCGGAGCCGGTCGTCCACGAAGCGGCGCGAGAGCCGGTCCCAGCCGATCCGTTCGACGGAGAGCGCCTCGGTGTCGAGTCCGGCCTGCTGGGCGGTCTCGCGCAGGTACGCGACCGTCATCAGGTCCTCGCCGAGTTCGTCGCCGTCGGAGTGGACGAAGTGGACGGGGCCGGGCGGCAGCAGCGGTGCCTGCCGCTTCCAGGCGTCGACGAGCCGTTCGTGGAGGGAGTTCCACTGGTCGGCGCCGGGGAACCGCTCCTCCATCCAGAACCACTGCGGGCTGGCGGCCTCCACGAGCGAGGTGGGGGTGTCGGCGTTGTACTCCAGCATCTTCGCCGGGCCCGTACCGTCGTAGTGCAGGTCGAACCGTCCGTAGAGGGACGGGAGTTCCGCGCGGCGGCGCCAGGACTCGGCGACCCGGGCGACGAGCTTCGGATCGGTGATCCCGAGCTCGGCGAACCGTTCCCGCTCGACGATGTGCGCGGCCGCCGCCAGGCTCATGGCGTGCAGCTCGTCGACCACCTCTTCGAGGGCCTCGACCTCGGGCAGGGTGAAGGAGTAGTACGCGCTCTCGTCCCAGTACGGGCGGAGCGAGCCGTCCGGGTAGCGGGTCAGCGGGTAGACGAGCCCCTGTTCCTCCACCGTCTCCTGCCAGCCGGGCCGGGGCTCGATGGTGTGCCGTTCCATGTGCCGGGCCCTCTCAGCCGCCGCCGGAACCGGAGCAGCCGAAGCCGCCGGTGTCCACGGCCTTCTTGTCGAAGCTGCCGCCGCTCACGCGGTTGTCGCGGAGGGAACCGCCGTAGTAGTACGAGCCCCGGTGGCTCGCGCCGTCGTCGTCATCGTCTCCACCGCCGCTCTCGCACTCGTAGCGGGGCAGTTCCTCCCGGGTCAGCGGGTCCACGCACCGCCTGTCCGGCTCGGAGCCGCACGCGGTGATCGTCGCCGCGAGCACGCCCATCCCGCCGAGCACCACCGTGCTCGACCTCAGCCTGCGCATGTCCGTCGCCCTCCCCTTCGTGGTCGCGACCGCCACGGTCACGCTCGTCGCGTCCACCTCTGTCGCGATCACGATCGCGCCCGCTCTTGTCGCGTTCACGTCTGCCGCGACCGCACAGTGTAGGCCGGTCGTTTCCGGCCGCACCCCCTAGAGTCTTTTCGTGCTCTTCGGGATGGTTTGCGCGCTCGCTTCGTCCGTCTGCTTCGGCACGGCCTCCGTGCTCCAGGCGGTGGCGGCCCGGGCCGCGACGCCCGGGACGGGTGGCGGCGTCGACGTGGCGCTGATGTGGCGGGCGCTGCGGCAGTGGCGGTACGTCGTCGGTCTCGGCCTCGACGGTCTGGGTTTCGCCCTGGAGGTCGTCGCCCTGCGGACGCTGCCCATCTACGCGGTGGGCGCGGCCCTCGCCGCGAGCCTTGCGGTCACCGCGGTCGTCGCCTCCCGGGTGCTTCCGGTGCGGCTGAGCCGGGTGGAGTGGACGGCCGTGGCCGTGGTCTGCGCAGGACTCGCCCTGCTCGCCCTCGCCTCGGGCAGGGAGGGTCACCGGGACGGCTCGGAGGCGCTCCGGTGGGCGCTGCTCGCGACCGCCGTCGGCGTGCTGCTGCTCGGCGTGGTCGGCGGGCGGCTCCCGGACCGGCCGCGCGCGCTGGTCCTCGGCCTGGGCGCCGGCTTCGGTTTCGGGGTGGTGGAGGTGGGGGTGCGACTGTTCGACGGCGTCGACTTCGCCGACCCGGTCCTGTACGCGCTGCTCGTGGGCGGCGGCGCGGCGTTCCTCCTCCTGACCTCGGCGCTCCAGCGCGGTTCGGTCACCACCGCGACGGCGGGCATGGTGCTCGGCGAGACGATCGGTCCTGCGGTGGTAGGGGTGGTCTGGCTCGGGGACCGCACGCGGGAGGGGTTCGGCTGCTCGCGATCGTCGGCTTCGCCGTGGCGGTGGCGGGCTCCCTGACCCTGGCCCGCTTCGGGGAGGCCCCGGAGGCGGCCCTCGGTACGGGCCTCACGGACCCAGCGCGCCCCGAGGCCTCCTGACATCACTTCAGGGCAGCACCCGGCAGAGGCTCTGGAGGGCGCTGTTCCAGGCGCTGTCGGGAGGGGTGGCGTAGCCGACGACGAGGCCGTCCAGGGTCGGGGGGACCGTGGGGCGGCGGAACTGGTTGACGCCCTGGACGGCGAGGCCGTGCCAGGCGGCGGACCGCAGGACGGCCTGTTCGGTGCCGGGCGGCAGGGCGAGGACCGCGTGGAGACCGGCCGCGATCCCGCTGACCCGGGTGTCGGGCGAGTGCGCGGCCACCGCCGCGACCAGCTGGTCGCGGCGGCGCCGGTAGCGCAGCCGCATCGCCCGTACGTGCCGGTCGTACGCCCCCGAGCGCAGGAACTCCGCGAACGCCAGCTGGTCCGGCGCGCTCGACGTCCAGTCCACGGCCCCCTTCGTCGCCGCCACCTCGCCGGCGAGGCTCTCCGGCAGCACCATCCAGGCGAGCCGCAGTCCGGGGGCGAGGGACTTGCTCGCGGTGCCGAGGTAGACGACCCGTTCGGGGTCGAGGCCCTGGAGCGCGCCGACCGGCTGTCTGTCGTAGCGGAACTCCCCGTCGTAGTCGTCCTCCAGGACGAAGCCGCCGGATGCCCGCGCCCAGTCGACGACGGCCGCCCGCCGGTCGGGGGGCAGGGCGCCGCCCAGCGGGAACTGGTGGGCGGCCGTCATGAGGACGGCCCCGGCAGAGACGAGCGCCTCCCCCTCGCCGTACTCCCCCGGGTCCGACAACTCCTCGACCCTGGTGCCGCGTTCGTCGAAGGGCAGGACGGGGATCCCGAGGCCCGCCCCGGTGAGGAGACCGGCGTGGAGGCCGAGCCCGTACGACTCGACCGCCACGTTCCGTACGCCCCGGTTCCGCAGCACCTGGCCCATCAGCAACAGGCCGTGCACGAAGCCCGCGCAGATGACGATCCGTTCGGGCCGGGCGTGCACGCCCCGCGCACGGGCGAGGTAATCGGCGAGGGCGGTGCGCAGTTCGATCCGGCCGCGCGAGTCGCCGTATCCGAAGGCCTCGTTCGGGGCGTCGGTGAGCGCCCGCCGGTACGCCTTGAGCCACTCGGCGCGCGGGAAGGACGCGAGGTCGGGGGTACCGGCCCGCAGGTTGTGCGCGGGCGCGGCGGGCCGGGTCGGGGAGAGCACGGGCGAGGAGACGGGAGGCGGGCGCACCGCCGTACGGGGCTCGGCGCGGCGGGCCACCACGGTGCCGGAGCCCTGCCGGGCGGTCAGCCAGCCCTCGGCGACCAGTTCGGCGTAGGCGTCGGCGACGGTGTTACGGGCCATGCCGAGGTCGGCGGCGAGCGTACGGGACGACGGCAGCCGGGTGCCGGCCTCCAGGCGGCCGGTGCGCACCGCCTCCCGCAGCGCGTCCATGAGACCGGCGCGCAGGCGCGGACCGCGGAGCTCCAGGTGGAGGTCGGCCCCGAAATTGGCACACTCATTCGCCATGGGAATGGACCATACCCCTGCGCCATCCGGCTCGTACGGTGAGAGACATGACCACCACGAACACCACTCTCACCGAGACCGCCGCCGCCTCCGCCGCCGTCTCGCACGTCGAGTACGCCCCCGCGCACGCCCCCCGGCTCCCCTTCGCCGAGCGCGTCCCCGAGTTCTACCGCGCGATGCGCCGGCTGGACGCGGCGGCCGCTCAGGACATCGACCCGACCCTCTACCACCTGATCAAGATCCGGGCCTCTCAGGTCAACCGCTGCGCGTTCTGCATCGACATGCACACCAAGGACGCGCTCGCGGAGGGTGAGACCGTCGAGCGGATCGTGCAGCTCTCCGCCTGGGAGGAGTCCCGGCACTTCTACACCGAGCGGGAACTCGCGGCCCTCGCGCTGACCGAGTCCGTCACCGTCCTCACCGAGGGCTCCGTCCCCGACGAGGTGTACGCCCACGCCGCCGCGCACTTCGACGAGACCGAACTCGCCCGGGTCATCAGCGCGATCGTCGTCATCAACGCCTGGAACCGGATCGCCGTCACCACCCGGATGACGCCCGGCCACTACACCCCGCGCCCGGCGTGACCGGGGGTGCGCCGACCCGGGTCAGTGCGCGCCCCGGGGACGTGACGGATCAGGTCAGTGCGCGCCCGGACGGAAGGAGTCCAGGGCCACGCGGAGGACTTCGCGCTGCTTCGGCCAGGCGCTCTCCGGGCCGGCTGCCAGGATCGCGTAGTGGGTGCCGTCCTCGGCCGTGAAGGCCCGGTCGACGACCTTGCGGCGGCTGCCGTCGTCCCGGTCGTACGCGTACACCAGCTCGACGGAGTCGGCCGGGGCACCCGCTTCTCCCGTGACCCGTTCGAGGCTGATCTCCTGGTAGCCGGGCTTGTTGGCCCGCCCGTCCTCGGAGGCCCCCCTCAGGGCCTCGTACGGCGGTCCTGCACGCTCTTCAGATAACGGCTGACGTCCATCTCCTGGAAGAGCGAGGCCTCGTCGTCGGAACCGAGCTCGCGGACCGAGACCTCGGGGCCCTCGGGCAGCGCGTTGGCGTGGCCCGCGGTGAGCAGCCGCCAGCCGTGGGCGAGCGAGCGCCCGACCGTGACCAGGGCCTGCCCGGCGGAGCGCGGGGTCTGACCGAGGGCCCAGACGGCCTTGCCGAAGTGGTGGTTGTGCAGGTAGCGGTGGGCGATCCGGTCGGCGTACCGGTAGAGCGGCTTCACCGGCCGGAGCACGTGCGGCGCCACCTCCAGCATCAGCATCCCGCCCTGCGTGTGGACGCGGACGAAGACGGTCGTGACGATCTCCTCGCCCCAGCCGCCGACCCGGACGCGCAGGAAGTGCCGGCGGCTCTCGCCGCCCTCCAGGGGAGCTCGGGGTTCCGTGTCGGCACGGAAAACGGCGCCCCCGGCTCGTACGGTCGGTCGTACGGGCCGGGGGCGCCGAGCGTGTGGAGCCGGGCTCAGGCGAGTCGGAACTCGGGTGAGCCGGGCTCAGGCGAGCCGCTGGTCTCAGAGGAGGCCGAGCTCGCGCACCGCGTCGCGCTCCTCGGCGAGCTCCGCCACCGAGGCGTCGATGCGCGTACGGGAGAAGTCGTTGATCTCCAGACCCTGGACGATCTCGTACTTGCCGTCGGTGCAGGTGACGGGGAAGGAGGAGATGAGACCCTCCGGCACGCCGTACGAGCCGTCCGACGGGATGCCCATGGACGTCCAGTCGCCCGCGGCGGTGCCGTTGACCCAGGTGTGGACGTGGTCGATCGCGGCGTTCGCGGCGGAGGCGGCGGAGGACGCGCCACGGGCCTCGATGATCGCGGCGCCGCGCTTGGCGACGGTCGGGATGAAGGTGTCGGCCAGCCAGGCCTCGTCGCTGACGACCTCGGCGGCGTTCTTGCCGGCGATCTCCGCGTGGAAGATGTCCGGGTACTGGGTCGCCGAGTGGTTGCCCCAGATGGTGAGGCGCTTGATGTCCTCGACCGAGGCGCCGGTCTTCGCCGCGAGCTGCGAGAGCGCGCGGTTGTGGTCCAGGCGGGTCATCGCGGTGAAGCGCTCGGCCGGCACGTCCGGGGCGGCGGCCTGGGCGATCAGGGCGTTGGTGTTGGCCGGGTTGCCGACGACGAGGACCTTGATGTCGTCCGCGGCGTGGTCGTTGATGGCCTTGCCCTGCGGCTTGAAGATGCCGCCGTTGGCGGCGAGCAGGTCACCGCGCTCCATGCCCTTGGTACGCGGGCGGGCGCCGACGAGCAGCGCGACGTTGGCGCCGTCGAAGCCCTGCTCCGGGGTGTCGAAGATGTCGATGCCCTTGAGCAGCGGGAAGGCGCAGTCGTCGAGCTCCATGGCGGTGCCCTCGGCGGCCTTCACGCCCTGCGGGATCTCGAGGAGGCGCAGCTTGACCGGCACGTCCGCGCCGAGCAGGTGGCCGGAGGCGATGCGGAAGAGGAGCGCGTAGCCGATCTGGCCGGCCGCGCCGGTCACGGTGACATTCACGGGAGTGCGGGTCATGGCGATCTCCGTAAGACAGCTGGCGGTGGGGGTCCCTGCCCCTGGTGCGGGATAGCTCTCTTGATCGATCGGTGTCTCGACATGAAGAGATATCCAGCGGTCAGGCTATCCGACCCGGGCCCCGGTGAATCCCCACCCCCTTGTGGTCCGGCTCACTGCCGCCCGCATGCGCGCCCGCGACCACTCCTCCGGCCGCCTGTCCGCCGCACGCCCGCCGCCTGTCCGCCTCCTCTTCGCCCCCGGTCCGTCAGGGGCCTCCTACGGGGCGCCCGTACAGCCCTGACGTCCGTTCGCGAGCGCCCCGCAGGCCCGCGCGTCGGCGCCGGAGGCGACGGCGACCATCGGGGTGTACGCGTCGGTGTCCGCCACCGCCGTGTCGGCGCCGCCGGCGCTGTCGACGGTGGCGCGCCGTTCGGTGTCCCCGGCCTCGACGGTCACGGTGTCCCCGGCGGTGGCCCCGGTGATGCGGGCCCAGGCCGCCGCGCAGGTGCCGCTGTAGCGGACCTCGATCTGGGCGGTGCCCACGCGCGCGCGTGCGACGGTGGTGGCGAGGTCGCCGCCGCAGCCCATGGCCTCCGGGTCCTGGCCGGTGCAGTCGGGCCCCACGCACCGCACCCCTGCGGGGAGGGTGGCGGGCCGGGTGGTGGGAGGGGCGGTCGTGGTGGGCGACGGGGCCGCCCGGCCGGCCTCACTGTCGGAGCCGCCCAGGTCGACGAGGAGCAGGGCGGCGGTGACGACGAGCAGGGCGCCGACGATCCCGGCGGCGTAGAGGAGGACGTTGCGGCGCCGGGAGCGGGGGGCGGGGGCGGGGGTACGGGGTGAGGGCTCGGCGGTACGAGGTGAGGGCTCGGCGGTACGAGGTGAGGGCTCGGCGGTACGAGGTGAGGGCTCGGCGGTACGAGGTGAGGGCGCGGCGACGGTATGAGGTCGGGGCTCGGCCGGGCTCGGGGGCGACGGCTCCGCCGGCTGGGGCGGGTCGGGGCGCCGGATCTGCATCGTGTGGTCGCCCCAGGCGTGGTCCGCGCGCTCCCAGTGGCTCGTGAGGTCGGCCGGGTCGGTTCCGGTCACGTCGGCGAGGGCCATGACGGCGCCGCGGGGCGCGGGCAGACGCGCGTTCAGATAGGTGTCCCAGGCGGCGCGTTCATGGCCGGTGCGCTCGGCGACGGCCGTGACGCCGAGGCCGCTGCGGTCGATCAGCCGCCGTAGCCGCTCCGTGAACGCGCGCACCTCCGGGTCGAGTTCGTCCGGCAGCGCCTTCCAACCAGGCATGTGCGGCCCCCCTTGTCCCGTGCTCCCTCGACTTCCGAAGGATGGCAGGTCCGGGGGCGGTGCGCGCCCCGGATGCGGAGCCGAGGTACCGGAATGGTCACTTCCGTGCCACAGCGCGCCGACGGGCCTTGAACCACCCTTGGCACGTACATGACCCTTGATCGCAACGGCGCCCGCCCTCCCACGGGGGAGAGGGCGGGCGCCGTGCCTCGGACGATCCGTTCAGGCGACCGTTCCAGGTGACCGTTCCAGGTGACCGTTCTAGGTGACCGCCCTAGGTGACCGTTCTAAGTGACCGTGAGATGGAGGATGTCCTCCAGGAACGGGATTCTCAGCCAGGGTTCCGGCTGCACCATGAGCGCGAGCAGCACGATCAGGCTGCCCATCACCCCGTACGTGATCATGTCCGTGAAGCGGGACCGTACGGCCAGCATGCCCACGGACGGCAGCACCCGGCGCATCGCGGCCCCCACGAGCAGCGCGGCCCCGATCAGGATCGCCCCGATCCTGAAGGCGTGCGGGAACGGGTCCGTCCCCACCACGAGCAGCCCGATCCCGGCGAGACAGAGCACGGTGAGCAGCGGCCACTGGCGCGCGGGCGCCGAAGCGTCGCCGGGGGCCGCCCGGCCGCCGCCCTCGGGCCGCGCGGTCGAGGTGGTGAGGGTGGGCTTCGGGCGCCGCCAAGCACCGGCGGGGGCAGGGGCGGGGGCAGAGGCGGCAGCCGGGGCGTCGGCCTCGGCCTTCGTCGCGTCCGCCCCGTCCGGGTTCCCAGGTGTCCCAGGGGTCTCGGAAGCCCCCGGGGTCCCGGAGGTCACGTCAGAGCGCCGCGGCCGCGCGCTCGGCGGCCTCGACGACGTTGACGAGGAGCTGCGCACGGGTCATCGGGCCCACGCCGCCGGGGTTGGGGGAGATCCAGCCGGCCACCTCGGTGACGTCCGGGTGCACGTCGCCGAGGATCTTGCCCTCGGCGTTGCGCGAGACGCCGACGTCGAGGACGGCAGCGCCAGGCTTCACGTCCTCGGGCTTGATCAGGTGCGGCACACCGGCCGCGGCGACGATGATGTCGGCGTTCCGCAGGTGCGCCGAGAGGTCCCGGGTGCCGGTGTGGCACTGGGTCACGGTCGCGTTCTCGGAGCGGCGGGTGAGCAGCAGCGGCATCGGGCGCCCGATGGTGACACCGCGTCCGACGACGACGACCTCCGCGCCGTTGATCTCGACACCGTGCGCGCGGAGCAGCGTGATGACACCGTTCGGCGTGCAGGGCAGCGGGGCGGGCTCGTTGAGGACGAGCCGGCCGAGGTTGGTCGGGTGCAGTCCGTCCGCGTCCTTGGCCGGGTCCATCAGCTCCAGGATGCGGTTCTCGTCGATGCCCTTGGGCAGCGGGAGCTGGACGATGTAGCCCGTGCACTCCGGGTCCTCGTTGAGCTCGCGTACGACCGCCTCGATCTCCTCCTGGGTGGCGGTGGCGGGCAGGGTGCGCTGGATCGAGGCGAGGCCGACCTGCGCGCAGTCCCGGTGCTTCCCGGCCACGTACTTCTGGCTGGCCGGGTCGTCGCCGACCAGGAGGGTGCCGAGTCCAGGTGTGACGCCCTTCTCCCTGAGGGCCGCCACACGGACGGTCAGATCGGACTTGATCGCGGCTGCGGTGGCCTTGCCATCGAGAATCTGGGCGCTCATGGAGACATCCTCCCGGATGACCCCCGCCTTGTTCCAATTCGCCGGTGCCGAGCGGTCTGCGGTGCGGAACGACAGGTTGCACTTGCACAACTCCGGCGCGTACCGACTGGACAAAAAGTCGACGATGCGACCACGATGATCGGCGAAGTACCGCGGAAAGTGCCGGGGGGAATCCGCTCACACCCGTGAAGAGTCCTCCGCGCGGGCCGCGTCGTCCCCGCACAGAGAAATTTCACGGAGGAAACCCGCGATGAGCTTCGGTGACCCGAACAACCCCTACGGCCAGCCGCAGAACCAGGGCCAGGGCCAGCAGCCCGGTTACGGCTACCCCCAGCAGGCCCCCCAGGGCGTGCCGCCGCAGCAGGGCGGTTACGGCTACCCGGCCGCTCCGCCGGTCTCCCCGTACGGCGGCGGTGGCTACCCGGGCGCGGCCATGGAGATGCCCGGCGGCGTGAAGGCCGCGCGCGTGTTCCTGTGGATCACGGGCGCGTTCAACCTCCTCGGTGGTCTGGCGGTCATCGGTCTCTCGTTCGCCGTCGACGAGCTGGAGCAGTCGAGCACCTCGAACGCCGACGCCGAGCTCTTCGCCGACATGGGCCAGGGCCTCCTGATCGGCCTGGGCATCTTCTCGCTCATCTTCGCCGTCGCCGGCATGGTGCTGGCCGCCAAGTTCCGCTCCGGCGGCAACGGCGTCCGGATCGGCTCCATCGTCTACGCCTCGTTCGCCGTGCTCTTCAGCATCTTCTCGCTGCCCCTCGGCATCGTGAGCCTCACCCTCGGCGTCCTCGTCATCGTCTTCGTGGCGAAGGCGGACGGCGCGGCCTGGTTCAACCGCAACAAGCAGCAGTACTGATCACGAAGGTACTGATCACGTAGAACGACCGAGGGCCCGGTTCCGTACGGAACCGGGCCCTCGGTCGTTCGTGTCGTGTCACACCCGCTTGAGGACCGCGAAGCCGTCCGAGCGGTACGTGATCTCGTACCGCGCCTCCGGATGCAGTTGCGAAGCCAGCTGCACCGGATCCGACACCGGCTGCGACCAGCCCCGCAGGTCGTAGGCGAGATAGTCGGGGGTGGCCCCCTTCGACGTGCCCACCCAGTAGACCCGGTGGTCGGCCGTGAGGTGGGCGAGGAGCGAGACGTCGGCCTCCACGCTCGCGCCCTCCGGCACCGCGGCCACCGCCGCCCGCGCCTGCTCGGTCCGGGTGTCGGTCCGGTACGTCTCCGACTTCAGGAGCTCCCGCAGCGGCAGGTTCGCGGCGAGGACGAGCGCGACCGCCGTCGCCACCGGGACGACGACCTTCCCGTACGAGACGAGCCACGCGCGCGGGGAGGTCCGCACGGAGCGGACGCCGTCCACCAGGGCCAGGAAGAGCACCGGCATCAGGATCGCGCTGTAGTGCCAGTGCATGCCCCAGTGGTTGGCGTCCTGGGAGAGGAAGCGCCAGCCGAGTGTGGGCAGGAGGAGCAGGATCAGCGGGGAGCGCAGGGCGAGGAAGCCGGTGATCGCGAGCAGGAAGAACACCATCTCCCAGCGCTCGCCGGAGGCGAGGGCGTCGCCGACGACCTGCCCGAAGGACGTCTCCGCGCCCTCCCCGGTCTTCTCGATCTTGGACCAGTAGTCGTACTCGCCGACCCGGCTCGCCGCCGGGATCAGGACCAGGACCGTCAGGGCGAAGGCCGCCGCGCCGAAGCCGGCCAGGGCCGCGCCGAGCCGCTTCTGCCCCTTCACGAAGAGGACCACGCCGACCATGGAGACGGTGAGACCCATGTCCTCCTTGACGAGGACGAGCGGGGCGGACCAGGCGACGGCCGCGGTCCAGCGTCCGAGGAGCAGGGCCCGGCAGGTCAGGGCGAGCAGCGGGACGGCGAAGGCGATCTCGTGGAAGTCGGACTTGACCGCCTCCTGGATCCCCCAGGACAGCCCGTACGCGACGGCGAGCCCGATGCCTGCGGCCCGGCTGCCGAGGACCTGCTGCGTGGTGCGGCCGACGACGACGGCGCCGGAGGCGAAGAGCGCGGCCTGGGCGAAGAGCAGGGCGACCGGCGAGGGCCAGATCCAGTAGAGCGGCGCGAGCAGCGCGGTGACCGGGCTGAAGTGGTCGCCGAGTATGTGGAAGCCGGGGCCCTTGATGTCGACGACGGGGGCCCGGAACTCGGCGTACGCGCGGACGGACTGCCCGAAGATCCCGAGGTCCCACGAGGGGGTGCGGAAGTGCGCGTACTGCACCCAGGAGTAGAGGAAGTACAGGCCGCAGAGCACGACCGCGAGGATCAGGTACGGGCGGAGCGGGGCCGGCGAGAGGCCGTCGGGCGTCTCGGTGCCGACGGCGCCCGGAGTGCCGGTGAGGGCCTCCTCGGCGGACCTGTTCTGTACGTCCAACACCACGCCCCCACTACCAGTGGTCGACAAAAGAGCAACCCATTAGACCAGAGTCCACCCGATCGGCGGATCTGTCGCCGCGGGCCTTCTCCGACGTGAAGCGGGGCGGGGGGGGGGGGGGGGGGGGGGGGGGGGGGGGGGGGGCCGGGGGGGGGGGGGGGGGGGGGGGGGGGGGGGGGGGGGGGGGGGGGGGGGGGGGGACG